>JAJFBF010000130.1 GCA_020697295.1 Moraxellaceae bacterium | reverse complement strand
CGCCTTCGTGCTGATTCCCGAAGGCAAGATCGCCATGGGCAAGCTGGCCCAGGCCATGATGTACGGCGCCATCACGCTGCAGATCCGCGGCAACTTCGACGAGGGCATGGAGTTGGTGAAGCAGGTGGCCGAGCACGCGCCGGTCACCATCGTGAACTCCATCAATCCGTATCGCCTGCAGGGCCAGAAGACGGCCGCCTTCGAGATCGTCGACGAACTCGGCTTCGCTCCCGATTTCCACTGCCTGCCCGTGGGCAATGCCGGCAACATCACGGCGCACTGGATGGGCTACACCGAGTACAAGGAGCGCGGCACCTGCAACAATCTGCCGAAGATGGTGGGCTACCAGGCCGCCGGCTCCGCGCCCTTCATGCGCGGCGGTCCCGTCGCCAATCCGGAGACGGTCGCCACCGCCATCCGCATCGGCAATCCGCAGTCCTGGGACAAGGCCTGGGCGCTGCAGAAACTGTCCGGTGGCTGGTTTGACGAGCTGACCGACCAGGAAATCCTGGATGCCCAGCGCCTGCTGTCCATGCGTGAAGGCGTCTTTTGCGAGCCGGCCTCCGCCGCCTCGCTGGCCGGCGCCATGCGCGACATCAAGTCGGGCAAGATTCCCGAAGGCTCCAAGATCGTGTGCACGCTCACCGGCAACGGCCTCAAGGATCCCGACACCGCGATCAAGCAGTGCGGCAATGCCGTGGTGCAGACCATCGATGCCACCCTGGACCAGGTCAAGGCCTCCATCCTGAGCGCCATGGGCAAGTAAGCCGCGTTTCAGCCCTGCCAAAAGCCCGTGCCTGTCACGGGCTTTTGCATTCAGGCTTGCCTGCGGTCTATCCGGCCGCGCACATTTCCCGGCAGGGGCGCACAATAAGGCAGCCGACCGATGCTCGCCGGGGGGGGCTTTGCCACTCGAGCCGATCCGCAGGTCGGGCTTCATTCCGACAAGCAGCTCGCGCTCCGGCCCGACAAGCCGCCCCTGGCCCCAGGGCAAGGCCGCTGCAACCCACCCACAGCCTTTGCGGTAACCCCATCCTGCATGAAAAAAGTCATCCGCCCCCGTCTCCTGCCGGCCGATGCCGAGCTCCTGCCGGACATGCATCCGGTGCTGGCGCGCCTGTATGCGTTGCGTGGCGTGCGCCATACCGCCGAGCTCGAGCGCGGGCTCAAGGGCCTGGCCCCGGCGCAGTCGCTGAAGGGGCTGGAGACGGCGCTCGCGGTGCTGGAGCAGGCCCTGCGCGATCATGAGCGCATCCTGGTGGTGGGGGACTTTGATGCCGATGGCGCCACCAGCACCACCCTGGCGGTACTGGCGCTGCGCGCCATGGGCGCGACCGTGGACTATCTCGTGCCCAACCGCTTCGAGTACGGCTACGGCCTGACGCCGGAAATCGTTGCGCTGGCCTGCGCCACGAAATCCCCCGGGCTCATCGTCACCGTCGACAACGGCATTTCCAGTATCGAGGGGGTGAGCGCCGCGCAGCAGGCCGGGCTGCGCGTCCTCATCACCGACCATCACTTGCCGGGCGCGGAGTTGCCGGCGGCCGATGCCATCGTCAATCCCAACCAGCCGGAGTGCGGATTTCCGAGCAAGCACCTGGCCGGCGTCGGCGTGATCTTCTATCTGCTGTCGCGCCTGCACACCCGGCTCAAGGACGCGGACTGGTATGCGCGCCAGGGCCTGCGTGAGCCGTCCATGGCAGACTATCTCGATCTCGTCGCGCTCGGTACGGTCGCCGACGTGGTCCCGCTCGACGCCAATAATCGCGTGCTCGTCTTTCAGGGGCTGGCGCGCATCCGCGCAGGTCGTTGCCGTCCGGGCATCAGCGCGCTGCTTGCGGTGGCGGGCAGGGCGCAGGGACAGGTGGTCGCCAGCGACCTGGCCTTCCAGGTGGCGCCACGGCTCAATGCGGCAGGGCGCCTTGACGACATGTCGCATGGTATCGAGGGCCTGCTCACGGAATCGCCCGAGCTGGCGGCGCAATACGCGGCCGAGCTCGACAGACTCAACCTGGAGCGACGCAGCATCGAAGCCGGCATGCAGCAGGAGGCGCTGGCCGCGGTACGCCAGCTCAGCTTCGACCGGGAGCGCCTGCCGCACGGGCTGGTGTTGTTCGACCGGCACTGGCACCAGGGCGTGATCGGCATCGTGGCGGGGCGGCTCAAGGAGCGCTACCACCGTCCCGTCATTGCCTTTGCGCCGGCGGACAGCAGTGAAAAGCATCCCACGGTCCTCAAGGGCTCGGCGCGGTCCATCCCCGGCATCCATATCCGTGATGTGCTGGACACCGTCGCGGCCCTCAATCCCGGCCTCATCACGCGCTTTGGCGGTCACGCCATGGCGGCCGGCCTGACCCTGCCTGCTGACAATCTGGCGGCGTTTCGCCTGGCCTTCGATGCGGCCGTGCATGCGGCCGCCGATCCGGCCGACTTCGAGCCTGTGCTCTACTCGGATGGCGAGTTGCCGCCGGACTGCTTCAGCGAGAGTTTTGTGGAGCTGCTGCGCGAGGCAGGCCCCTGGGGTCAGGGCTTCCCGGAGCCGCTGTTCCATGGGGAGTTTGTTTGTCTCGAGCAGCGCCTGCTCAAGGAAAGGCATCTCAAGATGAGCATCAGCCATCCCGAGTCCAATCGGGTCTTCGATGCCATCGCCTTCAATGTCGACCGCGAGCTCTGGCCCAACAAGGCTCGCCGCGTGCGCCTGGCCTATCGCCTGGATATCAACGAATACCGGGGCAGCCGTACTCTCCAGTTGATGGTCGAGTATCTGGAGCCCCTGGCCTGAGCCGGCGGGGCGGTTGCCTTGCATCGCAGGACAGTTGTGACCTGTATCAATCTTTCCGACCGGCGCCGGGCTGATACTCATCCGTTACCCCGAGCTCTGAAAGGACGTACTCCCATGAAGATTCAAAAGCTGGCCCTGGCTGCCCTCGTTTCCACCCTGTCCCTGCCGGCTCTCGCCGCTGACGGTGCCGCGGCGCCCGCTGGCCAGGTCACCCGCGCCGAGAAGATGCCTGACCAGGCGGAAGGAGTGGCGACCCCGGAAGGCCAGGTGATGCGGACCGAAAAGCAGCTGCGCAACGAGCAGCGCAAGGCCGCAAAGGCAGCGAAGCAGGCCAGAAGGGACGCCAGGAAGAAGGGCAAGGCGGCAAAGGCTGAAGCCGCTGAGGCAAAGGGCAAGGCTGCCGGGCAGGCTGCCCGGGGCGAGGTGCCGACCGCCCCGGCGGATGCCGCAAAGGACCGGAAGGATGCCGCCGAAAAGGCTGCCCGTGACCAGAAGGACGCTGCCGAGAAGGCTGCAGGCAAGGCCCGGCAGGAGGCCCGCGATGCCGCCGTGCAGCAGCGCGACAAGGCTGCCGCCAAGGCCGTCGAGGCCGTGGCTCCGGTCACCGCGCCTGCCGCTGCCATTCCCGCTGTGCCAGCCGCACCTGCGATTCCCGCCGATCCCGCCAAGTAATCGCGGCAATGCCCTGACGGGCCGGGTGCAAGCGCACCCGGCCTTCGGTAGAATACGCGACCTTTTCCCAAGGCCGCGTTATCCCGATGGAAATCAATCCCTGCCTGAATCGTATCAAGGACCTCACCGAGCGCAGCACTTCGCTCCGGGGGTATCTTTGACTACGACCTGAAGAAAGAACGCCTCGAAGAGGTGATGCGCGAGCTGGAAGACCCCACGCTCTGG
>JAJFBF010000011.1 GCA_020697295.1 Moraxellaceae bacterium | reverse complement strand
GTCTACGATGTCAATACCATCGCCAACTATGATCCAAGCATTATTCCGTTGCTTAGCTCACCCATTGGCAGCGCCTTTGAGAAAGTTGAAGAAGGCGGGAAGTTTGAGGTAGTTACTGATTTTGAGCCTCCTACTGAGTAAGCAGCAGGCTCCTAACCCTTCGCTCCAGGCGACGCGGTACACGTCGGCTACTACACCCTAGGGCGTCTGCGCGCGCCTGAACTCCACGTTTTTTGGCCACTGGTGCGGCTTCTTACATTCCTTAAACGTTCTGCCACACCGCATAAGCAGAAGACCAAGCCCGCCGGAGGTTAAAGCCCCCGAGATGCCCGGTGACATCCAGCACCTCGCCCACGAGATCAAGCCCGGTCTACCTCTGGCTCTCCAGCGTCCTTTACGCTTCTGCGCCCATCAAGAGAGCGGCTTCTCGCCGCGCAGCCCGATGCGGCAGGCAGTCTGCAACTCGCACATCGCACATCGCGGCCTGAACCGATGCGCCACGCTGAAAAAAAAAGCCCCGCATACGCGGGGCCTATTTCATGCACGGTCGACCTTACAGCGAGGAGACCTCGAGCTTGCTCTTTTCCGCCTCGAAGGCGGCGGCGGTGCTCGGGCTCAGGTTCGGGCGACCGGCCATGAAGCCCATGTTGATGGTGCCTTGCACGTAGTAGACCTCGCCGGCCTCCACTTCAAGGGTCAGCACGTCCTTGGCTTCGGAGTGCACCACATAGCTGTGCTTGCCCGGCTCGGCGTCGAGCACGAAGTAGGTGCCGTTGTGCATTACGCCGAGCTCCTGCTTCTCTTCACGCACCTTGAAGCCGAACACCGCGCCCATGAGTTTTTTGGGGCGGAAGAACACGATCTGGCCCTTGCCAGCGGCCGGCTGTCCGATGACGGAAGCGGTCGTCGCCGCAGGCGCGGCGGGATCGGCAGCGACAACGGCCGGGGCCGGGGCCGCCGTGTCAACTGCAGGGGCGGTCGCGTCTTCCGCCTGGGCGACGGCGGCAGTGAGGGCGAGACCGCAGGCAATCGCGCGGAACAACTTCATGGAGCAACTCCTTGTGGGGGGGAAGAGACGGGAAGGGCGGGCACGAACGTGGCGTCGGCGGCGATTCGCGCCGAGACTCGGGTGCCGGCATCGAGCTCGAGGTCCTTGCCGCGCACGGCCATGCCGACCACCGCTCCGGCAATGCCGGCGCCGGCGATGATGGCGACACCGATCGAGGCCTTGGTGTTGTCCTGGCCGGCGGCGCCGAGGCCGGCGCGCAGCTTTATGCGGCCCTGCGGCGCCTCGATGAAGCGCGCGGCCAGCAGCAGTTCGCCGGGCTTGCCGCCGAAGCCGGACTTGGCGGCATGCACGACCTCGCCGGTTGCCGGCGTGCCGGCCGGCAGCAGCTCGGTGCCCTCGATGGCCAGCGGCGCGGTCAGGCGCAGACGGAAGACGTCGCCCGGCTTTGAGGTGCGCGAGCTCACGCTGTCTACCATCTCCAGCTCGACGACGGTGTTGGCGGGCACCGGCACGCCGGCCGTAGTCGTCGGCGCCGTAGTGGCGGGGGCTGCAGGGGCAACCGGCACGGCGGCGGCTGGCGCGATGGCAGGCAGGACGGGGGAGACTTCGGCCTGCACGGCGGCAGCCCAGGCAAGGCTGCCGCAGACGACAAGAATTCGCAGGGAAAGACGCAAGAAGGACTCCGGTGGGCCGGTGATGGCCCTTTGTTTTTTTGTCGGTGCCGACTCTAGCAAGCCAGCCGGCATCTGCCTATTGGTGCTGACCGCGTTTTGGCGTGCCGTGCCCCCCACTCAGGCCTCGCTGCGTTAAAGGGGTCGGAGTGCATAAGGTCCTTGATGAGGTGCAGGGGATGTGCGGCTGATCAATTTGTGGCCTATTCACTCCGTCCCCCTTTTTCCCACGCTGCTTCCGGCACGTATGCCTTGGCGCTCATGGGCATCAAGGGCTCCTACGCGTGGAACCGGCCGCACTTTTTTTGACTTCCTGCGCACAATCAAACCCATCCCCGAAATCAGAAGGGACGAAAGGTAAAAAAGGCCGCGTGAAATTTATACTTCACTTAGGCCCTTTTATCGTCCAGAAGGCCAGGCTTTTGGCCACCCGCTCGCCGAACAGCGTGCGCGGCAGCGATTTCGGGTGCTGCTTCTTCTGCTGAAGCAGCCAGGCACTCATATCTTCGCCGGAGAAAAAATGGACGGCCACGTTTTCCCCGAGCCACCAAGAACACGGGACAGAGTTGTTCACCCCAGGAAGCCCCTCAGGCGCTGTCTCCCTGTTTTTCTCGCCCCCCTTCTCCCTGCCCGGCTGCAGCGCATTCCTGCCCAGCCTCCGCGCCGGCGGCAAGCCAGTGCCGCAGCAACGGTTGAGCTGGCTCAGGCGCAGCGGCTTGGACATGAAATCGTCGATGCCGGCGGCCAGGCATTTTTCCGGATCGCCCAGTAGGGCCGAGGCCGTCATCGCGATAACGGGTGTGCGCGGCGCGCCGACCCGCAGGCCGTCCGCTTCCAGCTTGCGGATGGCGCGCGTGGCGTCGAGGCCGATCTGCTGCGGCATCTCGCAGTCCATGAGCACCAGATCGTAAGGCCGGCTCCGGAAGGCCTGGACCGCCTCCCGGCCGTTCCCCACCACATCGACCGTGCAGCCCAGGCTGCCTGAATATCTCTGCCGCCAGCAGCTGGCTGACCGCATTGTCTTCCGTCAACGGGATGCGGTTGGGCGGAATTTCCCAGGCCGCCTGCTCCAGGTATTCCAGGCCGCTGTCGGCCATACGCCGCCCACCTGCTTCCCACGAATCAGCAATGCTCCATACAAATTGCTAGCTCATGCGCTGCACTTCTTACGAAAAGCCGCGCATCTTCTCCAGACTTCTCCGTATAGCCAACGCAAGCTGATCCAGGGCCGGGCTGAGCATTCTGCTCGACCGGCTCTTGTCATCGGCGAACCGGAGGTTTTCGATGCAGCTTACCTACAAGAGTCTCAGGGTCGGCACGCTGGCGCTTGGCCTGTGCACGCTGGCGACCTGCCTGACGGGCTGCAACGGAGGCTCCTCGTCCGACGGAAGCCCCGCCAGCACCACACCCATCGGTGCGTCGCCGCAGACGCAGGGCTTCGACGCCACCGTGCTGGTCGCCGGCCCGGAAAGCGTCTTCGACACCGACACCAGCCTCACCGACAGCAATCTTTCCAAACCCTGGGACCTTGCCGTCGGCGACGGCCCGATCTGGGTCGCCAATGCCCATACCACGGTCGCGACGGTGTACGACGCCAACGGCGTGAGCCGCAACGATCCCGTCGCGATTCCCGGCAGCCGGGGCGGCTCGCACGTTACCGGCGTGGTGGAGACCGCCGGTGCCACGGCCTTCCGGGTCAGCGCCAACGGCATCACCGGCCCGGCCGCCTATATCTTCAGCACGAGTAGCGGCACCCTCGCGGCCTGGTCTGCCGACAGTGGCTTCGGCAGGCAGGCGGCCACGGTCTATACCGACCCCGCCGGCAGCGCCGAATACACCGGGCTGGCCCTGCTCGCAAGCGGCGGCAGCTCCTTCCTATTCGCCGCTGACTTCGGGAATGGCCGCATCGACACCTTCGACAGCGGCTTCATCAAGATCAGCCCCCGCGGCGCGTTCCGCGACCCCACGCTTCCCGCCGGCTACAAGCCCTTCAACATCCAGACGCTGGGCGACCGCCTGGCCGTGGTCTATGCAAAGCCCCGGGAGGCGAGCGGAGTCCTTACCATCGTGGAAGGGGCGGGCATCGGCATCGTCAGCCTCTTCGATGCCAGCGGCAACTTCGAGCGTCGCCTCATCACTGGCGGTCCGCTCAATGCGCCACGCGGCATCGCACTGGCACCGGATAACTTCGGCGAACTCGGCGGCAAGGTGCTGGTGGCCAATGCCGGCGATGGGCGCATCAACGCCTTCGACCGTTCCACGGGTGCGTTCGCCGGCACCGTAAATGACGCCAACGGCACTGCCCTCACCTTGCGCGGACTCAGCGCGCTGGCCTTTCGCAACGGCGACCGGATCGGCGCAGGCAACAGCGGCTCGGGCGTCGGCACTCTCAGCGACAACACCCTGTTCTTCACGACCGGTACGGTCAGGTCCGCAGAGTCGGCCTTCGGCCGCATTCAGCCAGCGCCTGTGCGGTAATGGAGATGCCGCACGGTAGAAAGCCGGGGAAGAAAGTGGACTGTGACCGTCAAGCGCTTTACGCCACCTGCCTCGGCTTCTGCCGCGACGCGATGATAGGACGCCTGTCCGCCATTGCGTTGCCAGCCCTTGCCTTGCTAGCCCTCGCGTCGTCCTCACAGGCGGCGGACCGTGGCTTGCCTGCCATCCCGCCCGATCTTGCGCTCGCCGCGACCTCGGGCTCCCATCGCCTGCTCGCCTTCCAGGAATGCTCGGAGGAAAATTGCTGGCATCGCTTCCAGGTACAAGTGATCAGCCTCAACCCCCGCCGCAAGGTCCTCTGCTCAAAAGCCGTGCCGGAGCTGAACCGGCACGAGAACACCATGGCGCGCAATGTCCAGTGGCGGGCGACTCCCGCCCCGGTGCTGGAGCTGGCCTTGCATTCCGCACAGGATGAATTCGCCCCGTACGTGGCCGTGCTGTCCTTCAGCGGGAACTGTAAATACAGACTCTATCCGCCTTCGCCGCCGCCACTCGACGGGCCGTCCGCGGCGGCTCCGTCAGTACCGTAGGCATCGACTCAGCTGAGAAAGCCGCGCTCGCCGCTCATGCGGAAGCAAACCCCGCAGCCGCCGCCTGCGGCAAGGCACAGGCTTGTGAGCCTTACCGCAGCCGCCAGCCCGCCGACGTCCGCTTCGCCCAGGGCTTGTGCTCTCCGTACACTCCCGTACCCTGACAGCGCCCCGACAAGACCAACAAGAAACGGACCTCTCATGAGCAGCCCTGCCCTTCGCCTCATCCGCCGTGGCCTCCTGGCCGCCGCGCTCACCCTCCTCTCTCCGCTCGCCTTCAGCGCCGAAGCCATTACCCCCGACGGCGGCCGCTACACCGGCCCGCTGGTGAACGGCGTGCGCCAGGGCGAGGGCGTCGTCGTCTGGGAAAATGGCATGCGCTACCAGGGCGGTTTCGAAGGCGGCCTGTTCTCGGGCCAGGGCAAACTGAATATGCCCAGCGGCCACCTCTACGAGGGCGAATTCCGCCAGGGCATGATGGCCGGCAAGGGCCGCCTGGAGACGTCGCAAGGCGCCGTCTACACCGGCGAGTTCCGCCAGAGCATGTTCTGGGGCCAGGGCGAGATGACCATGACGAATGGCCGCAAATACCGCGGCGGCTTCGAGCGCCACCGCTTCAATGGCAAGGGCCGTTATGAGATGCCGCAGGGCGTGGTTTTCGAGGGCGACTTCGTCAACGACGAATTCACCGGCCAGGGCAGTCACCTGGTCGGCGATGGCGGCCGCTACGAAGGCGCCTTCAAGAACTGGCGACTGGAGGGCCCGGGCAAATATGTCGGCGCTGATGGCACCGAATACGCCGGGGAGTTCAAGGGCGGTGAGCTGACCACGGGCAGCCGCGTCACCAAGGACGGCAGCCGTTACGAAGGCGGTTTCCGTGCCTCCCGGCCACAGGGTCAGGGCACGCTGACACTGGCCAACGGCGACCGCTACGTCGGCGGCTTCAAATACGGCATGTACGATGGCCAGGGCACCCTGACCCTCGCCACAGCCGGCGCCGACGGCAAGAAGGAACAAAGCGGCGTCTGGCGCTATGGCCGGCTGCCCGACGTGGAAAAGGATCGCCTCACCGAGGCCAACATTGAAACCGCGCTCTACAACCAGCGCCAGCTGCTCGACGCCGCGCTGGCCGCCCTCAAGCCGCGCGAGGCCGGGCGCACCAACCTCTACCTGCTGACTGTGGCGGGCGACGGCACACAGGAAGTTTTTCACCGTGAAACCGGTTTCGTGCGTGAGCAGTTCGACCGCGACTTCGGCACGGCGGGCCGCTCGCTGGCGCTGATCAACAGCCGCAACACGGTAGCGACGGCGCCCCTGGCCACGCTCACCAGCCTGCGTGAATCGCTGCAGCGCATCGCCACCCTGATGGACAAGGACAACGACATCCTCTTTCTCTACCTCACCAGCCACGGTTCGCGCAAACACGAGTTCTCGCTGGACATGGAGCGAATGGATTTCGCCGACATCAAGGCCGCCGAACTGGCGCAGCTCCTCAAGGACAGCGGCATCCGCCACAAGGTGGTGGTGATCTCCGCCTGCTTTTCCGGCGGCTTCATCCCGCTGCTGAAGGACGAGCACTCACTGGTCATCGCCGCCGCCCGGCAGGACCGCACCTCCTTCGGCTGCAGCGACGAAAACGATTTCACCTATTTCGGCCGCGCCTTCTTCAAGGAGGCCCTCCCGCAAAGCCGTTCTTTCCCGGACGCCTTCCGCCGCGCCGAGAAGCTGATCGGTGAATGGGAAGACCGCGATGCGGAATCCGACAAAAATGCAGATGAAGGCGATGATCCTGGCTTCGCGGAGGATGACGATGACAGCGAGAATATCGCCGAAGCCGATGACAGTGCCGCATCCGCCCCAGCAGCGGTAGCCGACTTAAATGGCGTGGTGCAGAAGACAGAGGACAAGAGCGACCCTCATCGCTCCTTTCCGCAGATTGCCAGCAGTGACGCCATCGAGCGCAAGCTTGATGCGTGGTGGAAGCAGCATCGGGCATCGGTGAAAAAGTCGTCACGGCGCTAAAAGAGAAGGGGCTGTAGCCTTTGATCGATCAATCGCCTCCCCCCTTTGTTCCCTACTCGCAGCGCTTGAGCACGCCCCTGATTCCACGCCAAAGAATCGGCGGCACTAAAAATTCATCATTGGTATACCCGGAGTCACCCTTGAGCGAAGGCGCACTTTTCAGGAAAAAACTGGGCGACGACTGGAATTCCGCCCCCTCCCACATCCAGGCGCGCTTTAACCAGGACCTTCCGCCCGGAACCAGCGTTCGCTACGAAGGCAGGATGCAGGTTTCCGCAACCCTGCCCGGCAAGTTTCTGGGCTGGCTCATGATGCGTACAGGCGCACTGATGCCCTATGAAGGCGAGGATGTTCCGGTTTTCATTGAGGTCTGGACTGACGAGGAAAAGACCGTTCACAAGCGTCGTACTTATTCATTCCCCGGCAAGCCCCCTTTTGTTTTTCAGTCCCGGATGCAGCTCCTGGACGATGGACGCATTGCCGAACACGTCGGCGGTGGCCTGGGGATGTATGTCTCCTTGCGGTGTGATTCGGCAGGCCTGCACTTTACTGACGCCGGATATTTTATGCAGGTGGCCACTATCCGCCTGCCGTTACCTTCTGCCCTGGGACCCGGACGCGTAGTCCTTGCCCACCTCGATGTGGGCGCCGAGGAGTTCGACGTCAAAATTGACATTTCTCACCCTTTGTTTGGAAAGCTGTTTACCCAGAGCGGCCGATTTCGGCATGTCAGTCCTTCCAGTGTTTAACTACGCCGACAGGAAAATACGCACCGGCGACGCCAGTGAACAGCCAGAACTTGCCGAACTTCAAATTCCGGCTCGCCTTCGGTAAGGTCAGGGATATTGCCGGAGCAGCGACTCCTGCTGCCCCGCTCAATGGCGCCCGCCCCTAACTCCCCCTCAGGCCGCCCAGGGACCATCAAATGGAAGTTACCGCCGTAAAAGAGCATTGCAGCCGACTCCCGGGCGCCTCCTCCAAACTGTACGGGCCGCCCAGCAACGTGCTTGTTTACTATGTAGGCGGCAGAAAGTTTGCCTACTTCAAGACCAGCGAACCAGAGCAATGGCGCTTCAGTATTTGCACCGCCCCGGAACGCTTCCTGGAGCTGACGGACGTTCCTGGCATCAAGCCCGCCCGCTATATGGCCAGGTTCCGCTGGGTCACGATCGTGGCGGTTGGCGCGGTCCCCGCTGACTACCTCCAGGAGCTGATCAGGTGGTCTTATGCCAAGGCACTTTCCAGCCTTTCAAAGCGGCAGCAATCCGCTATCGCGGCCGGGCGGCCTGACGAGCGGCCCGGCATTTAAAATTTCCAAACCCGGCCTCGGCCACCGTGCCGACCCTTCGCGCCCGGGGATACGGTAGACTTCGGCGGTAATGGCGGGCGCCCTTCGCGCGCTCCTGCAATCCCCGCTACACCTCAAGAGGAGATACCGATGGCCACATCTGGGAACTGGTACACATGACGCCCGCGGGTGATGCCTGACAATCGGCGTACTGCCTCCAGGGAACCTGTGGCAGCTAGCGACAAGGCAACGGCGCGCGCCGTTAACTCCACGTGATTGACCAGCAGGCATCGGGCCGAGAACTCCTTGATCCTGAAGCCAGCCAAAATCAGGGAACACTTATGAAAACCAGAATACTCCCGCTCGCATTGGTCGCCGTCATCGCCGGCTGCAGCAAGCCGCCAGAGGAGCCCGCACAATCGCAGACGCAAGCCACGCCCATCCCGCCGGCGGCGCCGACAATGTCATATGAGCCTCTCATCGTCACCGACGATTCGGCAGCTGATCTGTTCCATGTATCGGCACTGGATATTGGCAGTGCCATCAATTTCCAGTCTCGCGCCGGCATGATCAATGTTCTTGAGTCCGTTGTTCAGTCTCCGGACGCAACCGGATATGTGAAGATCGAAAAGGCCTACAGATTTGGCGAAAAGTACGTGCTCGTAGTTTCAACGGGAGAAAACGGCAAGAGCTGCCCCGCCACAACCTACGCCTTCGCATTTGATACCAGGACGGAATCTGTCACTGGAAAGACGGAAATCGAGGGCTGCTCAGAAGGCGTTGAAAGCTTGTCGGAGGGGAACAAGCTCACCGTCAAGAAGGATGGCGCCGCAAGTATGTTTTACAACGGCGAAATCCATTAGCCCCTGATTGCACTCGGCATATGGCAAGTCGCTCACGATGAGAGTGCGGCCCATTCCGTTGCGGCGGGCGTGACGGCCCTGACGGGCCGCGCCCCCTCCTACCACCCCACCACCAACTCAAGCTTTTCTTTCACACGGTTTCATCCCATCTTTCACCCACCCCGCCCCTGCGGGATCCCGCGCCGCTTGCAGCGGCCAGGTCGCCGCCTTCCTGCCTGCGCCGGAACGGCGATGTCACCGGCATCAATGTGGATTTGACAAGGATTCGTCACCCATCAGTTCCAGGAAGGAGCTCCCCATGAAAGCACTACCACTTCTGCTGGCCGCCGGCAGTCTGGCCATCGGCACGGCACAGGCGCGAACCGTCGTGCTCACTCCCGATGAAGTCGTCAACGGCATCCAGATCAACGCCGCCATCGACACGGCCACCCAGTACGGCACGGAGCCGGGCAAAGTCGTCTTCGACGGCCAGAGCAAAGGCTTCTCCTGCTTTATCGGGGAGGACAACCCGGAAAACAGCAAGCTCACCTTCATCCAGTATTCCAACCTGCAACTGGTCGGCATCAACGGCGCCAACACGGGCGATGGCATCTGCAATGTCGTTTTCGCGGATGCATCCCTGGAAAATATCCTGATCGAGGGCTTGAAGATCGCGAGCTTCATCGAGGAAGGCACCGGCATCAGCGCTCCCGGCCTGAGCGTGCGCAAGTACGTGACCATCCGGAATAACGACATTACCGGCGCCATTGCCCTCCAGGCCTTCAACGCTGTCGATTGGAAGATTTACAACAACACAATGGGCCGCTCGCGTGACATTGTCGTCTCGCTGGTTGGCGCACAAGATTCGGAAGTCATCGGCAACACCATCAACGGCTTCCCGGGCCTGCTCATGAGCTCGTCACAGACCCAGGAAACCACCGGCAACCGGATCGTTGCCAACCGCTTCTCTGACAGCCAGGGCATCACGCTGCGGGCAGGAGCGACCCGGAACATCGTGGCGCTGAACACGGGCGAATGCCCCGTCGTCATCCTGGATCCCGGCACCACGCAGAACAAGGTGCTGTTCAATTGGGCACCGCGCGCGAGCTGCGGCGAATATGGCGCCGTGCAGGACCTGGGCAGCGGCAACAAGGTCAGCGGCAACAGGCCCTAGGTGCGGCGCAGTCCGGAAAGCAGGGGCAGATTCTTCTTCCTTTGAAGTTGCCAGGAACCCGTCCCTGCAGGTCGGGATTTATCCCGGCTGGCCATATGCCAGACGCCCTCCCGGGACAAGTTCCAGATCTGCCCTTCAAGGCCGGGCACCGTGCCCGGCCTCTCAGGCGGTCGTCGCTGCCACCACCTTCCTTACCAGTGGCGCCACCAGCGTCACTGTCGGAAAGGCCACCGGCCAGGTCATGGCGCAGCTCTTCAGCCACAGCGCCAGGAAGCCGGGATGCACGCCCTGCGTGACCATCAGCACGAAGGCCGACACCACGCCGGTCATGATGAGCGAGAGCAGCGCACCAAAGAGGATGGGGGCGAAGCGGGCAGGAATTTTCATGATGAATCTCCAGTAGTTGAGTGGGTTTGCGCCGCGGCCGGCGCGAACGGTTTCAAAACGGCAGCAGGGCGCGTGCCAGCCAGCCGGCGGCATAGAGGCCGAAGCCGAACACCGCATGCGTCACCAGGCTCTGGCGGCGCGCCGCCGCCGGGTTCGGCGTGCGCCGTGCGGCAAGTCCCGCGCCCATGCCGGGCTGCATCAGCAGGAAGGGCGCCGCGATAGTGCCGATGCCCACGGCAAGAGCCGGCGCAAGCGTTGGCGCCCGTAACCAGTCCACTCCCCAGCCGGCTACCAGCAAGCCGGCAAAGGCCACCCCGGTCAGGTAATGCACGCCCCAGCCCAGCACACGCTCGCCGCGCACCGGCGCCGCCGCCTTGATCGCGGCATGGCGGAAGCGGCCTTGCGGCATGTGGCCGACCCAGCGGCCGACCAGGCCGTAATCCGGACGGGGAATGCCCAGCCAGCGCCCGCGAATGAAGGACCAGAGGTCCATCACCAGCGTGGCGCCGATGCCGGTCAACAAGATGCTTGCTGCGATTGCCATGGCTTTCTCCTGCTCCTGCGGCTTGTCTTGTCACCGCGTATGAAGCAGAGTGCCACTTCAAGTTAACTTGAGGTCAAGGGGATGCGTGAACTGGATATCGCCGAGGTGGCGCGGCAGTCGGGCGTGCCGGCCTCGACCCTGCGCTTCTATGAGGAGCAGGGGCTGATTGCCTCCATTGGCCGCCGCGGCCTGCGCCGCCTGTTCGAGGCCGGCGTGCTGGAGCGGCTGGCGCTGATCGCGCTCGGCCGCGCCGCCGGTTTTTCGCTGGAGGAGATCGGTCGCATGTTCGCGCCCGATGGCCGGCCGCAGATTGACCGCGCCCTGCTGGCCGGCAAGGCCGAGGAACTCGACGCCACCATCCGCCAGCTCAGCGCGATGCGCGACGGCCTGCGCCATGCGGCGGTGTGTCCTGCGCCCAGTCACCTGGAGTGCCCCACCTTTCGGCGCCTGCTCGGGCTTGCGGCGGCGGGGAAGACCAGGCCCGCGAAGGGGCCAAGAACAGCTCCGCGCCGGGCCGAGCCATCCGCCTGAAACGCCGCGCGCCGTTTCGCCGCTGCCCTTCCCGGCGCCGCGATCTCCGCCCCTCTGCACACGCCCGCAATATGCCGCCATACTCGGGCAACCCATCCTTTCTGGTTGCCCGGCCATGTCCTCCATTGCCCACCGTCAGCGTCCGCCGCTCCGCTTCCTCGCCATCACCATCCTCGGCCTGCTGCTGACGGCCTGCGCCACGCCCAAGCATCCCTCCGACATGTCCGAGTCGCAGCGCATCCGCGCCGCCAAGGCGGGCAATCTCGCGGCCATCCGCTCCCTGCAATCGATCAACTACCACGACAAGGCGCATAACTCGCACGACCGCGCGCCCGCCGAGTCCCTCAAATGGCTGCGCAAGGGCGCGGAGATGAACGACCCCTACTCGCAGATCACCCTCGCCGAGCAGATGCTCTTCTCCTCCCAGAGGCACATCTGGCCTGTGGAGCGCAATCCGGCCGAGGCCCTGCGCCTCGCCAACGCCGCCGTCGCGGCCATGGCGAAGCCCGACAAGGACGGCCAGCCCTTCCAGCCCTGGCGGGTGAAGGAGTCAAAGGAAATAGCCCAGCGGGCCGAGGTCATCGCGACGCAGACGCCGCTGGCCGAGAAAGGCGATGCCGACGCCATGTGGGCACTGAGCCAGGCCTACGCGCCTCGTGGAACCAGCCGGTCCAGTGACAACCCCACCAAGGCCGAAGAGGAAATGTGGCGGCTGAAAGCGGCGGAGGCCGGCCAGCCTGACGCTGCCATGGCCATGGCAGCCCGCACTTTCGGCGACGAAAGCCTGAAGTGGAAACAGAAGGCGGCGTCCCGCGACAACCCCGAAGCCATGTTCGAGATGGCGGAATCTTTCCGGTTCAAGGGCGACGAGAAGACAGCACTGGAGTGGTTCCGCAAGGCGGCGGCCAAAGGCCATGCGCCCGCGAAGAAATCCGTTCTGCAGCTGACCGACCCCACCGTCGTGCGCCTGAAGGCGGCAGCGAAGAGCGGCGATGTCGCCGCCATGTATCAGCTTGGCGAATACTTCCGCAGCGGCAACTGGAACGGAAAGGATGCGGCGATGGCGCAGCAGTGGTACGGCAGCGCCGCCAGCAAGGGACACCTGCAGGGCATGTACCGGGCCGCGCTCGGCATCACCATCAATGACGCCGACCAGGAGCGCGCAATGCGCGCAGCGGCCGCGGCCGGCAGCACTGACGCGGCGAGCTGGGTGGCCTCGCGGGAACGTGCGCAGGCGTCCGAGCAGCAGCGCAAGCAGAACGAGGCCGACGCCTCACGCCGGCAGGCCGCCGCCCGGCAACAACAGCAGTACGATCAGCAGCAGGCCTTTGTCGCGCGCATCGACCGCGAAGGCTCCACCGACATGGCTACGGTTGAGCAGTACTGCAACTACGGCGGCCGACGCTGCGACGCGTTGCGGGTTGGCGTGCGTCGCGCGATGGAAAGCGGCAATGCCGCGGCCGCCTCCGCCAATCAGCAGCGCATCCAGGATTACACCCGCAACGGCGGCAAGAGCCAGGAGCAGCTCGACAAGGAGGCCCGCGACCGCCTTGCCTGCACGCAACGCAACACGCAGGCCATCCAGAACAACACAGCCGGCAAGACGGACTGGGCGTATAAGGAGTGTGACTGATTTTTGACGGAACGGAGGAATCGCCATGTCTGCCCTTCGCACCGCGTCGCTCCAATGTCCCTACTGCTGGGAACGGATTGAAGTCGTGGTGGACTGCTCGCTGGAAGAGCAGGAGTACATCGAGGACTGCAGCGTCTGCTGCCGCCCCATTGTCATCTCCGCCATTACCGCCGACGGTGAGGTCGTGAACGTCGAGGGGCGCAGCGAGGACGATTGACCCGTCGCCACACCCGGCACCACCCATCTCCACGGAATACCTCCCGTCTCATCCCTCTTTCAGGGGGATGAGACGGGTGCGGCCTGACGCCATAATCCCCCCTACTCCCATTCTTCCTGGTCAAACGGACATGCCCATTCGCGCGCCTCGCCTGCCTTCGCTGCCCCGCCTCCTGTCCATCACTTGCCTCGGCCTGCTGCTGACGGCTTGCGCCACGCCCAAGAGCACCTGGGACATGACAGAGTCGCAGCGCATACGCGCCGCCAATAGCGGCAACACGGCGGCCATTCGCTCCCTGCAATCATCCAACTACTACCTCAAGGATCGCTCTCAGCGTTACCGCACCCGGGAAGAGACCATGAAGTGGATGCGCAAGGGCGCCGAAGTCGGTGACCCCGGTTCGCAGTACTCGCTGGCCCTCATCACCCTCTACGGCAACGAAAAGGAGTCAGGTGTCGCGCGCAACCCGGCCGAGGCCCTGCGCCTGGCGCAGGCGGCCGCCGACAACATGAAGCACTCCACTGAGCCGGCCCACCGGAGCGTCGCCGGCTGGGCGGAAGGCGCCCGCACGGTGGCCGCGCGCGCCGAGACCATCGTCAAGCTGCAACCGCTGGCCGAGAAAGGTGATGCCGAGGCCATGTGGGGCCTGAGCCAGGCCTATGCGCCGTTCGGACTTTTCGGCATGGGTAGCGGCGGCAACGCCGACGATCAGCAGCAATGGCTGCTCAAGGCTGCCAACGCCGGCCAGGCCGACGCCGCCCTGGCCATGGCCGCCAAAACCACCGGCGACGAAAGCCTGGCCTGGAAACAGAAAGCCGTGGCCAAGGGGGGCACGATCGAAGCCATGCTGGAGGTGGCGGACGACTATTTCTACAAGCGTTACGATGCGGAGAACGCGCTCATCTGGTTCCGCAAGGCCGCGGCCAAGGGCAGCCCACGCGCCAAAACCGCCGTGATCCAGCTCACCGACGCCACCGCCGTGCGCCTGAAGAAGGCCGCCGTGGCCGGCGATACAGAGGCCATGTTCGAACTGGGCGAGTACTACCGCGCCGGCAACTGGGGCGGCAAGGATACGGGAACTGCGCAGTCCTGGTATCTGGCAGCAGCAGCCAAGGGCCATGTGGGCGCCAGCTACCAGGCCGCGCTCGACAGCCGCGACGCCGGTGAACGCAACCGCCTGATGCGCGCGGCCGCGGCCGCTGGCCACGCCGGGGCCCTCAAGTGGGTGGCGGCTGACGATCAGCGCCTGGCCGCTGAAAAACAGCAGCGGGCCTATGCCGCCGAACAGTCGCGCCAGCAGGAAGAGGCCAAGCGTCGGCAAGCCTATGCCGAGCAGCAGGCCTTTGTGGCGCGAATCGACCGCGAAGGCACCACCGACAGCTACGAGGCCGAGGTTTACTGCAAATTTGGCGGCAGCCGCTGCGACGCCATGCGCCGCGCCGCGCGAAACGCGCTGTCCCAACAGAACTCCGCCGCCGAAGCCGCCAATATGCGCCGCATCCAGAGCGTCTACAGCAATACCGACGGCAAGACCCAGGACCAGCGCGACAAGGAATATCGCGACCGCCTCGCCTGCACGCAGAACAACACGAAGGCCATCCAGAACAACACCTATGGCAAGACGGACTGGTCGTACAAGGAGTGCCAGTAGTAGCGTTGGTCTCTCCCCACCCGGTGCGCCTTACTCCACCACATCCCGGTAAGCGCACCAGGTGGCATGTCCCAGCAGCGGCATCACCACCACCAGCCCCACCAGCAGCGTAAACATCGAGAGCAGCGACAGGCCGACGATCAACCCCGCCCACACCGTCATCGCCGGCAGGTTGGCCAGCACCGCCTTCACACTGGTGATCATGGCCGTCACCACATCGCAATCGCGGTGGATCACCATGGGCATGCCTACCGCCGTCGCCGCGAAGATAACCGACGCCATCACCGCTCCCGAGAGCAGCCAGGCCAGCACCACGCCGACGTATTTGCCGGAGAACAGCACCTCGGCCATGAAGTCCTTCACGCTGCCCATGTCGCCGCCATAGGAGAGCGCGAACATCACCGCCACCACGCGCTCCCAGAGAATGCCGATCAGCAGCAGGGCGACGCCGAAGTCGGCAATGCTGGAGGCATTGCGGCGCAGCGCCCGGACGGAACCCATGAAGGTCGGGCGCAGGCCCTGTTCGCGCTGGCGGGAAAGCTCGTAGACGCCGGAGGCAATGAGCGGCGTCACCATCACAAAGCCCACCAGCGCGGAGGAAAAGAATTCGGCATGGGGCAGGGCCAGGCTGAGCGCCAGCCAGCCGCCCAGGGTGACGATCATTCCGTAGACCAGGCTGGGGCCGGGGTGGCTCAGGAGGTCGCGCCAGCCTTCGCGCAGCCAGTGCAGGGGGCGCAGGGCGGGCACCCGGCGAATGATGGGCCGCCGGGACGCCGACGTTTCGGGGTCGTGCTCGTTCATCTTTTTTCTGTCTTCCGTGCAGCACGCCGCGGGCAGGGCGGCAATGTCGCCCGAACATACCCGCGGTGGCCGCGGCCGGCCCCCGCCTTCCGACGAAACGATTTTCGTGTTGGGCGCGCGGTCATGCGTCGGACGCACGGCGGATTCATCAGCCGCGATCGGGCGCCGCCGTCCGCGTCAGCGCCATCCCGCCCCGTGAGGCCAGCCACGCTGCCGGGTACATCACCGCACCAAAGGCCGCCAGCGCCGTCATGGCATCCTGCGGCGCATCCGACTGGGTCAGCACCAGCGTCACCAGCGTCAGGTTCTTCACCACCCCCATCGCCTCGAGCTTTGCCGGGGCATCGAAAGCCGAAGCCACCGCCAGCACCATCGCCACCGCTGCGGCCACCGCCGCCAGGCGCGGATGCGCCAGCAATTCCGGCAAGGACTGCCAGGCCACCACGACGATCAAGGCGACCACCGACGCCGACGCCGCCTGCTCGAGCCGGCGCAGCGCCTGCGGCGCCAGCGGCCGCCGCGCCTTCCACCAGCGCCCCACCTGCCAGGGCAGCCACTGCGCCAGCACCAGGGTCACGAACACCGTCAGCGCGACACCCAGGGCATCCGTCGTCACCCAGGCCGCCGCGAGCGGCATGCTGACCAGCGCCAGCAGGGCGCCGCCGGCCAGGCGCGAGGTGATGCGGTGATTGTCGGCGCCGCGAGCGCGCGCCCAGGCCACGCCCGAAGTACCGCTGCCGGAAAGGATGCAGAGCGCCAGCCCCAGGCCGCCCGCGGCCGAGACCAGGCCACTTCCCGCGCAGGCCAGCACCAGCAGCAGTGGCAGCACATAGACGCCCAGCCAGTAGCGGGCCGAAAGCTCGTGCCGCCAGGCCGCGCGGTCGCGGGTATCGGCGCCCAGGCCCAGACTGAGCATCACCAGCCAGGCCGAGAGCGGCGAGAGAATCGTCAGGATGTTCATCGATCAAGGGTGTCCATAGCGGCGAGGCGCCGTAACCGGCTTCCGGCGACTCGCGAAGTCGCTATAGTAGCCGGGGCGCCCTGCCCGCCCGGAACAATTCCAACAACAAGGAGAAGGCCCATGACAGCCACTACCGCCCTGCTCGGCCCGGTCATCGCGCTGGTCGCCTGGTCCATGTTCATGTGGGCCTGGATGTATGCCACGCGCATTCCCGCCATCATGGCGATGCGGATGAAGCTCGACTCCGACGCGCCCCGCGGCGAGCAGATGGCCACGCTTCCGGCCCCTGTGCGCTGGAAGGCCGACAACTACAACCACCTCATGGAGCAGCCCACGATTTTCTATGCGATCGTGCTGGCGCTGGCGGTGATGGGCAATGCGTCGGGCACGGCCCTCACGCTGGCCTGGGCCTATGTCGCCCTGCGTGTGGTGCACAGCCTGGTGCAGGCGCTGGCGAACAAGATCGAGCTGCGCTTTGCGTTGTTCGTGTTTTCCAATATTCCGCTCTTCGGCCTGACGTACCTCGCGGCGCTTCAGTGGCTTGGGCACTGAATTTTCTTCGGACAGCCGGCCAGCCGTACCGGCCGTACCGGTTGCCGTCGGCGCCGGGGCACTGCTAGCGTAGACCTGCGCCCGGCTGCCGGGCCCCCGGAGCCTTTTGGGCCACCCTGATCCTGGAGGAAACACCATGCCCGTGACCCTGCTCTATGCGGGACTGCTGTCGCTTGTATTTCTGGTCCTGAGTGCGCGTGTCGTGCTGATGCGGGGCGAAGGCGGCGTCAGCCTGGGGGATGGCGGCAACCCCGTCCTGTTGCGAAGAATCCGCGCGCACGCCAACTTCGCCGAGTACGTACCGCTGCTGTTGCTCATGATGGGCTTTCTGGAAGCCTCCAGCCTGCCGGCACCGGCTCTCCATGGCCTCGGCGCGACGCTGCTGGTGGCGCGCTTGCTGCACGGCTATGCGCTGTCCTTCAGCGCCTCCTTCAAGTTTGGCCGCATGGGCGGCGCCGCCCTCACCTTCATGTTGCTGGCGGTGACCGGCGTGCTGTGCCTCTATCAGGCCGCGTCGCTTTAAGCGGAGAGCTGCGCGCAAACCGCCCTTTTCTTGACCCGCCTCAATCCCCTTCCAGAATAAGACTGGTGAGATAGCCTCCTTACCGCCAGATTCCGTTCCGCAAAGGAGCTGCCCATGTCCCGCACCATGAAAGCCGCCGTCTTCCTCGGCCCCAACCGCATCGTGCTGGACGAAAAGCCGATTCCGGAACCCGGTCCGCTCGACGCCCTGATCCGCATCACCACCACCACCATCTGCGGCACCGACGTGCATATCCTCAAGGGCGAGTATCCGGTGGCGCAGGGCCTCACCATCGGCCACGAGCCGGTCGGCGTGATCGAGAAGCTGGGCTCCGCAGTGCAGGGCTATACCGTGGGCCAGCGCGTGATCGCCGGCGCCATCACGCCCAGCGGCTACAGTGCCGCCTGCCTCTGCGGCGTCTGCGCGCAGGACGGCCCCGGCACCAAGTACGGCTTCAAGCCGCTGGGCGGCTGGCGCTTCGGCAACACCATCGATGGCGCCCAGGCCGAGTACCTGCTGGTGCCGGATGCCATGACCAACCTCGCGCCCATCCCCGACGGCCTCAGCGATGAACAGGTGCTGATGTGTCCCGACATCATGTCCACCGGCTTCTCCGGCGCGGAAAGCGGCGCCGTGCGCATCGGCGACACGGTGGCGGTGTTCGCGCAGGGCCCCATCGGCCTCTGCGCCACGGCCGGCGCGCGCCTCATGGGCGCATCGAAAATCATCACAGTGGAATCGGTGCCGGCGCGCATGGAAATCTCGCGCCGCATGGGCGCCGACCATGTCGTGGATTTCACCAGGGGCGACGTGGTGGACCAGATCCTGAAGCTCACCGACGGTCGCGGCGTCGATGTCGCCATTGAAGCGCTCGGCCGGCAGCAAACATTCGAGGCCGGACTGCGCGTGCTGCGTCCGGGCGGCACGCTGTCCTCGCTGGGCGTGTACTCCTCCGATCTCACCATTCCGCTTGACGCTTTCTGCGCCGGCCTCGGCGACCACAAGATCATCACCACGCTCTGCCCCGGCGGCAAGGAACGCATGCGCCGGCTCATGGACATGATTGCTTCCGGCCGCCTGGATGCGCGCCCTCTGGTCACGCACCGCTTCAAGCTCGCCGAAATCGAGGCCGCCTACGACCTCTTCGCCAACCAGCGCGACGGCGTGCTGAAGGTCGCCATCACGCCCTGAAGCCGAAGCCCCCCGCGTTCAGAGGTAGTGCCGGGCTCCTGCTTCCCGAGCGGTACCTTTGGCAGCGCCCACCGGCATATCGTGACCGACCAAATCTGCCTAAGATGGTGTGGCAACCGGTGGAAGGATTCTCACCATGGCCCCCAGCCACGCCAGCGACCTCATGCTTTCCCACTTGCCGGGGATGGCCTACCGCTGTGCCGCCACTAGCACGCGGTCGCTTATTGATGTGGCGGGGCGCAGCCAGGAACTGACCGGATACGATGCCGCCTCGCTGCTCGCCACGCCGGGGCTGTTCGCCTCCCTTATCCTCCCCGACGACCATGATCTCGTGCAGGCCGCGCTGCGCGACTGCCTCGACCGCGACGGCAGCTTCGACCTCTCCTACCGCATCCGCACCGCCAGCGGCGCCATCCGCACCATCCGCGACCAGGGCCAGGGTCGCGTCGACACGAATGGTGTCCTCTGCGAGATCGTCGGCTTCGCCAGTGACGATCCGGGACGGCTGACCGAACAGGAATTGCGCCTGGCCCACCGCGCCGTGGTCAGCGCCGCGCTGCACCCGCTGCAGGGCAGCGGCGACCTGCCCGGCTACGCGCGCGTGCTCGCCCGCCTGGCCGCCGACACGCTGAAGATTCGCTACGCCGGCATCTGGCTGCTCAGCGCGGACAAACGCACGCTGGCGCGTCTCTGCGCCTATGATGCGCACACGCAGAGCCTTGCCGGCGAAGTGCTGCTGCGCGCACAGGAGTATCCGCGCTACTTCGCCGCCCTGATGAGCGGGCGCGCCATCGACGCCAGCGATGCCCGCAGCGATCCGCGCACCAGCGAGTTCCGCGATGGCTACCTCATTCCCGGCGGCATTACTTCGATGCTCGACGCGGCCATTCGCGTGGGCGGCGAGATCGTCGGCGTGGTGTGCTGCGAGCACACGCAAGGGTCACGGCCCTGGCGCGCCTACGAGCTGTCATTTGCCGCCGAGCTTGCCGACCAGATGGCCCAGGCGATCATGGCGCGCGACCGCCAGACGACGATGGCCGAATTGCAACGCGAGCAGGAAAGCACGCGCGCCAAGTCGGACTTCATCGCGACCATGAGCCATGAGATCCGTACGCCCATGAACGGCGTCCTCGGCATCACGCAATTGCTCAAGTCCACGACGCTGGACCATCACCAGCGCGAATACGTCGAGATGATCGAGGAGTCCGGACAGCTGCTGCTGCACATCGTCAACGACATCCTGGACTACTCCAAGATCGAGGCCGGCAAGTTCTCGCTGCATCCGCGCCCTTGCCGCCCGCGGGAATGGCTGGCCAGCCTGCGCCGGCAGTTCCTCCCCGCTGCCACCGCGGCCGGACTGGAACTCGTCTTTGAAATCGACCCCGCGCTTCCCGCGGCAATGATCTGCGATCCCGAGCGGGTGCAGCAGATCCTGGTCAACCTGCTCGGCAACGCCATCAAGTTCACGCCCGCCGGCTTCGTGCGCCTGGAGGCGCGCGTGGAGCGGCAGCCGGAACCGGTCGTGCAGCTGCGCGTCGTCGACAGCGGGGAAGGCATCGACCCCGCCCTGCGCCAGCGCCTCTTCGAACCCTTCGAGCAGGGCGGCCCCGGCGCGCATCCACAGCGACGCGGCACCGGGCTCGGCCTCGCCATCGCGCGCCGCCTGGCACTGCTGATGGACGGCTCGCTCGCCTGCGAAAGCCTGCCCGGCCAGGGCGCAACCTTCACGCTGACGCTGCCATTGCGCGTCACGGATGCGCCGGCCGCCGCCCCCGTCGCGGCGGCCACGACCGCGGTGCCGACCTCCCATCTGTGCGTGCTGGTGGCCGAAGACAACGAGGTCAACCGCCGCGTCATTGTGGGCTTGCTCGAGAAATTCCACGGCATCCGTGCCGACTGGTGCGTCAACGGCGCGGAGGCGCTGCAACAGGTGCAGCAGCAGGCCTATCACCTCGTGCTCATGGACTGCGAGATGCCGGTAATGGATGGCTACGAGGCCACCCGGCGCATCCGCGCCCTGCCCGGCCCCGTCGGCCGCACCCCTATCGCGGCGCTCACCGCCCATGCGGTCCCGGAACTGCGGGCGCGCGCCTTCGACGCCGGCGTCGACTTCTACCTCGCCAAGCCCATCGACCGGGACGCCCTGACCGAGGTCGTGCGCACCTGCGCCAGCACGGCGTCCGGCACCCCCTGACAGCGGCAGCCGGACAGCGGGGGCGCCAGCACACTACAATCCCCGGCTTTGCACCGCCCGAGCCACTGCCGTCATGTCACACCCCAAGCGTCCGCTTCCCGCCAGCCCGCTCAAGATCCAGGTGCCGCCCCGGGCGAACTGCCGCTTCCGGACGCACGTTACGCCGGCGCCCTGTGCGCGGCCGCTCTCTCCTGCCCCATGAGCCCCCGATAATGATGTCCACCTGGCTCCCGCACTGGCTTTCCCTCGGCCTCGGCCTCAGCCTTCTCTACTTGCTCCCGCTCTGGTGGCGCGGCGAGATCTGGGCGCGACTGCTCGCCGGCTGCGTCTTCGCCCTCGGCCTGATCCAGCTGCACCTGCTGTTGACGGTGCGGGGTGGCAGCCCGCTGCCGGTGCTGCTGCTGCACGAGCTCGCCCTGTACTGCGTGGCGCCCCTGCTGTTCCTGAGCGTGGAAAGCCTGCTCGGCGTCCGGGTCGGCCCCTCCCACCTGCTCCGCCATCTGGCGCCGCTTGGCGGGGTGTTCGCACTGGCGGCCCTGCAACTGGCGCAACCCGCCTGGCGCCTGCCCATCGAAAAAGGCCTCTATGCCCTCTCCCTGACGGTCGGCTGCGGCTATGCCCTGCTGGTGTTCCAGCGTCTGGGCCGTCTGGCCCACCCCGCCAGCCTGGTCAAGGCGGAGACCGCCGTCCTCGCCGTGGGGGTGCTCCTGGGCCTCGGCGCCGCCCTGCTGGTCACCCTGGGCGTCGCCCTGGAAAACCCCGGCTTCCCGTTGCTCTACGGCAGCGCCATCACCGGCCTGCTGGCTGGCGCCCACCTGCTCTACCAGCGTTTCCCGACCCTGGTCGAGACCGTGGGGGACGAGCTGCGCGAAGCGGCCGAGGCCGCGGGCCTGGCCGTCGACAGCCGCCGCTCGCACCTGGCCGGTATCAACGTCGCCGACAAGCTGGCCGCCCTGCGCCAGCGCCTCGAAATCGAACAACTCTTTCGCGACGAGGAGCTGACCCTGGCCCAGCTCGCCACTGCCATCGACCTGACCCCGCACCAGCTTTCCGAGCTGGTCAACGAGCACCTGGGCATCAACGTGCCCCGCCTGCTCAAGCAGCATCGCGTCGCCGAAGCCAAGGCCCTGTTGATTAGGAAACCGGCACTGTCGGTGCTGGAAGTCGGCCTGGCGGTCGGCTTCAGCTCGCTCTCGGCCTTCTATGCCGCCTTTCGGGAGCTCGAAGGCATGGCCCCCGGCATGTACCGGAAGCAAGGGCTCGCCGCGCAGAAATCGCGCTAAGCCGCTGATTCCGCCTGCAGGTTTATAAACCCGGAAGAATCCCCGCGCGCCTGCGCGGCATCCTGAGCCCATGCCCCGACGGCCCCGAGCCGCCGTGGGGCGAACCGGAACAGGAGTGCCGCGCCATGGATATCCATCTCACCGCCCTTGCCCTCATGGCCGCCCAAGGCTGCCTGGGCGCCTTCGACACCCTCTATCACCACGAGCTCACCGAGGCCCTGGCGCAGCGACCTGGCGCCCGCCGCGAGCTGGCGATCCACGCCGCCCGCGCCCTGATCTACGGTGTCTTGTTCATCGGCCTCTCGGCTTGGGCCTGGCACGGCGCCTGGGCCGTCGTCCTCATGCTGCTTTTCGCCGTGGAAATCGTCCTCACCCTCTGGGATTTCGTGATCGAGGACCGCAGCCGCCTGCTGCCCGCCACCGAGCGCGTGACCCATACCGTGCTCGCCATCAACGGCGGCGCCTTCATCACCCTGCTTGCCCTGGCCGCGCTGGACTGGCAGGCCCGGCCCACCGCCCTCGCCTGGCAACCACAGGGCCTGCTCAGCATCTTCCTGATGCTCTGCGGGATCGGTGTGGCCGCCTCCGGGGTGCGCGACGCCCTGGCCGCGCGCGCCCTGGGCCGGCGTGCAGCGCAAGAATCGGCACGTGTGCCGCTGCGCTTCGATGCCACGCCCCGGCGCGTGCTGGTGACCGGCGGCACCGGCTTTATCGGCCAGGAGCTGGTGCAAGCCCTGCTCGCCGATGGCCATGACGTCACCGTGCTGACACGCGACTCGCGCCGCGCGGCCTGGAACTTCGCGGGCCGCGTACGCTGCCTCGACAACCTGGACGCGCTTCCCGCCTCGGCCCCCGTCGACGTCATCATCAATCTTGCCGGCGCCCGCATCCTCGGTCCGCGCTGGACACCGCGGCGCCAGGCGGAGCTGCGCGAGAGCCGGCTCGGTATCACCCGACAACTGGTGGACTGGATCGCGCGCGCAGAGCGCAAGCCGGCGCTGCTGCTCTCGGCCTCGGCCATCGGTTTCTACGGAATACAGGCGCAAGGAGACACGCGCGTGCTGGATGAGTCGGCGGGGCCGCAGAACATCTTCATGTCCACGCTCTGCCAGGAGTGGGAAGCTGCGGCCCGCTCGGCAGAAGTCCATGGCGTGCGCGTTGTAGGTACTCGCTTCGGCCTCGTGCTCGGCCACCAGGGCGCGCTGCCCGCCATGCTGCTGCCGGTATGGATGGGCTTAGGCGGACGCATGGGCTCGGGACGGCAATGGCTGTCGTGGATCCACGTGCGCGATCTGCTGCGGGCGCTCGCGCATGTCTGGCAGCAGGAGTGGCCGGCGGCCATCGACCCGCCATCGCCGGCCCGTGCTCACGAGTCGCCCACCGTCCCTGCAACTGCAACTGTGATGAAGATGGAGAGGGCGACGGGTCCGGCCCCCTTCCCGACTGGCAACGCATGCCCGCCAGGGGCCGCCACCTACAACTTCACCGCCCCGGAGGCGCTTTCCCAGCACGACTTCAGCCGGACCGCCGCCGCCGTGCTGCATCGCCCCTGCGTGCTGCCGACTCCGGGCAAGCCCGTGCGCTGCCTGCTCGGCGAACAGGCCGACCTGCTGCTCGAAGGCCAGCGCGTGGCGCCGGCGGCCCTGCTCGCCAGCGGCTTCCACTTCGAGTTTCCGACGCTGCGCGCCGCCCTCCTCGACCTCTGCCGGCCGGGCACGCGGGCAGCCGATGCGCCCGCAATCCACTAACATCCCCTGCGCCGGGCCTGCGCGACCCGCGCGTTCCCCCCATCTCAAGGAGAGAATCCATGCGCAATCCCGACCTGGCTCCCGGCGTCCGCGCCAATGAACGAGTGGTGCTGTTCGATGCCGTCTGCAAGCTCTGCCACGGATGGTCGCGCTTCCTGATGCGCCATGATCACGCGCACCGTTTCAAGCTCGCCACCGTGCAGTCAGAAGAGGGCAAGGCCATCCTGCAGTGGTGCGGCCTGCCCACCAATGAATACGACACCCTGGTGCTGGTGGAAGGCGACCGCTACTACCTGCGCTCCGCCGCCGTAATCCGCGTGCTCATCCGCCTGCCCTTTCCCTGGCCGCTGGGCGCGCTGGCCTGGCTGGTGCCGCGCCCGCTGCGGGACTTCGCCTACGACCGCATCGCGCGCAACCGCTACCGCCTGTTCGGCCGTTACGATACGTGCCTGCTCCCCACGCCCGATCATCTCGGCCGCTTCCTGGCGCAGCCGCAGCAAGGAGATCAATCATGACCCTGCTCCTCTGCCGCTACAGCCTCGCCTTTATCTGGATCTACCAGGGCCTGGTGCCAAAATGGCTGGCCGGCCCACACCCCGATGAACTCGCCATGAGCTTTGCTATCGGCGCGACCCTGGACGAGGCCATCCTGATCGCGCACGTCGGCGGCGCGCTGGAGATTGCGCTCGGCCTTGCCCTGCTGCTGTGGCCGCGGCAACGCCTCTTCCATGGTATCTCCCTGCTCGTCATCCTCGGCTTTCAACTGGCCCTGTCGCTGGTCGCGCCCGGCTTCCTGGTCAGCGCCTTCAACGGCATGACCATGCATGTCGCCATCGGCGCGCTGTCGCTGATCGCCTGGCATGAACTCGGTGCGAAAGAAAACAAATGCGGCCAGGAAAGCGCCAAGCCCCTGATTCCGCTTGCGCGTTTATAAACCCGGAAGACGCGGCACGCCGGTGCGCGGCATCGTGGGGCCATCCACACACGGAGGCCCCACATGGACACCCTGCTCCCCTGGCTGGACTACAGCCTGCTCAAGACCATCCACATCATCAGCGCCACCCTGCTCTTCGGCACGGGCTTCGGCACTTACTTCTTCATGATTCGCGCCACCCGCAGCGGCAACGTCGAGGCCCTGCGCGTCACCGCCGCCACCGTGGTGCTGGCCGACTGGCTCTTCACCACCCCCGCCGTGATCGTGCAACTCGCCACCGGCCTGCTGCTCATGGACCGCCTCGGCATTCCCTTCACCTCGACCTGGTTCCTGGTGGTGATGGCGCTGACCCTGCTCGTGGGCGGACTCTGGCTGCCGGTGGTGGGCCTACAGCTCGTGCTGAGCAGGATGCTGCGGGAACTGCCGCCGGGCGCGCCGCTGCCCGAGCGTTTCACCCGCCTGGTACGGATCTGGGAGGGACTGGGCTATCCCGCCTTCCTGTCCGGGCCCGCCATCTTTGCGCTCATGGTCTACAAGCCCTGGCTCGGCTGAGGAGGACACCGTCATGCGCATCCTCATCACTGGCGCCACCGGCTTTATCGGCTCCCATCTTGCCCGTCGCCTGGCTGCGGACGGCCACACTGTCATCAGCGCCGTGCGCGATGCCGCCCTCTGGCAAGCGCGCCTGCCGCAGCGCGAATGGCGGGCCTGTGACTTCATGCGCGACATTCGCCCGGAAGACTGGACGCCGCGCCTGGCCGATATCGACCTCGTCATCAACGCCGTCGGCATCATCAGCGAAGGCCGCGACCAGCGCTTTGCCGAAGTGCAGGCGCAAACGCCGGCCGCCCTCTTTCATGCCTGCAGCCAGGCCGGCATCAAGGTCATCCAGGTGTCCGGACTTGGCGCTGAACAGCAAGGCCCGCTGCCACCCTTCCTGGCCAGCAAGCGCGAGGCGGACGCGGTGCTGTGGCAACTGCCGGGCGAGGCGGTAATCGTGCATCCCTCGGTGGTGATCGGTGATGGCGGCAACAGCACCGCGCTCTTCGCCCGCCTCGCCGCACTGCCCCTCATGCCGGTCCCGGGCGATGGCCACCAGCGCCTCAACCCGATTCACATCGACGATCTTTGTGACACTCTCGCGCATCTGGTCGCGCACTGGCCGGGCGGCAAGCAGCGGCACCTGCTCACCGGCGCCACCACGCTCACGCTGCGCGAGTTGCTGGCCCTGCTGCGCGAGTGGATGGGCATGGGCAGGACGCCCTGCCTGCCGGTGCCGCGTCCGCTGCTGCACATGACGGCGCGCGCCGGCGAGATCGTTGCGCCGCAGGGACTGTTGCGTCGCGACACGCTGGCGATGATGGACACCGTGGCCACGCCCGCCAACACCTATGCGCCTTGCCCGCCGCGGCCGCTGCGGGAAGCACTGTGGACGCGCCCCGCCGGTGACGGTTTCCGCACCCGCGCAGTGGTGGACGGCATCCGCCCCCTGCTGCTGGCGAGCCTGGCCTTTGTATGGATCTTCACGGGACTGGTGTCGCTGTGGTGGAACCGGCCGGCCGGCTATGCGCTGTTAGCGGACGCCGGCATCCTTGATCCGCTGGCCAGCCTCCTGATCAACAGCGGTGGCGCCGCGGATCTCGCACTCGGCGCACTCATGCTGGCCGGGCCTTCGCGACGCCTGGCGTACCGGTTGCAAATCGCCCTGATGCTCGCCTACCTGGCCATCATCAGCGTGATCCTGCCCGCGGCCTGGCTGGCGCCCTTGGGCGAGGTCACCAAGAACCTGCCGCTGCTGGCGGCGACATGGCTGTTGCTGGCCCTGGAGCCGGGCCCTGGAATCGGGTTGATGCGTCGGGGTGAAGCCCGGCCCGCAGGTGTTCGATTACCGCGCCGGAGCGGAAAGACCGGCGGCGCTGGATTATGATGCGCACTGACACCGGCGACCTTCGCCCCACCGCGCGCGAATGTCGCCGTCCCTCCGCCAGACTTCCGTAGAGAACGCCCCATGACCACCCCGCAAATCCGCTTCGACGACGGCGCCGCCTATGAACGCTTCATGGGCCTCTGGAGCCAGCGCGCGGGCAAGGCCTTCCTCGACTGGCTGTCGCCGCCATCCGGCGGGCAGTGGCTGGATGTCGGCTGCGGCAACGGCGCCTTTACCGAGCTGCTGGTCGCCGAATGCGCGCCCGACACCATCGATGGCCTCGATCCTTCCGAAGGCCAGCTCGCCTACGCGCGCAGCCGTCCCGCCTTGCAGGCCGCCACCTTCCAGACCGGCGATGCAATGGCGCTGCCGTATCGCGACGACAGCTTCGATGCCGCCGTGATGCCGCTGGTGATCTTTTTTGTGCCCGAGCCGCGCCGCGGCGTTTCGGAAATGGCGCGCGTCGTGCGCTGGGGCGGCACGGTTTCGGCCTATGCCTGGGACATGATGGAAGGCGGCTTTCCCTATTTCCCCCTGCAGGCCTCGATGCGCGAAATGGGCCTGACCGTGGCTACGCCACCCAGTCCCGAGGCCTCGCGCCTGGAGGTGCTGACAGAGTTGTGGACCGATGCCGGCCTCGCCGAAATCGAAACCCGGGTGATCACGGTGGAGCGCACCTTCACCGACTTCGCGGATTACTGGACGACCGTGCTGGGTGGCCCCAGCGTCGCCGCCACCCTCGCCGAAGCGACGCCGGAAATGATTGCCGACCTCCAGTCGCGGGTGCGGGCAAAACTGGCGGAGGCGGCCGATGGCAGCATCACCTGCAGCGGCCGCGCCAATGCCATCACCGGCCGTGTCGCGGACTGAGTCACCGTTCTCCGCGAAGACCGGCACAGGACTCCGCCGCCCCACCACAACGCCACGATTGAGCTGACTACCGCCGGCGGCTGCTGATAAGGATTGCCCGTAGCCTGGCACCCCGCCCCTTTGCCCTCGCCGTCACAACCACTGCCGGCATACAAAAAAAAAGCCGCGCAATTGCGCGGCGCATTCACCACCAGGCTTATGTCAGGGGCGGCAGCTGGTCGGCCGGTACTTGACCTCCAGGGTGTCGTAGCCTGTGGGCGTGCAGGACCACTTGATGCCGCCCTCGGTCAGGGTCGGCATCAGGACCAGGGTTTTGCCCACGAGCACCGGATCACCCTTGAGGTGAATCACGATAGTCCCGGGGTAATCTTCGTCCGCGCCCTCCACGTTGATATAATCCACGCTATTCCCGCTAAGCGAATGCGGCTGCGCAAGGCCATAGGAACTATTGGCCGCTATCGACATGGAGCCAAGATAACGGCCCACCGAAAGGCGCGTCTCGGACACCGAGGTCTTGGCCCCGGCTGCCAGCGTCAGGGCCTCGGACACCTTGGCGCGGATGGTGTAGTCCTGGTAGGCAGGAATCGCCACGGAGGCCAGGATGCCGATGATCGCCACCACGATCATCAACTCGATCAGCGTAAAGCCCTTTACGGCGCCCTTCATATCCCTGCCCCTCGTATCCGGTTTCCCTGCATGGCGCGGCAGGGAGACACCTTGAGGTTCCCGGCCGATCGGGAATAAAGGTAAACAAACCGCCTCCTGTCAGCCAGCCACCACAAGACCAGCCGCATCTACTGCCGACAAACGCGGGCACCCCTCCCCGGAAGGGATAGCGGCGCAACGGCAACTTCACCCGGCAGTGTCGCCGCCGAGACGGCGGCCCGCAGCTGCCAGGCGGCCATATCAACTCCAGAACCCGGGGCCGAGGCCGGGGTGGCAATAAGCGGGACATTTACGCATTCTTGGCCTGCCCTCAGCCCTGAGACCCCGATGACAAATACCGCGCACCGTATCCCATCGTCCGCCAATCCCATGCCAGCCCTTGCCAGGCAGGCCTCTCGCCTGCGCCGGCCGTGGCTGCAGCGCCTGCGGCACGGCGCCTGCACCGCCACGCTCCTGCTGGGCGCCGGCATGGTGGCGCCCGCGCACGCCGGCAGCCCCGATCCGATGGCCTTCATCGACGCGCAGATCGCGGCGCACCCCGGCCAGAGCGGTGCCTACGTGCTCGACACCGGGGAGGAGGCCCTGCTCGCACGCGCCTGGCTGGCCGACCACGCCCGCAAGTCCATTGACGTGCAGTACTTCATCTGGAGCACCGACAACATCGGCATCCTCGCCGCCGAAGCACTGCTGCGCGCAGCGGACCGCGGCGTCAGGGTGCGCGTGATCGTGGACGACCTCATGATCGACGCGCCAGACAAGACGCTGCTTGCGCTCGCGCTGCACCCCAACATCGACATCCGCATCTACAACCCGCAAACCTCGGTGGGCGTGCCGCTGCAAAAACGCGTCCTGAACGTCGTGACGAATTTCCGCGGCGTCAACCAGCGCATGCACGACAAGACCCTGATCGTGGACGGCAGGATCGCGATCACCGGCGGTCGCAACATGGCGGACGAATATTTCGACTACGATCACGAATACAACTTTCGCGACCGCGACGTGCTGCTGCTGTCGACAGCGGTCCAGGCCATGCGAGCCAGCTTTGAAAAATTCTGGAAGAGCGAACTCAGCGTGCGCGTGGAAGACCTCTATGACGGCCTTGGCCTGATGCAGCGCAACGTCAGCGTGGATGACGCCGAAGTCACCCGCCTCTATCGCGAGCTTCACGCCTACGCGCGGACGCCGGCGAATTTCGCCCCCGAGGTGCACGCTGCCATCGCGGCCACGCCCACCGCCTTCGATCGCCTGTCACGGCAGATGGCCTGGGGCCGTGTCGACTTCATCAGCGACAGTCCCGGCAAGAATGACAACCGCGTCCGCCTGGGCGGCGGCGGGCGCAGCACCACGGCCCTGGCCCGCCTGGTCGAGGGCGCGCGCGAGCGCATCACCATCGAGTCACCCTACCTGGTGCTGTCGGACGAGGCGATGGCCCTGTTCCGGCGCGCGCTCGCACGTGGCGTGAAAGTGCGCATCTGCACCAACTCGCTCGCCTCCACCGACAATCTCCAGGCCTTCAGCGGCTACCGCAACCAGCGCGAACGCCTGCTGGCGATGGGCCTGCAGATCTACGAGTACAAGCCGGCGCCCGCGATCCAGCGGCAGCTGATGCAACACCGCCCGGGTACCGGGCGCACCACGCCCATCTTTGCCTTGCATGCCAAGTCGCTGGTGGTGGACGGGGCGGTCGCCTATATCGGCACCTTCAACTTCGACCCGCGCTCGGAAAACCTGAACACCGAGGTTGGCGCTGTCATCCATGACGCGGCGCTGGCGCGCGCGGTGGAGCAAGCCATCGAGACCGACATGGCGCCGGGCAACAGCTGGAACGCCGCCACCGAGGAGCCCGACGCGCATGTGCCGCTGGCCAAGCGCAGCAAGGTCCGGATGTACCAGTTGCTGCCCCTCCGGCCGCTGCTGTAGGACTGGCCCGGGCTGCAAGATCACAGCCCCTGTTGCTCCTCGGGAGCGGCAAGCCGTGGCAGAACCGCGGAGGCCCGCTTCCGGGAGCATCAAGGATCGTCGAATCACTTGCGGCCGCGCCGTTGCCGTTTGTCCATCACGATCACGGGGCAGAATCCCCCCTCAGTTCTCCGGACCGGCCTCATCCCGCCTCAACGCCTCGCGGTAATCGGCCAGCATGCTGTCCAGGCGACTGTCGTTGCGCGTGAACGCCCGACACTTGCGGCACATCAGCCGGTGCATCCCGGCCTCCATGCGCCGGCCCGCCGGTGCCTGCTCCAACCGCCCGGACGTCAGCAAAAAAATATACTCACGGCATTTCATCATGGCAGTGTGCCTCCCTCAAACCAACGCTCATTCAAGCAGAGGTGAATCTGCTTGCGTGCCCGACTGAGGCACTGCCAGTAATCCGCGCGGGTAATGGCAAGCGCCTCGCAGATTTCCTCCGCGCCGCACTCCAGGAATTCCTTCATGCTGAAGACGCGAGCGGGTTTGGCGGGGAGATTGCTGACACAGATATCCACGACGCGGAAAAACTGGTCGCTTTCCAGCTGGGCGTCCGGCGTCGTCCAGGCCTTGGGCGCGACACCGCCCAGCCAGTGATCGCGGCCATCGAAGAGCAGGGCATCCAGGTCATCCTCAGGCTGGTCAGTCGTGACTTCCGTGCGATAGCGTCGGCGCAGCTTGTCCATCACCTTGTTGCGCAGGATGCCAAACAGATAAGGACGCGGATCAACGCCAGTCAATGTAACCGGATCAGCGACCAGCGCAGCGGCAAAGGTATCCTGCACCGCGTCCTCCGCATCTTCATGCGAGGACAGGTGCAGGCGCGCAAAGCGCAGCATCGCGCCCCGCCATTGCCGGACCCATCCGTCCACCTCGCTACGTATATCCACCAGATCCCCTGGAAAATCCGCCGCTGAATTCCGGCATGTAGTCACCGCTGCGATGCCTGGCGCCGACACCACCACGCATCCAGCGACCACTGCCCCATGCCGCCAGCCAGCAGCGCCCACAGCATGAGCGCCAGCATCAAGGGTACCTTGTAGCCCTGGCCCGCGTCCGTGTCGATCTGATTCCAGCCGGCCCAGCCGAGATCAAAGTGCACGCTGTACACCGCCACCCAGGTCACGAACAGCAGGCCCAGCGCCGCCAGCCGTCCGCACAACCCCGCCAGCAACAGCACGCCCAGGACGACCTCCATGAGGCCCGCACTGACCCAGTTCACATCCGCCGGCAACCAGTGCAGCGGTGCCGGAAACGTCAACGCCGCAAACCACTCCGGCGCGCTCAGGCCATCGGCAAGCTTGATATAGCCGGCCTGGATGAACTCCTGAGCCACCCACACACGCAGCAGCAGCGGCCCGCTCGGGGCCAGCCACTTGTCCGCTAACGCCCGCAAGGCGTCCCGGTGTTCACGCACTCTGGCGCTGAAGGAAAATGACGAAGTCATCTTTCATGTCTCCATAAAAATGCGAGCCCCACTGCGACTCGCGGATATAGGCTTGCAGCAGCACGCGCCAGGCGTCTTCGCCCAGCGCTGCGCGCACTTCCGGGAAATGCGCTTCCAGCATCTGGTGGACGCCGAGATAGACCAGGTGCCGGTACAGGCGCATGCCAGCCTCGCCGTAGCCCGCGGGCAGCACGTCGCTGCGCCCCCTCACATAATCGTGGAACGCAGACATGCCAGCTCCCTGTTGATGGTGGCGATATCCGGTACGTCGTTGTCCCACTCCAGCAGCACGGGCAGTCCGTGCCGGAGATGAAGCTCCAGCGCCAGCGCGCGCGTATCGTTTTCGACGGGCTGGCTGTGTGTGTCGACATAGAGCCCGAAACGCTCATCGAACTCATGCCCGGCCACGTGCAGATAGGTCACGCGCGCCAGGTCGAGACGATCGACAAAGGCGCGCAAGTCCAGCAGGCCGTGGTTCTTGTGGTTCACGGCAATGTTGTTGATGTCGAGCAGGATGCCGCAGTCCGCGCGCTGCGCGACTTCCGCCAGGAAGTCCGCTTCCGGCATGTCACCCACATTGGCATACCAGGTGGTGTTCTCGACCGCGATGCGGTGGCCGAGCACATCCTGCACCGCGCGAATGCGGTCCGCGACGCGGATCACTTCCGCGCCGGTGAACGGCACCGGGAACAGGTCATAGAGCTGGTGGGCATCGCCGCTGGCGGCCAGGTGGTCGGAGTAGTGCGCCGCCCCGACATCCTCGATCAGCCCCCGCAACTCCTGCAGGAAGCCGGTTGGCAGCGGCGAACTGCCGCCCAGGTTCAGGGAGACGCCGTGCAGGTGCACGGGCCGTCCCGATTCGATCAGGCGATGCAGCGGGTCGCGGTCGCGGCGGATCCAGTTCTCCGGCACCACTTCGAAAAAGTCGGCGTCGACATCCGCCATGTCCCAGGCGGACATCTCGCGGCGGTATCCCAGACCAGCCATGACCGCGGTCTCCGCTTATTTCTTGCTGCAGGCGGCGTCCTTGGCGCCGTCCTTCCTGCTGCAGCCCGCCTCCTTCTTTGAACAGGCGGCATCCTTGGCGGCGGCGTCCTTCTTGGCGCAGGACGCTTCCTTGGCGCCCTCTTTCTTGCAGCAGGCGGCCTCCTTCTTCGAGCAGGCGGCCTCGGCGGCCTTCTGCCCTGCGGCGGGGCTGGAGGCGGCCTTCTTGGCACAGGAGCCGGCGCCGCACTTGCGCTCGGCGCTTTCGGCGGCCACGGCGGAGGAGGCGATGACGGACAGGGCCAGGGCGGCAATGGAAGGGATATTCATGGTGTTCTCCTTGGAAGGGGCAGATGCACTGGGTCGTGCATATCCACAAGGTCGTCCCGGGACAGGAAATCCTGACAAGTCGGGCAGGAAATATTTCCGGACGTCCTCCTGACGGGGCGACAAGGCCCCTGGCCCGTGCCTTCCGGGGCGGGCCGGGTGCCCCGGAAGGCACGGACCGGCCCTGGCGCCAACCAGCCCTCCTGTCCCCGGCCATATGTGCGGCAGACAACTTCTGCCACCTCGGCTATCGTTCACCCCAGCCCATAACAAGAATTACGCCATGCCCCTCAACACTCTCCGCACCGTCGGCGCCCGCATGTTCCTCAACAAGTACTTCGAGGATTTTGGCGAGGTCAGCGAGGTCAGCATCGACCCCAAGTCCAACCTGGTCGTGATGCAGGTCATGCTGCACGGCGAGCGCGCACCGCTGCGCCTGGAGGTGGATTACCGTGTGGAGCCGGAGCACTTCGTCACCGTGCACTTTCGCTGCGAGCGGCAGTGGGTCGAGGCGGTGCTCAACCGCTTTCTGGCCGGGCACCGCTTCGAGATCGACAGCGGTGTCGCCCAGACCGTGCTCGGCCTCCTGCTCTAGGCTGGCGGGCCCGCAGCCCGGACTCCCGCGCATGGCCAGCCCTCGCCGATGCCCGGCCGCCACAGCGGCCCCACCTGCCGGCCATGCCCTGCTCAAACCTGTTACCCTTGTGTTTTGACCAGCAGCGAAGCCCCATGGAACGCAAAATCGACCTCACCATTTCCGGCAGCACGCTCTACCTGCGCGCCCGCCCCGTCGCCGACAATGAAGCGGAATGGGGGCCCGGCAATCGCGCCCAGGGCGTGGTCCTGCTCGACAGTCTGGTACTGCTCGATCCGCTGGCTGACGAGGAGTTTGGCGCCGACGTGATCCTGCGCACCCCCGAGCGCTTCTCGGCGGACAAGCGCGCCCAGCGCACGCTTCAGATGCCCTTCACGATCACCGACAGCGCGGAATTGTTCATCGGTTCGGACGAGGGCGAGCTGCCGGTCGAGCTCAATGCCGAACCCGGCGACTACACCCTGATCTACGAGGTGTGCCTGGGCCGTGACGTGTTCTACACCATCACCCTGCTGAAGCAGCCCTGTGAGACCGCCACGGCCCTCAAGGCCGATGGCTGGGGCCTGAAGAAGGGCCAGGCCCTGCTGCCCGGCGTATTCTGAGGCAAATTGCGCCTATCTTCCGTCAACTTCTGGCAAATTCGCCAAAAACCCACTCCACCACCTGAATTTCGCCCATAAAAAAAGCCCGGCATAGCCGGGCTTTTTTCACACCAGAAAGCGATCAGACAGGGCGAATGTTCGACGCCTGCTTGCCCTTCTGGCCCTGGGTCACGTCGAAGGAGACCTTCTGACCTTCCAGGAGCGAACGGAAACCGTCGGCCTTGATCTCGGAGAAGTGAGCGAAAAGATCTTCACCACCGTCGTCCTGAGTAATGAAGCCGAAACCCTTGGAGTCGTTGAACCACTTAACCGTACCAGTAGCCATAGTAATTTATACCTTGTAGAACATTGATCGGGCATAGCCCAGGAAGTGCGGCACTGTACAGGGAAGACGGACTAGACGAACTGGCAAGAGCAAGAACGGAACAAGAAGGCTTTCTGCATGTGCGGCATGCGGGGTCCATATTGACAGTTTACGGCGCTACGTCAAGCATCATTTGCAGCCGCCCTTTCAGGCAGGGCCACCCTGCCTTGGGAGCCCCCCCCCCAGGCAACTCACGGCAATCGCCCGGACAGCTTATCGCCACCCCCAAAAACGGCTAGTCTCTGGCGTCGTCAGCCTATCGAATGAGCCGCGCCCGCCGGGTCCGCACCGCTCTTCTCAAACGGGGAATCCATGCCGGTCATCCACCTGCGCCGCCTGTCTAACCTCCTGGGTGCCGGCGCCCTCCTGCTCCTGGCCCTGCCTGCGCCCGCCGCATCCCTGCCCGGGGCCCCGCCCGGCCCGGCCCCAGTCATGGCCAGCAGCCCGCGCTATAGCGAGGCCGAGTTGCGCCTTATCCACGACGAGGCAGCCGCCACCGGTGGCGCCACCTATACCTTCTACATTCTCGGCAGCGAGGACCGCGAGGTCATCGATGACACATGGGGCAAATTGCAGGACCCCCGAACCCGGAATCCCTCTCTGAAGGCGCTGCTGCAAACGCCACCCGCCAAGCAGCAGGCCTTCGCCCTGACGCCGGCGGTCCGCGACCAGCTGCGCCTGCTCAGCCCTGGCGAACGCTCCGCCATCTTCGCGCTCACCAAGCGCAGCTGGGGCATTGTCGAGCTGGAGGCGGTCGATGCCACGACGCCCGTTCCACCCTTCGAAGCCCTGCGCAATTCCCTGCCCAAGCTGGTCAGCAATGGCGCCATTCCCGATCCGCGGGCACTGGCAAACTCTCCCGCCCTGGTCCAGCGCGGCCTGATGAACAAGGCCCTGACCACCACCACGTTCGACCTGCTGCCGCCGGGCTTCGATATCGACCTGCCCCTGTCCAGCGGCTTCACGCTGCTGCAACGCGCCCTCGCCCTTGATGACTCCGCCATGGTCACCGCCACCCTCATGCGCGGCGCCAATGCCAACCTCTGCCTCGTGCGCAGCTGCCCGCTGCACATCGCCGTGCGCAGCAAGAGCAACGCAGGCCCCTATGTGGCCGCCCTGCTCGCGGCGGGCGCCAAGCCCGACCAGACCTCGGCTGCCGGGGAGAACACCGCCCTCACCGTTGCCAGCGCGAACGGCAACCTCGACGCCGTGCGGCATCTGCTGCAGGCAGGAGCCAACCGCAACGGTGCCGCTGGCTCCTCCCACACACCGTTGGGCGCTGCGCTCTACTCAAATCATCCGGTCGTCGCGCAACTGCTGCTCGACAAGGGCGCCGACCCGTTGTTCCGCAAGCCGCTCCCCGGGGAGGGCTTCGCCACCCCCATGGGCAGTGCGATCGACAGCCAGAAGCCCGAAGCCGTGGCCTTGTTGCGCACCGCCATCCGCAAGCACGTCGCCACCCGCAAGCCCTGGCGCTGGAGCTACTGGCTGGAGCAGGACGGCGTGAAAGTTCCCGTAACCAGCGGCCGTGCACACCTCAAGCGCAAGCCTTTCACCCTGCATGTCCGCCTGCCCGCCGGAGGCGAGCTCCGGCTCGAGGCCACGACCAGCCGCAAGCTCTTCGACGAGCACAAGGCCAACGACCTGCGCGCCCCCCTTTACCAGCTCAGCCGCCTCTACAGTGAACTTGCGGACGGCAGCGCCAGGTCGCTGCTGGTCAGTGACCATGCCGCGCGCGCCGCCGATCCGGCCAAGCGCGGCGGTATCCAGGCCTGGCGCTGGACCGAGTCGCGCAAGAATTTCAACCGGCTCGACAAGACGCCCCAAGGCCCGGTCCTGGTGCGCGAAATCAATGCCCTGGTGGTCGACGATAGCAACGGCAAGACCGAGGTCGCCCTCGAGAAAGGCCGACTGCGCGAGATCAGCCTGGTCATGGGCACCAGCCTCGACTACGCCCCGTCCATTGGCGACTACGCCAACGCTCAGCGCCTGCGCCTCGTCTTCGACCGCTGAGTACCCAAATCGCGGTTTGCGGTTTGCGGTTTGCGGTTTGCGGTTTGCGGTTTGCGGTTTGCGGTTTGCGGTTTGCGGTTTGCGGTTTGCGGTTTGCGAGGGAGCATCCGTTTTGGGGTGCCGGGTGGAAAAAGCCGGCGGCGCCACCCATCCTGAAAGCCCCGCATCCCCTCGCGCCAACGGGCGCGAATACCGGAGGCTGTCATGGTCATGGACACATTCAAGGAGGCCGGCGTCAAGCTGGCGCTCAACCGCTACCTCCAGGATATTGGCGAAATCCGTCAAATCGACATCAATCCGGAGGCGGAACGCATCTCGATGGAAGCCGTCCTGAAGGGCGATGTGCAGCAGGTCCATCTCGAGCTCGACTACCACTTGCGGGCCGAAGCACTGGAGTTGCGCCACTTTCACTGTGACCGCGCCTGGATCGAGAACGCCCTCAATCGCTATGCCGCCGGCCGCAGCGTCAATATCCGCAACGGCGCCGTGGAAGGCCTGCTGACCATGCTGCTCTAGCGCCACGCGCCTTCCCGACCGCCGGGGCCATTGCCTGACCTGTATCAACCGGCAACTGGCCGGGCTGTGCTGTGATGCTCCCTCTTCCGGGAGAGCAGAAGGCGATGGTGGCGGATTTCGCGTGGAGCGCGCTGGCGAGCGTCGTGATGGTGACGACGACAGTGCTGGTGCATTACGAGGCGCTGCGCCTGATTTCGGACCAGCTGATTCCGCGCCTGCGCCTGCATCCGCGCCACGAGATGGTGTATGTGATCCTGGCCGTGTTCCTTGCCCACACCGTGGAAGTGTGGCTGTTTGCTGTCTGCTTCCAGCTGATGGTGGAAACCGGGGTGGGCCGCTTCCATGGCTCGCTGGACGGCAGCTTCTTTGACTACCTGTATTTCTCGGTGGTCTCGTATACCTCGCTCGGCCTTGGCGACGTGTATCCCTCCGGCGGGCTGCGCCTGGTCACCGGGGTGGAGGCCCTGTGCGGACTGCTCATGATCGGCTGGTCAGCCTCGTTCACCTACCTGTGCATGGAACGCATGTGGAAGGCGCACACCGAGCGCAAGGACCTGCACCGTCACCGCTAGCACCTCGACAGCTCGAGCAGGGTCGCGGCCCGGCCCAGCCGCCACGCGCCCATAAAAAAACCCGGCAATCGCCGGGTTTTTTTTACTGCTGCCTTGCGGCGGCGCATCGCAGCTCAGATGGGCTTGATGTTGGCGGCCTGCTTGCCCTTCTGGCCCATGGTCACATCGAAGGAAACCTTCTGACCTTCTGCCAGTGAACGGAAGCCATCCGCCTTGATCTCGGAGAAGTGGGCGAAAAGATCCTCACCACCGTCATCCTGCTTGATGAAACCGTAACCCTTGGTGTCGTTGAACCACTTAACCGTACCAGTAGCCATTTCTATTTACCTGTTCAGAGCTGGGAGTGCGCGGGCAAAGCCCGCCGGGTGCAGAGCCGGACAGGGAAATGACAAACTGGAGTACTGGCGGTACGCAAGAACTGACAAGAAAGATTTCTGCCTGTGCCTCATGCGCTAGCAATATTGACACGCGTAAAGGGCAAGTCAAGCCGCCGGCCACGCCGCTGCCGGCCTGAGCTTGCGCCCCGGTCGGCGCCCGGGCGGAGCCGTCCGCCTAGAGGCGATCCTCAAGGCGCAGGGTGGTCCCGGGCGGCTGGTAAAATTGCAGGAAGGTGGCCGTGCGTTCCTGCCTGGCACGACGCAACAGCAGCGGCAGGTTGAGGCCCACGCCGGCATAGGCAGTGCGCCGGTCAGGAGCCCGCGGATCGGAATAACCCCGCGTGTAATAGCCGCCCTGCACCTCCAGCCAGCGCAGCGGCGTGTCACGCAGGGCGTCAAAACCACCCAGCTTGAGTGCGACCAGGTGACGCGCGTGCTCGTAGTCCGTGGTGAAATCGCTGGTGTCGGCGTTGAAGCGGTACTCCACGCGCAAATCAAGGCGCTCGCGCCAGGCAGGGCTGCGCGCCAGGGCCTCGCCGGCCCAGGCGCCCGCCAGGTTCATGAGCAGGTCTTCGCCCGAGATGCCATAGGGGCTGAAGCCATCACCGACCTCCATCACCGTCGTCACCAGCACCGAGGTCAGCGCCGCCTCGCGGGCGGCCCGGTCGGCCGCCAGGCCCCAGTCGCGGTAAAGGCTGGCCATGCCGCGCGCCAACAGGTAGCCGGTGTAGAGATGCCCCAGCTTGTCGGCGCCGCCTTCGGGCGTGGACTGGCCAAACCAGCCTTCGGAGCGGAAATGAATGGGACGCGACCCGTAGTCCCATTGCAGCAGTCCCCACGCCAGGATGACGCCCGCCGCCCACTGCCGGCTGCGCAGCACCTTGAGCTCCGCCCTCTCGAGCCTTGCCTGGCTGCCCTCAGCCAGCGCTTCTGCCGCAGGCGAGGCGGCCGTCGTCGCCGAGGCAGGATCAAATGTGGCCGGCGCCACCATCCCCTTCTGCGCCAGCATGAGGCTCACGGGCGAAGGCAAGGGGACGGCGCCCGCCAGCGCCGGAAGCAACAGCAAGCCGGACCACCAGCGGCGCATCCCATCCTTGCGACAGGTCATTGTCGATTGCCTCTCCTCCCGACGCAGTCCTTGCCGGATGGGCAACGACAAAGCCTCTCTCCGCGACCTCCCCTGCAAGCACACTCGCATCCGCTTGCGACAGCCCGGCAACCGGGCGGGCCTGCATGAGCGGCCCGCCCCGGGGACGGCTATACGCCCTGGACCGGCGTGGACTGGCCCGGCAGCTGCTCCCAGGTATCCGTATTGGACTTGATGCGCTTGGCCAGTCGGTAGAGCCGCAACAGTGACAGCAGGAATTGCCCCGCATATTTCAGCAACTGCACGGCAAATCGGAATACCTCACGTAAAGCTTGCATGATTTCCTCCCGCCGGGTGAGCGTGGCCCGGCCCCCAACAGCATAGCCAGCCGCCACGGGACTGCCTGCTCCTGTGTTGGCGCCCCCTTCTCCGCGAGGCCGCCATCCTTTTGTGCGGATCCACCGCTCAAGGACCGCCCTTGCAATTGCCGGGTTCGCACCTATTTCAGTGGCAGGGCGCTCCAGCGTGGAAAGCCCTGCCCTTGACTGGAGTACGCCATGTCCAACGCCCTGCTTGTCACTTGCCCGCATTGCCATCGCAAGAATCGCCTGCCAGCCGCGCGCCTTGGTGAAGGCGGCCGCTGCGGGAGCTGCCACGAGCCCCTGTTCACGGCCATGCCGGTGAGCCTGGACGCGACCAGTTTCGACCAGCATCTCTCGGGCGACCTGCCGGTGATCGTGGATTTCTGGGCCCCGTGGTGCGGTCCCTGCCGCCAGTTCGCACCGGTGTTCCAGCAGGCGGCGGCGCAGCTCGAGCCACAGGTTCGCCTGGCCAAGGTCGACACCGAAGCGGTGCCGGCCCTGGCGCAGCGATTCGGCATTCGCAGCATCCCCACGCTCGTGATCTTCCGCCAGGGCCGCGAGATAGCGCGTCTTTCCGGCGCCCTGCCGCCCGCGCAATTCCTGCAATGGGCCCGGCAATCGCTGGCCTGACCGCCGCACCTGACACGGCTGACCATGCCCGGCCTGCGCTCCTCCCCGCAAACCTTCGACTTGTTGCCGTTTGCCGTTTGCCGTAGCCATAACACCTGTTGCGCTTCTTGCAACGGCTGATCCCGCGACTGCAGCTGCGCCTCCGCACCGGCGGGCGTCTGCCGGAGTGCTATACCAGATGCAGGCGCTCAGACAGCAACGCCTGTATCACTATCGAGGTGACGCATGAACAGGATGGAACGTGACGCGGACAAAAGCGCCGCCTCGCCGCAGAAGCAGGAAAAACATGCCCGCGAGGATTTCCTCATCGAAGATGATCGCGCCCTGGACGACGAAGATCCGGGACAGGAGCTGGAGGCCGATGAACGCGAGCCACGATCACCACTGCTCACCCCCGAGGCACTCCGGGAACCGGCGGGAGAACAGGCGGAATTTCGCGAGCAGTTCGACGAGGACCTCTACACCGATCGCGAAGACAGGCCTGCGCAAGGCAATACTGCCGATGTCGCCATGGGTGAGCAGCGCTTCGGCTCGGAGGCGGAGGCCTACACGGAATACGCCTACCGGCGCCCCGGGGATCATCATCAGGGTGATGGATCCGCCGTGGGACAGGCGCGCGATCCGGCCGACATCGCCGCTGACGACGACCCGCGCTGAAGCGCACCATCTATACAACCCCTCACATAATCCCACGTGCTGAAACCGACACCGTGCCGTTTGTGGCGAAGAATAGAAGGGTGTCGGGTAATCGGTAGCAATACCGCTCCGGTTGCATGCCCGTCAGGCAACGTGCAGGAGGCCCACCATGGCCAGCAAGATCACGCGCTATCTCAGGGAGCTCGCCGAGGCGACCACTGACAGCAGCCGCCATGCGCTCGGGAATCGCATGGCCGGCCTCACCGACCGGGTCAGCGACCTCGCTGATCGCCTGCGCAATGGCAAGGCCGGCCGGATGATCAACAACCTCATGGGCCGCTTCCGCAGCGAGGAAAGCTCGCCACGCAACAGTCGTCGCAACTCCGCCAGCACCAGCCCCCGGAGCAGTCGCGCCTCCGGCAAGGGCAGCACGGCCAGCAGTACAGCGGGCACTCGCGGCACTGTCGCCCGAAACTCCGCCACCAGTGGCGGCAGTAGCGGCAGCTCCCGACGCAAGTCCAGCAGCACCCCGCGCACAGAAAGCAGTCGCAGCGGGAGCGGGAACGCATCGGCAGAAAAGCGTGCCGAAGTCGGCAAGACCAATCAGAAGGGGAACGCAGCACGTGCAGCGCGCAGTCGCGACACGGAAACCGGAAAGACCAGCAGTACGCGCACGTCGAGTCGTAGCAAGAAGGAGGACAGTACTTCACGAAGCCGCTCCACTCACTGACCTGGTGACCTGATCCCCGCCCTTGCCGGAGCGCGCATTCTATCCGGCAGGCGGCACAGGGGCCTCGCTAGACGCTCCCTTGCACCGCCAGGATCGGAGGGCAGTTAGCTACAAAACCCAGCCTCAACTCACTCTTTGCCCAGGTGCCGCCACTTTACAACGGCGACATGCGAGCAAGGGTCTGTGCCCCCGCCCGTCTCAGCCAGAGGTAGTGCATATCTTCTGTCTTATCCTCTCAGCTCTCAGCTCTCAGCTCTCAGCTCTCAGCTCTCAGCTCTCAGCTCTCAGCAAACAGTTTTCCCCACCCTCTTTACAGCCCTGAACAAATTATTTAATTCAGTTATGTAAACTTCGTATAAACCTTGCACAGTTTTCACTTCAACACCAATCATTACAGAATTCCTCCAGGCTCGCTCTCGGTCTCTCCCTCGTAGTTCTTATCCAGCTGCTACAAAGATAGTGCTGCAGTGACATGCAGATACTCAATCAAACGCGTAGCTGATCAGATGATCAGATTAGCCATCAGACTTGAGGTGTTACGATGACCACGGAAAATTCTCGGCAACAAGGCCAGCAGGGTCAGCAAGGCCAGCAAGGGCAACAGGGACAGCAAAACCAGCAGGGCCAGCAGGACCGCCAGCAGCAGCAAGGTCAGCAGCAGCCCGGCCAGCAGGGACAGCAGAGCCAGCAAGGAGGCCAGGACCGGCAGACAGGGCAGCAGGGCCAGCAGGACCTGGGGCAACAGTCCGGCCAGCAGAGCCAGTCCGGCATGGGGCAGCAAGGCCAGCAGCAGCCCGGACAACAGGGTCAGCAGCCTGGCCAGCAAAACCAGCAGCAACCCGGCCAGCAGGGCCAGGGCCGTCAGTCCACCCAGGGTGGGCAGCAGTCCGGCGGTGGCCAGCAGCAGCGCTGAAGCCAATCTTGTGCAGTGGCGCCCTGTTGGGGGTGCCGCTGCCAAGACGATGATTAACAGGCTCAACTTCCAAGTGCATCAGGATCGCGGAGGTGCTTATGTACCAGGATCCTCTCAATCAGGGCCGCGGCCCGATTCCTCCCGAGCAGAATCCCGACAATCAGGAAAGCCTGGCCGGTGTCTGGCAGGACGCCATGGACGCGGCCCAGCAATACTGGAGCCGTCTGACGGCGGCTGACATCGAAGCGGCACGCCAGGGGCGAGACCGGCTGATCACCGCACTGCATGAGCGCTACGGCTTCTCCCGGCAGCAAGCGGATCAGCACATCGAGACCTTTCTGGCCCGCCGACCGCACAAGGGTTTCTTTGCCCGGCTCGCCGCCATGAATGGCGATCTGGCGATCAACCAGTATGTGAGCAATCCGGCGCCCGGCCCGTCCGCCCGCGACGACCAGCCCCCCAGCATCCTGCCGCCCGACAGCCCTGACGAAAAAACCTAGGCCCCACCGCACTCCGGCTCAGCCGAATGCCGAATCCGCAGCCAGCCCCCCTGCTTTTATGATGGCGGTGCCGGCTCCTGTCGCATGGAATTGCGACTCCCCTCCCCGCCGGCACTCATTCCAGGGATGGAACCGCCGCCATGTCTATCGAATCTCTTGCGCCGCGCACGGAGACACCTGCCCCCCTACTGCCTATCACTTCCGCTGCCGAATCGGCTCCGGCAACAGCAAGACCTGATGCTGCCGACGCGCCTGCCGCCCCCCCGTCCCTGCAGGAACGCCGCCTGCGCGTGGCACGTGAACTTGATGGCCGGATCAGCGGCCTTCAGCAGGACATTCATGAGGTCAGCGAGGCCCTGGCGGAATCACGGCTTGCCACCACTGGCAGCCTGCGCGAATTGCAGCAGCGCAGCGCGTCCCTCACCTCGGACTTCCTGCGCCTGGGGGCCCGCCTCGCCCAGCAAGGCAGTGCCCAGGAAAAATCCATCCGACAGCTGGAGCAGCGCGCGGGGAGTCGCCTGCACGATATCGAGCGCGCGCTGGGCATGCTTACCGAAGAAATCCGCATCCAGACGGAAGGCCAGCACGAACTCCGGAAAGGCCATGACACCCTGGCGCGACTGCACGAACACCTGGACCGCATCGTCAACCGGCAGGGTCGCAACCTTGACATTCTGTCGGCCGAGTTCCAGCAGCGCGTCGAGCTCCTGCGAATCAGCATCGAGGGGCTGAACTCCCAGTTTCATGCACAGCAGGAATCGTTGATTCGACTGATGCTCGAGCACGAGCAACTGAGCCTGCTCACCCATCAACTGCAGGCACAACTGGCAGACCTGGGTAGCCGCCTGGATTCCCATATTGACCATATGCAGTACCGGCTCCGGTCTCAGGCCAGGGCACTGGCAACATTGGCCCTGCTCGGCATCGGTCTTGTCACCTATTTCCAGCTCAATCCGGTCAGGGTACCCGACGATGTGTCACGGCAATTGACCGCGATAGTGAGCCGGCAGGGCGAGCAGGCAGCAATGCTTTCAGCACAGGACCGCCTGCAGCGAGAGCGTCTTGCAACGCTCGCGCAGGCTCTGGAAGCGGAACAACGCGAAACGAAGCGCATGCGGCAAGAGGTCCGTCGCACCAATAGCCGTCTCGCCCGAATCAACAGGGAAATGAGCGCCCTTCGCACTGCTGTCGCTTCGGCCAACGCCAAGTCCACCGACAGCCCGCCCTCAACTCCGGCCGAAGGACTTAAGGACTCCTCTGCGCCTGCGGGCATCGCAATGCCCGCAGCAGTTTCGGGCTTACGCCCCACCTTCTGATCCGCTTCGGACATACGCGCCACCGCCTGCGCCACGCCTCGGGAGGAACGGCTCGCCGGATGATTCACCCCGGGTCACGCACAGGCGGTGGCGCGCCGACTGCCAACTGCGCCTGCATTCCCCATAAAAAACCCGGCAATAGCCGGGTCTTCTGCCAGGGCATCTCGCCCCTGCGTGCCGCCGCTGGCGGCAGTCGATCAAATGGGTTTGATATTGGAGGCCTGCTTGCCCTTCTGGCCCATGGTCACATCGAAGGTGACCTTCTGGCCTTCCGCCAGCGAACGGAAGCCATCCGCCTTGATTTCAGAGAAATGAGCAAAGAGATCTTCACCGCCATCATCCTGCTTGATGAAGCCGTATCCCTTCGTGTCGTTGAACCACTTGACGGTACCAGTTGCCATTTTCGTATACCTTGAAACCAGTTGAGAGAAAGCGCGCAAGCGCCCGACCATGCATGAAGCCTTAACAAGGAAGCGCCCGAGGAGACCTCGGGCGATTGCGATAACAGGCAACCACGGATTCCGCGTGTGGGTCATGCAAGGACTGAATCATTCTACTGCACCCAATTCAAGTCAATAAGAAGGCCGCCTGCTGCGGTAGTGTCTCGGTAGCAAGATGTTTCTTGCCATCAATGATGCAGGGAAATTCCTGTCGAGCGGATGATGAATCTGAAATTCATTTCATACCGCTATCCGATGTCAAACTCGAATAAAGTCTGAATTTTTTTAGTTTCATACCATCGGTCCATAAAAATCCGTCATGGCATATTTTTCATACCAAGCACAACCTCCACCCCAAACTGTGGCATCCCTCTCGACCAAGGCTGAGGCCCATGCGCTCTCCTCTCGAATTCGAAAATCAAACAGACCCTCACACGTGCACCCAAAAACGTATCCCGTCGAAACCGCGGTAATCGCCGCGAAGTGTTAGAAATAAAGGGCAATATCCGGAAGCCGATCCCCTGTGAAAGGCGGAAGCTCATATGTATGTATGGTATGCATGGAAGGCTCATGGCTCATATGGAAAGCTCATATGAGAGTCGTACCAATTATGAGAGCCGTGCCCATGCCACCGCGCCACCCGCAGCTCGCTTCGCAAGGGACAGGGCAGTAACGGGAGCCGTGACTGCAGGCCCGCAGGGCCCTTCAACAGGGTTCCGGGCCTGCACGCGGCTCCCGCCCTTTACACCGCCTCAATGTCACTGCATGACTGAGTGACAGGCGTCTCGCTCCATCGACGAGGTACATGGCCATGGCAATGGGAATTGGACAACAGCTGAAAGGCATGGTGCGCCGAGCGCGCAACTACTGGTCGGAATTGACTGATGAGCAAGGCGGTCAGAAGCGGAATTCCGAGCGGGAACAGACGGAAGCCGTTCATCAACGCTATGGCGGCGTCCGCACCGAGGGTGAAGCCCAGATGGGATCCCCGCGCGGCGATCGCCCCAGTGGCGCTTCGTCAGGCCGGGGCGCCCGCGACGCGCAGTGGGACAATCCTGCCGGAAGGAGCGACCAGCAAAGCCGCCAGCCCGGAAGCGGCCAGGCGGACCGTGGCCAGCAGATGCACGCGGAAAGCCAGACCAGTCGCCAGTACACGCAGCAGGGGGGAAGCGGCATCCAGAAAACCCTGGGCGAACAGATCCCCGGCCAGTCGGGCGCGAGCGGAACCGGCAGTGAGCCGGATACCGTGCGCAGCCGCCAGAGTCGGCGGCCCGGCCAGCAGAACCACTAGCAACCGGCCTGAGAGGAGATTGCGGCAGGCACCCGTGGTTCACAGGGTGAATGAGGTGACACTGCTGCAGTACGGCCTCTGGCGGGGCCGTCGATGCCCGGCTTGTGAACGTCACCCGGAAGAAGCCGTCATCGAACAGCTTGCGTGCCGACCACGGATCCGGAACCCGCGCCGCTGACGCCAATGGAAATGCCCCGGCAACGGGGCATTTCCTTTTCCCTCTCCCGGCAACGCCTCCTCCCGCCCTTCCCGCCTGCCTGCACTTCTGAGCCCCCTACTGGCGCAGCCTGACGCCCGGTCAGCGGGCGCCTGCTTGCCGGTTTGCGCCCCCTCATGCGACGCTGCACGGCCCTCGCCCCCTGCCATTACCTATGCCTTCGCGCCTTTCCCTCCTGCTGGCCTACCTGCGCACCCTGCCGCGTACGACACGACAGGAGCTGCTGGGTCCCATACAGCTCGGCCTGCTCGGCTACCTGGCCTGGCTGCTGGGGAGCGCCGTCCTGCTCTGGCATGCCTGGCAGGCGCCAGGAAGCCAGCCCCTCATCATCCTGCTGCTCTGCCTGACCAGCGGCCTCATTTGCCTGGGCCTGGGCCTCTACCTGCTCGTGGGCTTCCTGCTGCCGCCCGCGCGCTGGCACCGCGACAACCGGGACTGGCGCCTCTGGTTCGGCCTTGTCGCAGGCTCGGCCTTCGCGTTTGCCATGCCGCTGTTCCATGACCTCAGCCAGCTCGAATATTTCTTCCACTGCTTTTTCCTGCTCAACTATGTGCCCCTGCTTGCGCGCTTCCGCTTTCCGGTGGCGCTGGCGGTACTCGGAGTCGAAGCCGTCTTCGTGGCCTTGCTCAGCGGCGGGCTGTTCGGGCTTTTCCTGGGCGGCTACTTTGCGCTGCAAGGACTGGCCCTGTTGTGGCTCACCAATGCCGTGCTGCTCGAGCGCCACTTCCGCACTGAAACCGAGCTGCACGCCGCCCGCCTGGCCGGCACGCGCGAACTCCTGCAGCAGGCGGTTGCCGAAACCGAACGCGCCCGACTCGCGCGGGATCTGCACGACGACATGGGCCATCATCTGGTCGCACTCAACCTGCGCCTGCAACTGCTCGAACGCAGCGCCAGCGCCGAGGAGAGCCGCGACCATCTCGTCCAGGCCCGCGCGCTGGCCGGCATGCTTTTCACCGACCTGCGCAATACCGTGCGCGACCTGCGTGAGCCCACCCTCGACCTGGAGGCCGCCATCGAGGCGCTCGCCGCGCACCTGCCCGGCCTTGGCGTCGAGCTCGACATGGCGCTCGAGCATGGCGAGGTCAGCATCGCCGAGGCCGAATGCCTGCTGCGCTGCATCCAGGAGGCCATGACCAATGCCCTCAAGCATGGCCGCGCCTCGCGCGTGCGCGTGGCCCTGGAGCGGCGGCCGGACGGACTGCTGTTGCAGGTGGAAGACAATGGCCGCAGCCCGCCGGGCAATATGGACGCCTCCGCCGGCCATGGCCTGCAGGGCCTGCGCGAACGCGTCGCGGCCCTTTCCGGCCGCCTCTGGACCGAGCGCGCGCCCGAGGGCTTCGTGCTCTATGCGCACCTTCCCCGGGAGACCGAACCATGATTCGCCTGCTCATCGCCGAGGACCAGGCGCTGGTGCGTGAAGGTCTGTGCGCCCTGCTCGGCTGCTACGACGATCTCGCGGTGGTGGCCCAGATGGCGGATGGACGCGCGGCCGTGCAGGCGCTCGCCGACGGCCTCGAGATCGACGTGCTGCTGCTCGATGTGCGCATGCCCCAGGGCGGCGCCCTGTATACGCTAGGTGAATTGCGCATGCGCAACCTGGAGCGTCCCGCCCTGCTGCTCACCACCTTTGACGATTCCGCCGCACTGCAGGCCGGCATCGCACTGGGCGCGCGCGGCTGCCTGCTCAAGGACGTGCCGGTGGAGGAACTGGTCGAGGCCATCCGCCTCATCGCCGCCGGCGGCAGCATTGCCTATCGTCCGGTGGCGCTGTTGCCGCTGGTACTGACCGAGCGCGAACAAAGCGTGTTGCGCGAGCTGCGCGAGGGAAAGCAGAACAAGGAAATTGCCGCCAGCCTGGGTCTTTCGCCCGGCACGGTGCGCAATTACATTTCAACGCTGTTCGAGAAGCTCGGCGTTCGGGACCGGGCGCAGGCCATCCGCCGCCTCCAGGAGCTCGGGCTGTGATACCCCGTCCTTTGCGCCAGCAGCGCGACTGCTGTCACACCTGTTGTTGGTAATTGTTAACGCCATGACATTTGTCACTATTGCCCGCCGGGGCGGCTGCCTAGCATTCCCCTGCCGCCCCTTCCCGCCGGGATCGGGCCAGCGCAGCAACGGATGCCCGCGCCCTCAACACCCGCAACCGGATGGCTCATGAATCGCTTCCCGAGAAGGTTTTCTGCCGCCCTGGCAACGGTGCTGCTCCTGCTTGCCCTGCCCCGGCACGGGCACGCCTGCGAAGCTCATAACCAGGAAGAAGCATTCAATCGCAACCAGGTCCGTGTCTGGACCTGCGCCATTCCCGACGAGCCCCTGCGCGGCTTCAAGGCCGTGACCACGGTCCGGAGCAGTCTTTCGGGACTGGTCGGCCTGCTGCTCGACACCACGACCGCCCCGCAGTGGGTGTTCCGGACCGATCGCATCGAATTGTTGCGCCGTGACGACCGCGCGCGGACCTTCACCGTACGCGCCGAAACCAATTTCTGGCCCCTGACCAACCGCGACGTCGTCATCAACGGCCGCGTGCAGCAAGATCCCGTGACCCTCGTGGTCGAGATCGACAGCCAGAGCGCCCCACCCGGGCAGTACCCGCTGCGCGACGGCTTCATTCGCATGCCCAATATGCGCGGGCACTGGGAGTTCCGCCCCCTGGGCAACGGCCTGGTCGAAGTCACCATGACCGGCCTGGCCAATCCCGGCGGCGCCCTCCCCGATTTCCTGGTCAACCTCGTGATCCAGGAAACCCCCTACCAAACCCTGCTCGGCCTGCGGCGCGTCATTGGCCAGCCCCGTTTCCAGCAATCCCGCATCGACGGCATCATCGAACCCCGCTAGGCCGTCCCTCCCGCAGCAGAACAGACCGGCCCATGCGCCACCGCTCCTTTACACCACTCCCATGAGCCCGACCGCCATCAGTCGCCGGACCGCCCCGCCTGCGTCAGGAAGCTTGAGCTGAATCAAGCGATAGGCACACGCTTAGTGGTGTCATTGTAAAAACGTCATTGATAAAGAGTTGGGTTATGGACATCGTAAACGAGCTGTTCGGCGATTTGGGTGGCTGGCTGATCATCATCATCAGCGTCTTCATGTTCGTATGCATTCCCCTGGGCATCCGCTGGCTGCTGGGCCACACCAAGGTGTCCCCGGCCGAGGAAATGGACCGTCGCGCCCACCCGGAAAACTTCCGTAAATAATCATCGTCTGCCGTCGGAGTCACCATGGAACGAAATATCGGGGATATCGAGCGCGTCGTGCGCGTCCTGGCCGGCCTGGGCATCCTGAGCCTGGTCTTTGTCGGACCACAGAGCCTGTGGGGCCTGGTCGGCGTGGTGCCGATCTTCACCGGCCTCAGCGGCTGGTGCCCGCCTTACCAGCTCCTGGGCATCAGCACCTGCAAGCGCAAGGATGCCTGAACCCGTGCTGAAGAGCCCCGTACCCGAGGATATCCTCGCCGTTACGGGGCACTGCTGCAGCGTTCGCCTCACCCGCCTGCCCGATCTGGAGGACGGCATTGATTTCACGCCCGACGCCGCCAGTCGCGCCGCCTTCGCCGCGCTGCAGCAGAAGGCAGGCGCGACAGCGCTCGTCACGCCGCCAGCGCAGGCAAGCCTGCTGAAGACAAGGTAAAGGCCTGTCTCGGTCGGGCCTCTAACGCAGGCCCGCCTTCACGCCATAAAAAATGCCGCCCTTGAGGCGGCATTTTTTATTATCAGGAACCCCCTCGGCAGTCCGGCCAGGCCGGAGCCGCCGGCACGGGCTTACGCCCAGGCGCGCTTCAGCAGCGCCAGCGCCTCCTCGCGATCCGCTTCCTTCGGATTGAAGATGATGGAGCCGTCATTGACGGTGAGATCCGCCACCGCTTCAAGCTGGTTTTCCTGCACCTTGCCGGTTTCATGCAGCGTGCGCGGCAGCTTGCAGCGATGGTGGAGCTGGTCGCGCAGCGCGCGGATGGTGGCGATGGCCTTGTGGGCGCGATCCTTTTTCGGCGTGGTCGCGTACACATCGGCGCCCGCCAGGGGCAGCAGCAGCTCGCCAATGCGATCGCCGTTCACATCCATGTTGTATTCCAGCACATAGGGCAGGAACAGGTTCATGCACAGGCCATGCGGCAGGTGACAGACCGCGCCCAGCGAGTGGCCCAGCGAATGCACCAGGCCCACCATGGCATTGGAGAAAGCGATGCCGGCCATGGTCGAGGCCTGCGCCAGTTCGAGGCGGGCATCGGCGTCGGTGGGATTGTCCATTACCTGCAGCAGGTTCTCGCTGATCTTGCGAATGGCGGCGGTGGCATAGGCATCGCTGATGGGATTGGCGGCGAGGCAGGTAAAGGCCTCGATCGCATGCGTCATCGCATCCATGCCGGTCATGGCGGTGATGTGCGGCGGCAGCGTCAGCGTCATGCGCGGATCCAGGATCGCGGCATTCGGCAGCAGGAAGTAAGACGTGAAGGGCACCTTCACGCCCTTGTCGAGATCAGAGACCACGGCGACCATGGTCGTCTCGGAGCCGGTGCCGGCGGTGGTGGGCACCACGAACAGCGGCTTCAGCGGGCGCTTGAGGTTATGCGCGCCGGAATAGATGTGCAGGTCATCGCCGCCTTCGGACACCAGGATATTGGTGGCCTTGGCGGTGTCGATCACGGAGCCGCCACCGACAGCAATGATGGCGTCGCAATTATTGGCGCGGTACATGGCGGCCGCGGCACGAACGGTCTGCATGGAGCTGTCCGGCGGCACTTCGTCGAACACGCTGCCGAGGGCAATGCCACTCCCGGCAAAGGCGGCCTCCACATGCTTGAGCAGGCCGACGGCGACCACGCCCTTGTCGGTCAGCACCATGGGACGGGTAGCCTGCAGCGTGGAAAGCTCGAAGGGGATGTGCTCAAGGGCCTTGTGGCCCGCAACGATCTTGACCGGGCAGAAAAATTCATAATATGCCTTGGACATATTCTTATGCTCCCTTCAAAAAGTTGGTGGCCACGCGGCCATAGATGCGGGTGGCCAGGCTGAGCTTCTGGGCCACGGCAATATCCGGATAGCGCTTCACGGCACGCTCGGCGATCAGCTTGGGCAGGATCAGCACTTCCATGCGCGACAGGCAGCGCACGAGGCGGATGGCATGCGACACATCGCCATCCACGTAGATGCGGTCATTGGCGAAGGCGCGCGCCGTGCCTTCCTGGAAACTCAGCACGAGAAAGGCGTGCGACAGATGCTTGAAGCGCGCGCACAGGTCCGGCTTGCCGGTGAAATCCTTGAGCAGCTTGAGCGCGCCATCCGGCTGCACCTGGGCGGTGAAGTAGGCACCATCCGGCATCACCTTCATCTGCAGGATAAAGCCTTCGGGAAAGGCGGCGGTTTCCTTGTGGATGACCTCATCGACCTGGCTGGCGGAGACCAGGCCACGCCCAACCACGCCCATCATCAGGCCGACGTAGCGGCGCTCCAGTTCCGGCAACAGCGTTGCGTTATCGAGCATGTTTGTATTCCTGCCTCGCGTGGAAATTATTCGAGGTGGTAGCGCGTCACGCGCTCCACTTCATTCTTCGATCCCAGCACCACCGGCACGCGCTGGTGCAACTCCGTCGGCTGCAGCCCCATGATGCGCTCACGCCCCGTGGTGGCAACGCCGCCGGCCTGCTCGACCAGGAAGGCCATGGGATTGGCCTCGTACATGAGGCGCAGCTTGCCGCCCTTCGCGCGGGTCTTGCTGTCGAGCGGGTACATGAAGACGCCGCCGCGGGTCAGGATGCGATGCACGTCAGCCACCATGGACGCCACCCAACGCATGTTGAAGTCCTTCTCGCGCGGACCGGCGGAGCCCATCAGCAGCTCTTCGATATAACGCTGCACCGGCGCTTCCCAGAAGCGCTGGTTGGACATGTTGATGGCGAATTCCTGGGTGTCCTCGGGCACCTGCATGCGCTCTTCGGTGAGCATGAACTCACCGTACTCGCGATCCAGGGTAAAGCAGTCCACGCCATCGCCCAGCGTCAGCACGAGCAGGGTGGACGGGCCGTAGACGGCATAGCCGGCGCAGACCTGCTGCGTGCCCGGTTGCAGGAAATCCTCGGCCGTGGGCTTCTTGACCTTGGGGGCCTTGCGCCGCAGCACGGAAAAGATGGTGCCGACGGAAATGTTCACGTCGATATTCGAGGAGCCATCGAGCGGGTCGAACAACAGCAGGAAGTCGCCGCGCGGGTACTCGGCGGGAATATGGTAGATCTCCTCCATTTCCTCGGAGGCCATGGCGGCGAGGGTGCCGTTGGCGCGCTTGGAGCGGATGAGGATGTCGTTGGAGAGGACGTCGAGCTTCTTCTGCGCCTCGCCCTGGACGTTGTCGGTGCCGGCATGGCCGAGCACCCCGGCAATGGCGCCCTTCCCAATATTGACGCCGATGGCCTTGCAGGCGGTGGCGATATTCTCGATCAGCAGGCGCAGCTCATGGGTGATGAGGGGGCTCGAACGCTGCTTGTCGACGAGGTAATGACTCAGGGTGACGCCAGTCATGAAACACCCCAGGGGCGAAGGGAATGAAGGGGGCGGATTATGACCGGTTAGCCAGTCACGGCCAAACCCGCCGGACAAGTTCCGTCTTTTTACTGAGGTTTTCCGGTCAACGGCCAGGGATGGGTTGCCGTGGGCCCTGGGTTGGCTACGGGCTTTCAGCGATTGGCCTGGCTCCGGGATAGGGCTTTTGCTCCGTAGGGCTGCTCCTGACCTTCTCCTGACTTGGCCTTCCGTGAAGGGTTCAGCTCCTGACCTGACCTTCTGCTTGGCTCCTGACCTGACCTTCCGTGAAGACTGGGTGCTGGAAGGGGCATGCCCCCGCTCCGGGGGGCATACCCCTCCCATCCCCCGGCTCTTTTCGCGGGCCCGGGAATACCCTGGAGCCGATGGCCGTCGGCTCCGCCTCAAGCCCCCTTCAAGGGCGGCGTCGGCTGCGCCTCGCCTATGCCTCGCACTCTTCCCCCGGCCCTATTCCTAAACTACTGGCTCTGGCTCTGGCTCTGGCTCTGGCTCTGGCTCTGGCTCTGGCTCTGGCTCTGGCTCTGG
>JAJFBF010000083.1 GCA_020697295.1 Moraxellaceae bacterium | reverse complement strand
GATGTCCTCCACGCCCCGGTTGCCGTAGAGCAGCACCACCCGGGAGTCAGGCTCGGCCAGCAGCACGCTCTGCAGGATGGACATGAGCGGGGTGATGCCGCTGCCGCCTCCGACCAGCAGCAGGTGGCGTGCCTGGCCGGCGTCCGGCGCCAGCGTGAACGTGCCGGACGGGCCCAGCACCTGTAAGGTATCTCCGGCCCGGAGGTGCTCGTTGAGCCAGCCGGACACCCGTCCGTCCGCAATACGCTTGATGACGATGTCTACCTGATGGGGCTGCTGCACCGGGCTGGCGAGCGAATACGCCCGCCGGTGCTCCTCGCCATCAATGGTCACCACGACCGTGAAGAACATGCCGGGCGTGAAAGTGATCGGCTGGCTGTCCGGCCGGGCCAGGACCACGCGGATGGCATCCGGTGTCTCCCTGACGACCTCCAGCACGTTCATCGGAATGGGCTGGAGGAGTTCGTGCGGGGGAGCGGCCGGCTGCGCGGGTCGCTGGGGCTCGAACGTCCTGAAAGTCTTGCGATTGGACGATGAGGTCGCGGCAGCCGACTGTTCAGGCCGCCTGTTATTGATGATGTTGACCATATCCCGGCGGAGATGGTTGAGCCTGCGCAGCAGCGACAATTGATCTTCCCCCTGAGCTGAACAGCTTTCATGACACATGGTCACACGACCAAATTATTTGGTCAAGCGGCCAAATACCCATGAACTAACAGGGGAGCCGGAGCCGCCACTCAGGACGGTTCACCCCTCTCGACCTCGGGGAAGATGCTGTGGCGGGCGAAGCACCTGCCTATGGACAATTACCTGTTCCTGAAGAGCAAAGATACGGGAGCATATTTCAGACCAGAGACTTCAAATCGGTACCCGAATCACTCAATGCTTCAGCGCTGACGCTCTTGCAGTGCTGGACCAGTTGCTTGCCGACCATGAAAGCAATGGGCAGATTGACCGCGTCAACAGCAATGACACAGCCCTCGCGGAGATAGAACACCGCAAATTCCCTATCCTCGGGGCTGCCGCGCATCACACGCTGATCATGATTTTGCGACAACCCCACCATCTGCAGGCGTACGTCATACTGGTTCGACCAGAACCATGGGACGCTATCGTAAGGTTTCTCCTCTCCCATCAGAGTCGCCGCCGCAGTACGAGCTTGATCGACAGCGTTGGCGACAGACTCAAGCCGTTGCATCTTCTCGAAGAAAAGATTCCGGTGACGGGTACAGTCGCCAATCGCCAGGATGGCGGGATCGCCGGTGCGTGTAAACTCGTCCACGACAATACCGTCATCACAAGGTAAGTTGGCGGCCTCAGCCAAAGTGGTTTCCGGTGTGACGCCGATCGAGACGAGCACGATATCGGCCGGCAAAGTGCCTCCATTCGCCAACGTCACGCCGGCCACACGACCCTGATCATCCGCTTCAAAGCCGGTTACCGCTGTGTTCAGGCGTACATCCACGCCGGCGCCACTGTGTTTGGCGTAAAAGAACGCCGACATCTCCGGGCCCGTAACGCGCTGCATAAGACGCTCTGCGGCTTCCAGCACCGTGACATTAACGCCTTTTTTTATAGCGCTGGCTGCCACCTCAAGGCCGATAAAACCGCCACCCACAATGACCAGACTCTTCCCCGGGACTAATTGTTCACGCAGGGCATCTGTGTCAGCTATGTCATGCAGATAATGAATGCCTTTCAAGTCAGCCCCGGGCGCTTTCAGACGTCGGACGTGTGAGCCCGTGGCCAGGACCAGTCGATCGTATTTCAACGTGCTCTGGTCCGACAAGCTGATGGTCTTGTTGTCTCGATCAATTTGTTCGACGCGCACACCGAGCCGCAACTGATGGCCTGCCTTCTCGTACACCGAGCGCGGCTTCAGGTACAGCGACTCCTGATCAACATCTCCTGCCAGGTAATTCTTGGACAAAGGCGGTCGCTGATATGGTGGATGGGGTTCTTCGCCCACCAGAACCACCTCATGTTGATATTTTTTTTGCAGCAAGGTTGTCAGGAGCGCACCTGCTGCATGCCCGCCGCCAACGATGACTGTGGTCTCCTTCCGTTTGTTTACCATAGCCTCTCTCTTTAGCTGTGCCTTGGGATCGGATTGTTCAGGAAAATGCCAACCGAGACGAGCACAAGGTCGGCTGGCACGGTGATGTCAACCGCGCCCCGCGACACCCCGCACGCGGCTCTCAGCCGCCGGAGGTCTCGGCATCCTCAAGCATCATCGCGGCGCCCTTCTCGCCGATCATGGTCGCCGGCTGATTGGTGTTACCGCCGACCAGCGTTGGCATGATGGAGGCATCAATCACCCGCAGACATTGCAGTCCATGCACGCGCAGACGCGAATCGACCACCGCCATCGGATCCACACCCATCTTGCAGGTGCCGACAGGGTGATATGCCGACTCACCGCTGCGCCGCACCCATGCGGCGAGGTCGTCGTCATTCTGCAGCGCCGGCCCGGGCGACATCTCGACCTCGTGGTGCGGGGCGAAGGCCGTCTGCGCCAGGATCCTGCGCGCCAGATGAACCCCGCGAACCAGTTGCTCGACGTCGGCGGGCTCAGCCATGTAATTGGGGTCGATCAGCGGCGCCGCGAACGGGTCGGCACTGTGCAAACCAATCCGGCCGCGCGACAATGGCCTGAGCCCGTAGATCATGACTATGTAGCCATAACCACTCATTGCGGTCCTCAAGTCCCGCCCGTGATCGGCGTACAACATTGGCCCGAAGTGCAGTTGCAGGTCGGGTATCGGCTCCTCCGGCCGGGAACGGATGAACCCGCCGGCCTCGGCGCCGTTGCTCGACAGCACTCCGCGTCTACTACTCAGGTATTGCAGCAGGGCCCGCAGGCCCTTGAGCCAGTAGCTCGGGTGCATCGAGATGCTCTGACGGCTGCGCGCCCTGACGCGCATGAACACGTCGATATGATCCTGGAGGTTCTGCCCAACCCCCTCCAGCGCATGACGCAATTCGATGCCGTGCCGGGACAACTCCTCACGCGGACCGATGCCGGATAGCATCAGCAGTTGCGGCGAGTTGAACGCCCCGCCGCAGAGCACAACCTCGCGCCCGGCACGGACCTGCACCAGCCCGGTCGCGCTGCGGTACTCGACACCGGTGGCGCGAGTGCCATCGAGCAACACACGGGTAACGTGCGCGCCACTGCGGACAGTCAGATTGGAACGCCCTGCTGCGGGTTCGAGATAGGCGCGCGCATTGCTGCAGCGCGCGCCGTCCTTCTGGTAGGCATAGTAGAAACCCACGCCTTCCTGCTCACTGCCGTTGAAATCCGTATTGCGCCGGTACCCCGCCTGTGTCGCCGCCTCGACGAACACCTCGCTCAGCGAATTGGTATAGCGGCGCTCGGCAACATTGAGCGGACCATCCTGGCCATGAAATACTGCCTCGGCCGAGGTCAACTTCGGCTCGAAATGTTCGGACCTGCGAAAATACGGCAGCACCTCGGCGTACGACCACCCGTCGCAACCCAGCCGCGCCCACTCGTCGTAGTCCCAGGCATGCCCGCGGATATAGACCTGCGCGTTCATGCCGCTGGAACCGCCGAGCATCTTGCCCCGCGGCTGGAACAGCGCGCGGTCGTGCATGTTACGCTGTGGTTCGGTATTGAACTGCCAGTTGTAGCGGCGGCTGAACATCAATTGCAGGAAACCCAGCGGCATGTTCACGAAAGGATTGCGGCGGCTCTCAGGACCGGCTTCGAGCAGCAGTACCGAATAGCGGCCGCTCTCGGACAGGCGGTTGGCGACGGCACATCCGGCCGAGCCCGCGCCGACCACTACATAATCGAATTGTTCAGACGCCATCTTGGTCAGCCGGTTCATTAACTCTTAGGCGTCAGTTTAACCATCAGCTTAGAATAGCCCCGCACGAAGTTGGACTGCACTCGCTCAGGCTCGCCGACAACTTTGATGTCGTCAAAGCGCTTGAGCAATTCTTCCCAGAGGATGCGTAGTTGCAATTCAGCCAGACGGTTGCCCATGCAACGGTGAACGCCGTAGCCAAACGACATATGATTTCGCGCGTCCTTGCGATCAATGATGAATTGATCTGGGTCTTCGAATTTGCGCTCGTCCCGGTTGCCCGAGGCATACCACATCACCACGCGATCTCCCTTCCTGATGGTCTGGCCATGCAATTCCACATCCTGCGTGGCGACCCGGCGCATATACGCCAGCGGGGTTTGCCAACGGATGATTTCAGAGACCATGTTGGGAATCAGCTCCGGATTCATCTTTAGCTTAGCGAATTGCTCCGGGAACTGATTTAAAGCCAGTACACCGCCGCTCATGGAGTTGCGCGTAGTGTCATTGCCACCAACGATAAGCAGCGCCAGATTCCCGATAAACTCCAACGGACGATTAATCAAATCCTGCGTGTCTTCACTGCTCTGTAGCATGCTGATCAAGTCGAAACCGGGCGCTTCGCCTGCCTTGCGGCGTGCCTCCTTGTCGCGCCAAAGCCTGGAGAAAGCCCAAGCCATATCTGCGGCGTCGTCAAAAAATACATCTTCACTGGTAAACTCGCCGCCAGTCGCCGATGATGCGCCGGACAATCGATCCGACCAGCCAATCAACTCGTGACGTTCATCGTAAGGGAAATCCAGCAGCGTCGCCAACATGCGGCCTGTCAGTTCTTTCGAGACCGTCGGCACCCAGTTGAAGGGCTTGCCCAGAGGCAGGCTGTCAAGCACTTCACCGGTGCGCTCCCGAATCAGCCCTTCCATTTCCTTCAGATTCTGCGGTGCCACCACCCCCTGGACCGCTCGGCGCTGCACGTCATGCTTGGGCGGATCCATGGCAATGAACATTTCGACCGATAGCCCTTCCGGGGGATCACCCAGGATAATTTGCGGCTCGGAGGAAAAATGCTCATGATTCTTGTCAACGAACAAAATGTCCTCATAGCGCGTCACCGACCAGAATGGCCCAAAGGGGCTGTTCTTCTGATAGTGCACCGGCGCCTCATCACGCAGCCGCTTGAAGTAGGCGCCCCACTGGCCCTGCCGATACAAAAAAGGGTTGCTGGTATCGATATCCACGAGCGCCAGAGTGTTGACGTCAGGCAAAGGGACTTCGACAAAGTTGATCTGAGGTATCTTCGTTCCGACGGCCTTTCTCTTTGCCTTCATCAGCACCTTTAGTGCCTTGATCTGCAAGTGCATAGGCACCACCCTGGATGTGGTGTTGATCAATTTTGTCTGGATCGCACCAGTTGCGCTTGATTTCGTTGACATGGCGTTCTCTCTGCTTACATCTGGAATTCGGGCAAATGCACGGTCATGCCGTCCATCGCCTCGGTGGCTTTGACCTGGCAGCCAAGGCGCGAGGTTTTCGCCCGCTCCGGGGTCATGGACAGCATCTGTTCTTCAGCGTCGCCGATCGATCCGGTCTTGCCGAACCACTCATCCGCAACGATCATGTGACAGGTGCCGCAGGCGCACTCCCCGCCACAATCGCCGTCGATACCAGGAACGGCGTTATCTACGGCGACCTGCATCAGCGTGGAGCCAGCCTCGAACTCTGTGACATGTTCAGTGTTGTCATGCTCAATAAACGTGATCTTGCCCAATTTCTCTCTCCTGCGAATAACTTATGCTCGGATAGTGATTCCACGCCGGTATGACGGCGAGGTCATTTCTTGACATGCACGGGTCATTTAAAGACAATATATCCTCTGTGCAATGGGCCGCGCCAATGAAACAAAAGGCAGAGGGTTGGCAAAATCTGGCAGCCGATATTCCGTCGAACTATTCGCGGCTTATCGCCCGTGAGCTGGACATGACGACCAGGCAATTGCCCGTTTTACTGCGTGGCACCGGTCTTGACGTCGAACAGTTCCTGAGTGAGGACGGCCTGCTCACGCCGGCTCAGCAGGTACGGATCCTGCGTAATGCGCTGTTGCTGTCAGGCCAGCCGGCATTCGGATTACGGCTTGGCAAGCGACTGACCCCGGCAACCCACGGTGCGATGGGCTTTGCCGCCTCCAGCAGCCCGGATCTGCTCAGCGCGCTACGGGCGATACAAACCTTCCTGCCCACCCGCGCCAGCGTTATCCAGTTGCATTTACGGCAGGTTGAAGAGCACCTGGAATGCAGGCTGGATTTCCAGGTACCGCTAGACGCCGACCTCCAGCGCTGCCTGGCTGACACGATGATCAAGGTACTGCTCGAATTCGGCGAATTCATTGTCGGCCGTCCTCTGTATGAGGCTGAAATATGCTTTACCCATCCGGCGCCCGAATACCACGCGATCTATTCCGAGTATTTGTCCGGGCGGATTCGCTTTGGTTGTAATCAGTTGACCCTTAAACTGCCGATGACGTTGTGCCAGGAACCGAACGCCTCCGCCAATCATGAAAACTATCGTTTGGCCCTGCAGCAGTGCGAAGCCATGCTTGCGCAACTTCAAACCCAGAAACCGAGCTACCAGACCCGGCTCAAGAAGATGATGTTGTCCCGCCCCCCCGGCACGCTCAGTGAAGAAGAAGCTGCGGCCTCCCTGTTCATGAACAAACGCACCCTGGCACGCAAGCTGAAACAGGAGCACAGCAGTTTTCGTCAAGTTCGTGACGACATCCTGTCCCAGCAGGCGGCGAGCTACCTGTGTGACAGCAAACTGTCCGTCGAGGCCGTCGCCGCGTTGATGAACTATCACGACAGCGCCAATTTCAGACGTGCCTTCAAACGCTGGTTCGGCCATCCGCCCGAGCAGTACAGGCAGCGTTTCAGTTCACGAGAGTCAATTTTTGATGCAAACCCTGAGGGTCAGTTTTAAGTGCAAAACAGCACCGTGGAACATAGGGAAGGAGAACTTATGATAAGTATCATGCCCCCCTATGTCATTGAAATACATGCATATCCCCCCCTGCATGCCGGGTTCTAATTCGCCCCGTAGCGCGCCACTCCGGGCGCTACACCGAGAAAACTCAATGAGCGAAATAGCACCAAGCGAAGACGGACCCAGCGACACTATTGGAGACACTGAGCAACACCAGGCGGATGAGATCACCACTGACACCGAAGCCGATATGGCCAATGCGGTGCCGGACGACGAAGACTCTGACGCCGGCGGCCCAAGCGACAACGCAGAGCCGGAAGTCTTCTCGACCGACGGAGAATTCACTAGAAGGCAATGCGCTCTACTTCGAGGGGGCGGAGGCACCCGAGCGCATCCTGACAGGGCAGGCCACCGTATGCACTGTTATCGAGAAGGATGACGGCTCGACGCTGTACAAGGCCCGCTTCCGCAAAGCCAGTGGACGCGAAGGCGCCCCTCCTGATCAAGGGCGAAGACCTTACAGGAGACATCACAAAGCTGCTGTCGAAACACGGCCTCAGGCCGCCAGCCTCTCCTGCTCGGCCAGGAACTCATCGATCTGCTGCAGGTACTGGCGGTTGTCGTGGTCCCAGGGATGGAAGCCGGGACGGAAATACTCGATATAGCTGCGCAGCTGGATGCGCAATATGCCGATGGCGCCAAAGTTGTAACGGAGCCACTGCCGCCAGCCCTCCACGTCGGAGAGCTTGCCTTCGCTGCGCAGCACCTGCACGAACACCGGCATCACGAAACTCCAGAAAACCACCGTGGCCAGCACCAGTCCGCCGCAGCGCAGGGCATAGGAGGTCAGGCCCCGCCCCATCACCGCCTTCCAGGTATCGAAGGCCACCGCCTTGTGCTCGGTTTCTTCCAGCGCATGCCAGCGCCAGAGCGCGGCATAGTGCGGCTCCGATCCTTCCATGAGGCGCGGTTCGCGCAGCAGGCTGTCCGCCAGCAGGGCGGTGAAATGCTCCAGCGCGATGGTGCCGCTCAGCCCGAACGACTTCGGCAGGTGCCGGGTGATGCGGGAAAGCACGCCCTGCACGAAGCGCTCGAACTTCGGCGCCACCGGCGTACGGGCGAACAGGGCAGCGTTGTACTCCTCATGTTCGCGGCCATGCATGGCCTCCTGGCCGATGAAGGCGGAGATGGCCTTTTTCAGCTCGGGATCGGTGACCTGGTCGCGGTAGGCGCGCACGCTGTCGATGAAGAAGCGCTCGCCCACCGGCAGCACGATGGAAAAGGTGTTCAGCCAGGCCGTCATGATGGGGCCGCCGGCGTGCCAGTCGGCGATGCGCGCGGCCGGCGGGTGGAAACGGACGTCGCGGCGCGTCGGCAGGAGCATGGGGGACGGCTGTGTCTTCTTGCGGGTCTGGCTCACAGGATTTCTCTCCGAAGTGGAAGCGGGCAGCGCCCGGTGCAGGGCGCCGCCGCTCGGGCAGGGCCTCAGTCGCGCCGGTACAGCGTCACGACGCAGGCGCCGCCCAGGCCCAGGTTGTGCTGCAGCGCGACGCGCGCATCCTTCACCTGGCGCTGGTCGGCGGTGCCACGCAGCTGCCACACCAGCTCGGTGCACTGCGCGAGGCCGGTGGCGCCCAGCGGATGGCCCTTGGAAAGCAGGCCGCCGGAGGGATTGGTGACGTATTTGCCGCCGTAGGTGTTGTCGCCGTCCCAGATGAATTTCTCGGCGCCGCCTTCGGGGCAGAGGCCGAGGCCCTCGTAGGTGAGCAGCTCGTTGGCGGTGAAGCAGTCGTGCAGCTCCACCACGTCCACGTCCTCGGGGCCGATGCCGGCGGCTTCGTACACCTGCCTGGCGGCCTGCTTGGTCATGTCGTAGCCGATCATCTTGATCATCGACTTCTCTTCGAAGCTGGAGGCGTAGTCCGTGGTCATGGCCTGCGCCGCGATATACACGGCGTTCTTGATGCCGTGCTTCTTCGCGAACTCGTCCGAACAGAGGATGGCGGCGCCGGCGCCGCAGGTGGGCGGACAGCACTGGAAGCGCGTCAGCGGATCGAAGACTTCATCCGAGGCCATGATCTCCTCCAGCGACAGCACCTGGCCGAAGAGCGCGTAGGGATTGCGGCTGGCGTGCTGGCGCGCCTTCTCGGCGATCTTGCCGAAGGTTTCCTTCTTCGTGCCGTGCTGCCAGCGGTATTCGCGGCCGGCGCCGCCGAACATCTGGGCGGCGGGCGGCGCGCTGCTGAAGCCCTGCGCGTCCACCATCACCTGCGCGTGCTGCGCCATGGGGTTCTCGCGATCGTTGAACTTGGCGCCGAGCGCGCCGCGCTCCATCTTCTCGAAGCCGAGCGCCAGCACGCACTCGGCGAGGCCGCCCTCGATGGCCTGGCGCGCGAGGAAAATCGCGGTGGAGCCGGTGGAACAGTTGTTGTTCACGTTCACCACGGGAATGCCGGTGAGGCCGAGCTCATAGACGGCACGCTGGCCGCAGGTGGAATCGCCGTAGACATAGCCGACGAAGGCCTGCTCCACCTCGGCATAGGGAATGCCGGCGTCCTTGAGCGCGATCTGGCCAGCCTCGCGGGCCATCTCGTGGTAGTCGGGGCTGCTGCCGGGCTTGGCGAACTTGGTCATGCCCACGCCGATGACGTTTACGCGACGTTTCATGGTTTGTGTCCTCACTCTGTTGATTCCCTCCCCCGGAGGGAGAGGGAATGGCTCAGTGCCTCAAATCAGGCCTTTGAAAATGCCGAGCGCACGCGCCGGCGCCAGATCGCCGTCCACGCGCAGCTTGCCATGCTGGTAGAGATCGCGCGCATCGGCTTCACCGCGCGCCAGCACCGCAAGATCGGCGTCGTCGATGCCAAGCTTGGTCGCCGCCTTCGCGCTGTCGCCGCCGGTGATGGCAGGCGGTGAGACGCTGAAGTCCACCGTCCAGCAGGCCTCCGGGTCTCGCACCTGGAACTGCACGACCTGGTTCAGGCCGCTCACCTTGCCTTCCTTCGCCAGCTTCGCCTTCAGCGCGGCGAAGATCGCCGGCGCCTGCGCTTCGCGCGCGCTGCCGCTCGCCGCCGCGACCGGCGCCGCGCCGCCGGAGGCGACACGCTTCTGGCGGGCCGCCTCCACCAGTTGCTTGTCCATGCCGGAAAGCACGCTGAGCTTGTTGGAGGCCATGACGTTGCCGGAAATCTTGAGCTGGCCGCCGAAGAACAGCTTCTGCACCTTGGCGACATCGCCGCCGAACAGCGTCTCGACGTGCTCGGCATCGAGCTCCAGGGTGACGTCGGGCTTGTCGACGCTACCGGCGCCGGCGCTGCCCTTGCCGTTCTTGAGGTCGATGAACCAGCTCGAATCGGGCTTGCGGAAATGGAACTGGAAGGAGGTCCTGGTCTTGTCCACCAGCGACGGCTCGCGCTCGATGTAGGCGGCGATGCCGGCAAACACGTCGGCCAGCGTGACGCCTTCGTCGGCGGCGGGGGCGGCAGACGCGGCGGCCGGCACGGTATCGTTGCCCGTCGTCAGGCGCTTGGCCTTCGCTTCCTCGAAGCGCTGCGGCTTGATGTCCTGCAGGATGATGAGCTTGTTGGAGGCCATCACATTACCGCCGATCTTGAGCTGGCCGCCGAAGAAGAGCTTCTGCACGTCGGCGAGCGAGCTCGTCACCACAGTGCCGAGATACTCCTCGTCCATCTCCAGCGTGACATCGGGCTTCGCGGTCTCGCCGGCGGCGCAGCTGCCCTTGCCGTTCTTGAGATCCAGCGTCCAGATGGAATCAGGATTCTTCAGACGGAACTGGAATACCGTCTTGGCTTTCTCCGCCAGCTCCGGATGCTCGGCCAGGTATTCCGCCAGCACGCCGAAGACATCGGCGACGGTCAGGCGCTGCGGCGGCGCGCTAGCGGTAGCGGTAGTCGTCGCAGCAGGAGCCGCGTCCTTGGGCTTCGCCTGCGGGATTTCCTTGTAGAGCTCGATGGCGGCGTTCTTGATCACCACCTCGTTGCGTTCCTTCACCAGCGTCTCGAACACGATGCGGGTATCCGACTCCTTCCACATGCGCGTCACCAGGGTGTCGCCCGGGTAGACGCTCTTGGCGAAGCGCACCTTGATGCTCTTGAAGTAGCGCCCGTCGTTATTGCAGAACGCCTTGATCACATGACGGCCGCAATAGCCGAAAGTGCACATGCCGTGCAGGATGGGTTTCTCGAAGCCGAAGGCCTTCGCGAAATCCGGATCGGCGTGCAGCGGGTTCCAGTCGCCGGAAAGACGGTAGAGCAGCGTCTGGTTGGCGTCGGTCTTCTCTTCGATGACAGCGTCGGGCTCGCGCGAAGGCGGTACGTTGATCTCGCCCGAGGGGCCGCGATCGCCCCCCCAGCCGCCAGCGCCGCGTACGAAGGAGGTCATCTCGTTGTAGGCGATCTCCTCGCCGTTCTCGTCCTGCGTGGAGATGGCGAAGGTAACGACGGCGTTGGGATCCTTGTCATACGCATTCTTGAACTTGAACACATGCTTGAGCTTGGCGCGCGGCGGCAGCGGGCGCTTCAGCTCCATGTACTGCTCGCCGTGCAGCAGGCGGTCAAAGCCGAAGTTCATGCCGGGCAAGGCGAAGGTGCCGGTCTTGGCGGCGGCCAGCATGGCGTTGAGCTGCGGCATGGCGCCGTAGGTCGGCAGCGCGGCAAACTCGCTGCCGAGCTCGTAAACGTATTTCAGCTCGCTCTTGTCGAGCGGATTGCGCGCGGCGCCGACGCCGAGCGCATAGAGCGAAAGATCGCGCTCGTCATAATTCGATTCCAGCACCAGCTTGGCCTTGGCGGCGGTGTCGAGATCGATGAATTCGTTGCCGCCCAGCTTCGGATTGTTGACGCCCTCCAGGATGGGCTGGAAGGACTCCGTCGTGGTCGTGGGGTGCGTGGACTCAGAGAAATCCGTGATCTTGCCCCAGTGCTTCGCAACGTCGTCGGTGCTGAAGGCGCGGCCGTTGGGGAAGGCATAGCCCGCGGTGCGCTCCCAGCGCAGCTTGGCGATGAAGCCGGCGCCAACCTCGAAGAGGCCCTTGGTCTCCGGGCACTCTTCGTGGCAGAGCCAGGCCACCAGCGGACTCACCGCCTCCGGCTGCAACAGCTTCAGCAACTCCGGCGGCATGACGGTCTCGGTGAGGCGCGAGGCCGCCAGCGGCGCGATGGTATTGACGAAGATGTTCTTGCTGCGGCCCTCTTCCGCCAGGCAATTGGCGAGGCCGAGGATGCCGAGCTTGGCGGCGCAGTAATTCGCCTGCCCGAAGTTGCCGTAGATGCCGGCGGCGGAGGTCGTCATCACGATCCGGCCAAAGCCCTTCTCGCGCATGATGGGCCAGGCGGCATGCGAGACGCTCATGCTGCCGTCCAGGTGCACGCGCTGGATGATGTCCCACTCGGCTTTCGTCATCTTGGCGAAGCTGACGTCGCGCAGGATACCGGCGTTGTTGATCACGATATCCACCGTGCCGAAGGCGTCGAGCGCGGTCTGCACGATGGCGGTGCCGTTTTCCACGGAATCGTAGTTGGCGACGGCCTCGCCGCCGGCGGCGCGAATTTCCTCCACGACCTTGTCGGCAGCGGAGGACGATTTGCCGGCGCCATGGGCGCTGCCGCCGAGATCGTTCACCACCACCTTGCAGCCGCGCGCGGCCAGGGTCAGCGCATGCTGGCGGCCGAGGCCGCCGCCGGCCCCGGTGACGATGGCGACGCGGCCATCAAAACGCAATTCGGACATTTTTCCTTTCCTCGGTAATTCCTGTCGGGGATACCTCCCTCTCCCCGGTTACAGGGAAAGGGAGCAGTCATGCCACGGATGAGCGCCCTCAGATGGAGCGCGAGATGAGTTCCTTCATGATCTCGTTGGTGCCGCCGTAGATGCGGTTGGCGCGAGTGTCGATGTAGGCGCGCGCGATCGGATACTCCAGCATGAAGCCGTAGCCGCCGTGCAGCTGCACGCACTCGTCGACCACCTTGGAGAGCAGGTCCGACACCCAGTACTTGGCGGCGCAGGCGGCCTCCACGCTGAGCTCGTTCTTCAGTACCTGCTCCATGCAGCGGTCCACGAAGACGCGCGCGATCTGGATCTCCGAACGCATCTCGGCCAGCTTGAAACGGGTATTCTGGTAGGCGGCCACCGGCTTGCCGAACACCTTGCGCTCCTTCACATACTCCGCCGTGATGGCCAGCGCCCCCTCGGCGCCGGAGGCGCAGCCGATGGCGATCAGCATGCGTTCCCAGGCGAGTTCCTTCATCAGCATGAAGACGGCCTGCGCGCCGGCGTTGATGTCGCCGGTCTTCACCACGACCACGACCATGTCGCAGAGGTAGCCGTTGGTGATGAAGATCTTGGAGCCGTTGACGATGTAGTCGTCGCCGTCAGCCACCGCGGTGGTGCGGATGGCCTGCAGGTCGGAGCCGGTGCCGGGCTCGGTCATGGCGATGGCGGTGACGCATTCGCCGGTGGCCATCTTCGGCAGCCAGGTCTTCTTCTGCTCTTCGTTGCCGAAGTTGTTGACGTAGTTGGCGACGATGTCGGAGTGCAGCGAGAAGCCGGAGGCGGAATCGCCGACGCGCGCCTGCTCTTCCACCAGGATCATCGAATAGAGGCGGTCGACGCCGGAGCCGCCGTATTCCTCGGGCATGGTGGCGCAGAGCAGGCCGAGTTCGCCGGCCTTGTTCCAGAGGTGGCGGTCGATGTGCTGCTGCTCCTCGAAGCGCTCCAGGTGGGGCGCCATTTCGGTCTCGAAAAAGCGGCGCGCCGTGGCGCGAAAGGCCTCGTGGTCGGCGTTGAACAGGGTGCGGGGAATCATCGGCGCCACCGGGGAAGGAATGTGAACAGTGCTCATGTCGGGCTCCAGGCAGAAAGGTTCGCGATGGGACGGCCGGAATAGAGGCCTCGCGTTGGTTCAGGGGTGCTGCACATCATATACAATACGTACGTACAACATGTTTAACTAGTAGCAGCCGCCCGGAAGCACTGTCAACCCGGCGCGGAATGCCCGTGGGCCGCGCTGGCGCCCGGCTCGCCCCTGGAACGGCGGAGCTAAGTAATTGATTGGCCAGGGTTAGCGGCCGCGGCCAGCCAAGCCCGGGAACGCGAAAAAATACCCTGCGGTCGTCCGATTGCAGGCGGCTCCCACCGGGAGCGGCTGGCCTACCGAGAGAGCTATGAGCAGTAACGCGACGAAGCCGAAAGCCAAACCCTCCCGCCGCACCCAGGCCGAGCGCAGCGAGGCCATGCGCGTCGACGCCACCTTGCAGTGCCTGGTGACGGCGGGTTATGCCGGCACCACGGTGAGCCGCATCGTCGAGACCGCGCAGGTCTCGCGCGGCGCGCCGGTGCACCACTTCCCCTCCAAGGCCGCGCTCATGGAGGCCGCGGCCGAGCAGTTGCTGCGGCGCTTCTATATTTCGATTTCGCTGGGCAAGATGATCAAGGTCATCGAAGCGGGCGACCGCGTGCACGACCTCATCATGGCTGGCTGGCGCAACCTGCTCACCACGCCAGAAGCCACGGCCCTCCTGGAGCTGCTGGTGGCGAGCCGGCACGAGCCCGAGCTCGCGGCCACGCTGCAGAAACTGTGGGCCGTGTCCTACCGCACCACACGCGCCGCGGCCGAGCACTACCCGGAGCCGGCAGGCCCCCACGACAGCGTCGGCGACCTCATCATCCTCCCCCAGTGGCTGCTGCGCGGCATGGCCGAGGACCGCCACATCAACGCCGCCGCCGCGGACTCCGCCCTCTTCTTCGACCGCTACCTGAAACTGTGCATGACCATGCTGGCCGGCCACCTGCGCGCCCGGCCCGGCATCTACACACCACCGCCCAAACCAGCGTTCTGGGACGTACATCAAAGTACCTGAAGCAAAGTTTCCTGACATTTTGTGCGCTAAGTCATTGATTCTAATGGCCATAATGTCGGTGAACTTCCGTTCTCCTACTTAACCGCGAAGCACCAAAACGCCCGTCATCCGCGCAGGCTTATTATTGTCTTCCATACAGGGAGCCATAGACGCCCATCCGCTTCTTCCCACCTACTTCTCGCCAACCCAGCACGTCCGGCCGACTCTTCCAGCAGAAATTGCCTTTCAGCCATGGTCACAAGCACCGATAGAACGCATCCAGCAGCGCGCGCGGCCGTGGGTCCACCAGCAGGTAATTGCCGAGGCAATTGGTCACATAGCCGAAGCCCACTTTGAAGTCGGGATCGGCCACAGTGAGCGTGCCGCCCAAGCCGTTGTGGCCGAAGCTGCGTGTGCCGGGGCCAAAGGACGCATAACGGTCCGGCTGGCTCAACATGAAGCCGTGACTGAAGCGCGTATGGCGCTTCAGCACGCGGTCGGGGCCGCAGGACTGCTCCTGCCAGCACAGCGGCAGCAGGCGCTCGGAGAGCAGCACGAAGCCGTCCCGGCTGCGGCCGCCGTTGGCCAGGATGCCGTAGAGCTTCGCGAGATCGCGCGCCGTGGCCATGCCGTTGGCGGCCGGCTGCTCGATACGGCTCCAGGTGGGCGAGAGGGTGATCGCATGCAGGCCCACGCTGAGCGGATTGGCCAGTGCCTTGAGCGTGACGGCGTTCCTGCCGTCGCGCAGCACGCCGGCCAGCAGCGTCAGCAGGTCGGGATGCGGCTCCAGCAGCGCCAGGGAGTAGACGGGGCGGCTGATGCGGGAAAAATGCGCGCGGTCGGTGCCGATATGAATGTCGAGCTGGAGAGGCTTCGCAATCTCATCCGCGAAATAACGGCCCAGGGTCTTGCCGGTGACGATCTGCACGATCCGGCCCAGCAGCCAACCGATGGTCAGCGCGTGATAACCGTGCGCGGTGTCTGGCTGCCAGCGCGGGCGCGCACGCTCCAGATGCGCCTCGAAATGAAAAGGCTCGAGTCGCTGCGTGAAGGAAAGCAGCGGATCGATCGCCGGCAGGCCGGCACGGTGGCCGAGGATATGGCGCAGCGTGATGCCTTCCTTGCCGTTCTGGGCGAAGGCCGGCCAGTACTGCGCCACCGGCACGTCCAGCTCCAGCCTGCCCTCGTCCGCCAGGCGCAGCACGCAGAGCGCGGCCAAGCCCTTGGTGCAGGAAAAGATATTGGTGAGCGTGTCCTGCTGCCAGGCGCGCGTCTTGAAGACACTGGTCCAGCCGCCCCAGAGATCGACAACGGTTTCGCCCTCGACCTGGAAGCTGACGCCGGCCCCGATGTCGCGCCCCTCTTTCAGGCTGCGATAAAGCACATCGCGGACGGAATGGAATTCGGGACTGCAGGTGCCGGCAATTTCCGGCGACGTTTTTCTGAAAGTCATGAATGGAACCACGTGTTCAATCGGGGCCGGGCCAGCCCGGCGTCGTGCTTCCCTGCCGGTCGCGAGCCGTGATGTCAGCTCGCGCCGGCTCCGGAAAAGCGGTAATCGCTCAGCGGAAAAGTCATGCTGCGCAGATGCGCCTCCACGCTGGTGGCGGGACGGAAAGGCACGTCGCCGTGCTTGTCGAAATAATAGCTGTTGGCCGTGGCGCAGCCGTTGCTGAAGAAGACCTGGTTGCCGGTGCGCGCCTTCATCGCGCGGAAGTAGCGGGCATTGGCCTCGGCCGTCACTTCGACGCGGCTGGCGCCCTTTTTCCGTGCCTGCGTCAGGCAGCGCACGATGTGGCGGCACTGCATTTCGATGAGCTGGAAATACGAGGCGCCGTTATAGCCGTTGGGGCCGAGAATCAGGAAGGCATTGGGAAAGCCCGGCACGGATACGCCTTCATAGGCCTGGTAACGGTTCGCGTCCCACCAGGCCTCCAGATCACGGCCGCCGAGGCCCTTGAGGGGGAAGGGCGGCATGTTGCCGTTTTCAAAGACCTTGAAGCCGGTGGCGCAAATCAGCACGTCAACCTCGTGCAGCCCGCCCTCCCTGCTGCGCACGCCGCTTGCCGTGACTGCCTCGATAGCCTCGGTGACGAGCGTCACGTTGTCGCGATTGAAGGCCTGCAGATACGTGTTGGAGGTGCTGGGGCGCTTGCAGCCGAAGCCGTAATTCGGGGTGAGCTTGGCGCGGATCACGGGGTCTTTCACCTGTTTCTGCAGATGATCGCGCGCGATCCTCTCGTACAGCCTGGCCACCTTGAACTGGCGGTGGTACTGCCCGGCGAGGACGAAGCCGACTTCCACGATGGCCTGGCTGATCATGCGCGTCGACCACTGCAGAAGCGTCGACTTCGCCATGACGCTCTGCAGCAGCGGCGCAATCGGCACATCGGGCTTGGGAATCACCCAGATCGGCGTGCGCTGGAAAACGGTGAGATGCCTGAATCCCAGCGCGCCGTGTGCATCTTGATGCCTTTGAAGGTATCGATGCCGGGAATGTCCGGATTCCTGGGCTGGGTCAGCACGCCGGTGGCGCCGACGATGTAACGAGCCGTCAGCACCGTCCCGTTATCCGTCGTGATGTGCCAGACGTCGTTCTGCTCGTCGAATTCGCAGCCGGTGACGCCGGTATTGAGGCGGATGCGCGCGCGCAGGCCGTATTTGTCGACGCAATGCTCGGCATAGGCCTTGAGCTCCGTGCCCGGCGCAAAGACGCGCGACCAGTACGGGTTGCGCTCGAAGGAGAAGGAATAGCTCAGCGAGGGGATATCCACCGCCACGCCGGGATAGGTGTTGAAGTGCCAGGCGCCGCCGACGCCGTCGCCCTGCTCCAGGATGAGGAAATCGCTGAAGCCTGCTTCGTCGAGCTTGATACCCGTGCCGATGCCGGAGAAGCCGGCGCCGATCACAATGACATCGTGGTGCTCGCGGAGGCGGCTGGGTCTCTGCCGGGCCTGGGTCATGGTTGAAGTCCTCACGGTTGGCGGGGCTGGCTGCAAAAAGGAGCTACACGGTCTTCCATACTGCTGCAGGCATTTCTAAAAAAAATGAAGTCAGAGACAGGCGTGGAGAAAGGCCGCGCTGAAGCGAAGCCCGGAGCATGCCTGAGTATCGCGTCGGCCATGGCCACTAGGTCGACGTCCAGCGGGTCAGGAGGCGGCTAACCCGGCCCGGCAGGAGCTTGACCGAACCGGCCAGCACATGGGTTCGCCAGCCCACCGGCCAGTGCAGCCGGCCGCCCTTGTCCCGCGTGATCCTCAGGATCGTCCGCGCCACATCCTCGGCCGTGAGCGTGACCCCCAGTGTCTTGATGCTCCGGGCCTGCAGGTTGTCCACCATCGCCGTGCTGACATAGAGCGGCCAGACGTCCCTCACCTTCACGCCGTATTGCTGCCATTCCAGGTCCAGGGCCTCGGTCAGCGCGCGCACGGCGAACTTGCTGGCGGAATACGAGGCCAGGGAAGGATGCCCGTAGATGGCGCCGGCCGACGCCATGTTGATGACGCGGGAGTCCGGGGTCCGGCGCAGATACGGCAGGGCCGCATGGCAGCCGTTGATGACGCCGTTGATGTTGACGTCGACCAGGCGGTGATGCTGCTCCGGCGTGATGCTTTCAAAAGGGCCGGAATAGAGGATGCCGGCGTTATTGAGCAGCACGTCCAGCCGGCCGCCGGCGGCGGCGAAGAATTCCGCCATCCCCTTTTCCCATGCCGCCACGTCACGCACATCCAGCACGCCGGTCACCAGGCTGCCAGTCCGGACTTCCTGCTGCAGCGAGTCGAGCCCCGGGCGATCAATGTCGTAGGCCCCGACCAGCCAGCCCTCGGCGACAAACAGTTTGGCGGTGGCGCGGCCGATGCCGGCGGCGGCGCCGGTGATGAAAATGCTGGGACGTGCCATGACGGTGCCTCTCCAAATGATGTTTCGGCTCAATCTGCCGGAAGCGTAGCGTTGCGGGGCGCCCCGGCAGGACGAAAGAACTCGTAGTCGCCCGGCTCCAGGCGGCGCGTGATGTGCCGGTAGGTAAAGGTGAAGCCGGGCCAGTTGGCCACATTCCTGCCGCGGGCCGTCGTGTACCAGGAGCTGCAGCCGCTGGCCCACACGCTTTTCGCGAGGCGCGCCTGCAAGGCGTCCACGTAGGCCCGCTGCCGCACCGGCTTCACATCCATGCAGCCGGCCTGCGCCGCCCTGAGCTGCTGCAGACAGAGCAGCACATAGCGGATCTGCGCTTCCAGCATGAAGACGATGGAGCTGTGCGAGAGATTGGTGTTGGGACCGTAGAGCATGAAGAGATTGGGGAAGCCGGCGACGGAGATGCCTTTGTAGGCTTCCGCGCCGTCGCGCCAGGCGTCATTGAGGTCGAGCCCGTTGCGGCCGGTGATCCGCAGGGGGGACAGGAATTGCGTGGCCTTGAAGCCGGTGCCGTAGATGAGGGCGTCGACCTCGTGGCGGCTCCCATCCGTCGTGACCACGGCATCTTTCTCGATGCGCGCTATGCCGGTGGTGATCACCTCCACATGGCTCTCGTTCACGGCCGGATACCAGTCGCTGGCCATCAGGATGCGCTTGCAGCCGATCCGGTAATCCGGAATCAGCTTTTTCCGCTTCACCGGGTCTTTCACGTGGCGCCACGCCAGCGCGCGCGCCTCCAGCGCGAAGAGATCGAGCAACCGGTCAACCCGGGTGAAGGCCAGCGCGCGGCTTTCGTTCTTCCAGTAGATGAGCGAACGGTAGACGCGGTCGGCCAGCGGCAAGCGCGCGAACAGCGCCTGCTCCCAGCGCCTGAACGGCCGGTCGGGCTTGCCGATGACCCAGGCCGCCGAGCGCTGGAACAGGTGCAGCGACTTCACCCGGGGCACGATCCGCGGCACGAACTGGATGGCGGAGGCGCCGGTGCCGATCACGGCCACGCGCTTGCCCGTCAGGTCATAGTCGTGATCCCACCGCGCGGAGTGGAAGGCCTTGCCGGCAAAGGCGTCGATGCCGGGAATATCCGGATAGGCCGGCTGGTTGAGCTGCCCGGTCGCGGTAACGAGCACATTGCTGCGCAGCGTTTCGCCCGAACGCAAGGTGATGACCCACTCGCCGCCGCCGTCGAAAGCGGCGGCCGTCACTTCGGCATTGAAGCGAAGATGGGATGCCAGCTCGTACTTCGCCACGCAGTGCTCCATATACGCCTGGATCTCGGCCTGCAGGCCGAACTTGCGCGACCAGTCGTGCCTGGGCTCGAAGGAGAACGAATACAGGTGCGACTGCACGTCGCAGGCGGCGCCGGGGTAAGTGTTGTCGCGCCAGGTGCCGCCGACGCGGCCGGCCTTCTCCAGGATCGTGAAGGAATGGATGCCCGCTTTCTTGAGCTGGATGGCCATCCCCAGGCCG
>JAJFBF010000129.1 GCA_020697295.1 Moraxellaceae bacterium | reverse complement strand
GTCGGTCTGGATGAAGTCCTCGTAGGTGTTGATGCCGAGGCCCTGGCGGCCGGTGGCGGAGATGATGCCCTGGGTCACGGTCTGGCCGACGCCGAAGGGATTGCCGATGGCGAGCACGACATCGCCGACCTGCATGGGCGCGTCGCGCAGCGCGACGGTGGGCAGGTTCTCGAGGTCGATGCGCAGCAGGGCGAGGTCGGTGCCGGGGTCGGCGCCGATCAGTTTCGCCTTGGTCTCGCGCCCGTCCTGCAGCGCCACAATCACGGCGTCAGCCTGCGCCACCACATGGTTGTTGGTGAGGATGTAGCCTTCGGGGCTGACGATGACACCCGAGCCCAGGCTGGACTCCATGCGTTCCTCCGGCATGCCTTCGCCGAAGAAGCGGCGCAGGAAGGGGTCACTCATGAAGGGGTTGGTCATGCGTACTTTCTGGGTGGTGAAGATGTTCACCACGGCCGGGGCCGCGACCCCGACGGCGCCGGCATACGAGACCGGCCCGCCGCCAGCGGCCGGCAGCGGGCGTTGGGTGGCGAGCGTGGGAGCGGCGTTGTCGCGGGCGGGCCACCAGGAGCGCTGCGTGGTCACATAGGCCAGGACGATGGCCAGCAGCAGCCACGGCAGGGCGGTCCTCAAGCGCATTTTCTATCCCTCTGAAGTATGCTCGCGGCAATATGGTGACGAGCCCCTGCCGGTTCAAGGCGACTCCTGTTCATGAATACGACGCTGCGTGAAATCCTGTCCCTGCTGGACGCCACCCTGGAGCCCGGGCGCTTCCAGGATTACTGCCCCAACGGCCTGCAGGTGGAAGGCCGCCAGCATGTGCGCCGCATCGTGACCGGCGTGACCGCCTCGGCCGCCCTGATTGCCGCCGCCGTCGACCGCCAGGCCGATGCCATCCTCGTGCACCACGGGTATTTCTGGAAAGGCGAGGATCCACGTATCACGGGCATGAAGCGGCAGCGCCTGAACAAACTGCTGGCCCACGACATCTCGCTGATCGCCTACCACCTGCCGCTGGATGCACATCCTGAACTCGGCAACAACGCGCAACTGGCGAAACAGCTCGGGCTCACCATCGACGGCTCGCTGGAGCCGGGCAACCCGAAAGGCCTCGGCAATACCGCGACGCTGGCGCGTCCGGTCGGCGTCGAGGATTTTGCGGTGCATATCGAAAAAATGCTGGGGCGCACACCGCAGGTGATTGCCGGCGGGCCGCCGCAGATCCGCCGCATCGGCTGGTGCACGGGCGCGGCGCAGGGTTATATCGAGAAGGCGATTGCGCTCGGGCTGGACGCCTACGTCTCCGGCGAGATTTCCGAGCCGACGGTGCATGCGGCACGCGAGGCCGGCATCCATTATTTCGCCTGCGGCCACCACGCGACGGAGCGCTACGGCGTGCGTGCGCTGGGCGAATTCGTGCAGCAGACGCTGGGCGTGCCGGTGGAGTTCGTCGACATCGACAATCCGGTGTAAGGCAGTCTGTCCCACGTCTGCGTTGTTTGCGCCACGCAGACTTCGAAAACAAAAAAGCCGGCTTGCGCCGGCTTTTTTGTTGTTACGGTTTCATCAGGACCAGAACTTCGCGATCAGCGGACCGAAGGCCACGATGAGAAGTCCCGCGCCCATCACGAGCACCGGCAGGATCCAGCGCTCGAAGCGGCGGTAGAAGCCGGCGTTGCGGACTTCCTCGCCGGCCTTGTCGGTTTCTTCCTCGCCGACGACCTGGCGCAGCAGGAGCTGGTTCAGGGCCACTGGCGGCGAGAGGTAGCCGAGTTCGAAGGCGACCAGCACCATCATCCAGAAGTGCACCGGATCGATGCCGTTCTGGTAGGCGATGGGAGCAATCGTTGCCGACACCAGGATGACGGCGCCGAAGGGGTCCATCACCATGCCGATGAACACCATCATGCCGACGAACAGTGCCATCGCCACCCACACGTTCGCGAACTGCTGCGGGAAGGCTTCCATGACGCCGGAGCGCTCGACCACGCCACCGATGCTGAGCGACAGCGCCATCAGCAGGATCAGCGCACCGATATGGGCGATGGTCTCGGTGGTGGCAAAGCGGATCGAACCTTCCATGGCCTTGAAGCCACGGCCCGGTACGGCGGCGGAAGGGCCCACTTCATCCGGGGTTTCATCCGGCTTGCGGTCCTTGCGCAGGCGATCGTAGATCAGCAGGAAGAGCATGATCACCGGCATGATGACCGGTGCGGTGAACTCGTCCAGCTTGGTGTTCAGCGCGAACTTGTAGAACAGCACCACGATGGCGAACACGAGGATGTAGGGAATCACCGGGCCGATGGCGCGGAGCGAGGCCGGCAGCGCAATCGACGGGTTTTCCAGCTGGACACGCGTGGTACGCGTCATCTGCGAGGCGACCAGGAACAGCGTCGAGGTCAGGAAGAACACCGCGACGCCCCAGCCGTAGAGCTGCTGCGTGGTGACCTGCTTGTTCAGCGCGGCGATCAGCACGATGAGCAGGCAGGGGCGCAGCACGACACCCAGCGAGCCGGACATGGCTGCGGCCGCCAGCGCGAACTGGCGACGGCCGCCGGCATGACGCACTTCGTGATAGATCAGCGCACCAGCCGCGATCACGAAGATGCCGGAAGCGCCCGTGTAGGCGGTCGGCAGGGCCGCGCCCAGCAGGATGACGTAGGTGAGGAACTCCGGGGAGAGCTTCCACGGCCGCAGGATGTCGAGGAAGCGATCCACCAGCTGGGTCTGCTTGAGCAGCATGCCGGCCCAGATGAAGAGGGCGAGGTTCAGGAAGATGCCCGACAGCTCCACCATCTGGTTCAGGTAGATGGCCTGTGCCGACCAGTGCTTCTGGGTCAGGAAGTAGAAGCCGCCGATGACGGACATCCACGCGAAGAGCGGGATGGAGAGCAGGGCCATGCCGATGGAGCCGCCCGGGGTGGCGCGCGCCGGCATGAAGAAGACCTGCTTCAGGCTCATCAGCGTGAGGATGCCGAACATGCCGATCCAGATGTAGTACAGGAAGGGCTTGTCGACGGGGATGCCGGAGTCCTGCTGCATCTTCAGGTACATGACGCTGGAGAAGGTCAGCAGTGCGGTAGCCACCGTCATGGCGACCGAGTAGATGCGGAAGTCGACGCGGGTCTTGGGCGGACGCAGTGCGATATGGTGCTCGCCCGCCGTGGTGTAGATAGAGGCCACCAGCACCATCAGCAGCAGGATCAGCGGACGGTTTTCGGTGCCGAAGTGGAAGAGCCAGAAGAAGGAGGTCTCGGCGGCGCGGTAGGCCTTCACCGTCGGCGTGATGTTCTCGACGATCTTCCCGTACATCTCGTGCTTTTCTTTGCACAGCTCGGCGGCCTTCAGGATGGAGGCCTTGACGGCTTCCGGATCCTTGGGCTCATCGTCAAACAGCGCATCGATGGCATCGCCGCTGGAGCCGGTCAGCTCCATCATCACGGTCGCTTCGACGTCCGGGTTGGGATCGCATTCCGGCTTGGCCGGATCGGTGCGCATCATGAAGTACTGCACGCCGGCCTGCTGGTTGCCGAACATGTTTTCGCCCATGCGCAGCAGCTGACCGTGGAAGTACTCGCCGGTGCCGATGATCAGGGTCAGCAGGAGTAGCGAGAAGATGGGGAGACTGAGCAGCCACTCAGTCGCCGAGCGCCCCATGAACTTGGGGCCCTGGGAATTGCCGTCTTGGCTCATGTTTTATTTACCCGCTTGTAGTTTTGGACCCTGCCC
>JAJFBF010000128.1 GCA_020697295.1 Moraxellaceae bacterium | reverse complement strand
CGGCGGTTCCCGAAGAGGGTGGCGGTGCGCGGCCCGGCGGTCTGCACGGCGCGGCGCAGGGTTTGGGTGAGATACATGGACAGATTCTCCTGGCGAGGTTAAAGGGTCCGCCGGGCCGGGCTCGGCACGGGCAGGTTCATGCGGGCGCGCAGGTGCGCGACCAGGCGCGGACCGGAGCGCCGGCTCCGCCTGACATGCAGGCGCAGGAGCATCTTCAGCATCACGGTCTGCAGTGAGGTCATTCGCCAGTCTCCGGGTCAGCCGGCAAACAGCCGGTAGGCCTCGCCCACGGTGCGGGCGTACAGGGAAGGGGCCGCGCGCTTGAAGCGCCAGGCGAGGCGGCCGTCGAGCTGCGGCAGGACGTAGAGCCGGCCCTTGTCGAAGTCGTCCAGCGTCATGCGTGCCACCGCATCGGCGGAGGTGAAGGCGAACCGGGTCATGGCGGCGCGGGCGAAGGCCTGGCGGTGCGGGGGCAGCCGGCCGTCGTTGGCGATATTGGTGGGCACGACCGTGGGGCAGAGCGCCGTGATGCGCACGCCAGTACCGGTCAACTCGGCGGCCAGGGTTTCGGACAGCGCCAGCACCCCGGCCTTGGTGACGTTGTAGGCGCTCATCTCCGGCGCCGCGCCGAAGGCGGCCGCCGACGCCACATTGATGATGCCGCCATAGCCCAGGGCCTTGAGCCGGGGCGCGAAGAAATGGCAGCCGTGGACGACGCCCCACAGGTTGACATCGACGCACCAGCGCCAGTCCTCGAGCGAGACCTCTCCTATCGCGCCGCCGACGCCGACGCCAGCGTTGTTCACCAGCAGGGTCACCGGGCGCCCGAGCAGGCCCTCCGCTTCGGCAGCGAGCGCCGCCATCTGCGCCGCGTTTCCCACATCGCAGACATAGGGCACGGCATGGGTGGCCAGGCCCTGCAGCAGGGAGGCCGTCTCCCGGGCACGGGCCTCGTCGATATCCACGCAGACGACCGCGCCGCCGCGCCGCGCGATCTCGTAGGCAAAGCTGCGACCGATGCCGCTGCCCGCGCCGGTGACCACCGCCGCCGCGCCGCGGGAAGGTTTCTGCATCCTGGGCTTCATGGGTATCTCCTCGGTCTCAGGCGGCCGGCAGGACCGGGCGCCGCCAGTCCGGCCGGCCCTTGGCCTGGCGCAGCGCCTGGTAGGCCAGGCGCACATCGCCGGATTTCTCGAACTCTTGCTTCCAGACCCGGATCACCCCGCGGTTATCGTCGTCCCAGGGATGGAAGTCCGGCCGGTAATACGGCAGGTAATGCAGGAACACCCCGCTCAGGATGCCCGGTCGACGGAGCAGGATGTCCGCCAGGTAGAGCGCCGAGCGCAGGTTGGTGAGCTGGCGGTCCTGGTAGAGCAGGTAGGCATGGTTCACCACCAGCAGGGGAAAGCCGATCACCGTGGCCAGCGCCATGCCGCCCGTGCGTTTCAGGTAGCCGCGCACGCCGCCGCCGCTGGCGTCGCAGAACACGTCGAAGCTCACGCTCTTGTGCTCGGTTTCCTCGACAAAGTGCCAGAAGAGCAGTGCGGCAAGCTCCGGGTGGGTATCGTCAAAGACCTCGGGGTTCTCCAGCATGACCGAGGAAATGGTCGCGGTCATGTGTTCGAAGGCCGCCGCCACGGCGCTTTGCATGTCATCGCTCAGGCGCTCCTGCAGGCCCTTGCGGATGCGCTTGAACAGCTGCTCCAGCCGGTCCATGCGTATGCCGTGCGCCACGGCCAGGGCATTCATGGCGTCGTGCTCGCGGGCGTGGATGCGTTCCTGGCGGATGAACTCGAGGGCCGCCTTGTGCACCTTGGGGTCCTGCAGCTTATCCAGCTGGCGCCGTGCCGAGTGCATCACCCAGCGCTCGCCGTCGGGCACGGCCACCAGGATGGCGTTCATCCAGTGGGTGGCCCAGGGGTCCCGGTTGAACCAGTGCCGGTCAACCATGTCCGGCGTCAGGGTGAAGTGAAGATCGCGAGTTACCACCTCGTCATAGCCGATGGCTCGATTCGCTAGTGCCATGATGCCTCCCGGACGGATTACCCGCCCGATCCACTGCGCCATTGGTTGGTCGACCAGCCAAATTCAGGCTCCAAGAAAAGCCGTCAGTAACAGCGCGCTACAGACAGCCCTTCACTCCGACACCACATTTACATATTTTCATGGTGCCATCATCTGATGTAATTATTAACCTGCAGCTTTGTCAAGTCCGCGCCGGACAGGTGGCAGAAATTCCATCACGGCATTGGCGAACACATCATTGCGATCGCCGGCCACCATATGGCTGGCACCAGCGATATCCACCGCGCGGGCGTGGGGAATCAGGGTCAGCAGTTCCTGCAGGCCTGCCTCGCTGACGACATCGCTACGGCCACCGCGGATCAGCAGGACGGGAAGGGCAATGGCACGCGCCGCCGTCAGTCGCCGTGCCAGCAGGGCATCCTCGACGCCTTCGCCGGGACGGGGAGCATGGTCGAGAAAACGCGGATCCCAATGCCAGCGGTAGCGGCCGTCGGGGCCGCGGCGCAGGTTCTTGCGCAGCCCGGACATGTCCTGCGGCGGCGGGCGGTGGGGGTTGTAGGCAGCGATGGCGTCGCGGGCCTCCTCCAGCGAGGCAAAGCCGTCGGGATGGGCACTCATGAAGGCGATGATGCGCGCCACCCCGGCCGCTTCCACCCGCGGTGCAATATCGACCAGGACGAGGCCGCCGGCCGCGGGCACCCTGCCCTCGCCGATCGCCACCATGGCCGTGATGCCACCCAGCGAGGCGCCGACAATGGTGGGCCGGCCACCTGCGGCGGAAACGACCCGGCATAAGTCCGCGATCATGGCGTCGAGTCCGTAATCGCCGTCGGCGGCCCAGCCGCTGTCGCCATGGCCGCGGCAATCGACCGTCCAGGCGCAGTAGCCGGCGCGCGCAAGGCAGGCCGCCGTGCTCGCCCAGGCATGACGCGTCTGCCCGCCGCCATGCAGCAGCAGCACAGGGGGCGCGCCGGCGTCGCCGTAGCGGTCGGCAGCCAGTTGCACGTTGCCATGGCCGGCCAGCGTCAGGGTCGCCACCTCCTCCGGTGGCGGCTCATTCACTGGCATCTCGGTTGCGCTGCCGGCCGGCAGTGGCCCGGGCAGCTCGGACGCATACAACGAACTCATATGCATCCCGCCGGGGTGGCGAGCCGAACGCCGGCACCCGGCCCGAGACGAGACCAGGACTGGTGAGACAGGGCAGGCAGGGACTTCACGCCGCCTCCCGGTCCAGATCGGCCAGCATCTGCTCGCCGCTCAGTTCCGGCGCGGACTGGCCACCGAAGTAGGCCCCGAGGCCCGCCTGCTCGTAATGCGGACGGATACGCTCGGAGAGCAGGCCAATGTCGCGGATGTTGGGCACCAGGCGGGTGAACATCACCTTGCGGAAGCGCTGCATGCCGGGCGAATTCATGATGAGCTGGCGCCACTGGTCGCGGGTCACGCTGGTGCCGTCGAACCACTCCTCGTACACCTCGTACGCCATGAAGCGGTTGCGCATCAGCAGTGCCACCTCGTAGGCCCAGTCCTCGCGCTCCGCGCGCTCGTTTTTGGACAGGTGACAGTTGACGTGCTCGCGCAGGGCCAGCACGCCATAGTGCACATGACGCGCCTCGTCCTGGATCACGTAGCGCAGCAGCTCCTTGAGCAGGGGCTCGCGGGTGTTCTGGTAGAGGAAGCCGAAAGCGCCGAGCGCCAGGCCTTCCACCATGATCTGCATGCCGAGGAACTTCAGGTCCCAGCGCGAGTCGGTCATCAG
>JAJFBF010000127.1 GCA_020697295.1 Moraxellaceae bacterium | reverse complement strand
CGCAGGTGCTGAAGCGCACCGAAGGCATCGACGCGCCGCTCTCGCCCGCGCAGAAGAAAGACGGCGCCTACGGCGTCAACCTCTACCGCGCCAACTTCATCAAGGCGCTGACGCAGCCGCGCGAGCGTTACACCGGCAAGCCGGTGCAGCTCATCGTGCCGCGTCGCGACGCCTATGTGCGCGAGCAGCTCTTCGAGGGCATCACGCTGTGGGCGCACAACACCTGGCGCCGCGACGTCGACGACGCCGGCCACTGGACCCTGCTCGCCGAAGGCACCCGCCTGGCGAAATGGATAGACGAGTTCATCCGCCAGGTGGAAAAGGGCGAACGCGCCGAAGGCCTGCAGAAGCTGGCCTGACGGATTTGCCCCGGACACTTCCCGGGGAACCGGTTTTCGTAGGTCGGACTTGAGTCCGACGCTGCCGCCGACTCGGGCGCTGCCCGTCGGACTGAAGTCCGACCTACGAAAACCCGGGCAGGGGCATAGAAGCGCGCCCAGGCAGTAAAAACATTCAGGGCCCGACGCCGGGCCCCTCGGCAGGACGCCGGCTTTTTTGCAACGCTGCAAAGCAGAACAAGAAAAGAGGCCACCATGACCGCCGACCACCTGCTGTTGCCCCGCCGCGTGCGCTTCGACCTCTCGCGCTCGCCACTGCACTGGATCCCGCACGATCCGGACGCCGCCTACGTCATGAACTCCATCCACCTGCTGCTGCCGGCCGGCGAATTCTGGTTCTGCCGCGTCTACAACCAGGCCCTGCCCTACGTGAAGGATGCCAAACTGCGTGCCGACGTGCAGGGTTTCGTGCGCCAGGAAGCCATCCACGCGCGCTCGCACGAGACCGCACTCAACGACTACCTGCGCCGCCACGGCATCGAGATCGACACCGTGCTGCGCGCCGCGCACTTCGTCTTCGACGGCCTGCTCGACCAGAAACTCACGCTGAAACTCGGCAACAACTTCATTGCCCGCCAGGTGCAGAAACGCATGGCGCGCTGGCAGCTCCGGCAGCGCCTCGCCATCATCGCCGCCATCGAGCACTACACCTGCATCCTCGGCAAATGGGTGCTGGAGGCGGAAGCGCTGGATGCGCCCAACGTCGATGCCGACCTGCGCGACCTCTTCCGCTGGCACGGTGCCGAGGAAGTCGAACACCGCTGCGTCGCGCACGACCTGCACGCGCATCTCGGCGGCACCACGCTCGAGCGCCAGGCCTGGGCCGTCGTCGCCTTCCCCGTGCTCATGGCCCTGCTCGCCTACAGCGCCAAACACATGATGAACCAGGACCCGGCCGTGGGCGGCCGTTTCTTCTTCACACGCTGGGAACGCGCCAGCCGGCGCGGCACCCTGCCGACGCTGGAGTCGCTGGTCGGCGCCGCGCTGCGTTACCTCGACCCGGATTACCACCCGGACGGCGAGGCCTCCCTGCAGGACGCGCTGGACTATTTCGCCCGCTCTCCCGCCGTACAGGCCGCCCTCGCCCGGGAGCGTGCCGCGGCCTAGGCCGTGGCAGAAAATGCGTGCGGATGACCGCTTTTTGCGATTGCTGCCCGACCCTGCTTCCGGCAGTCTCCCGGTGCTGCCGCTGGGGGGAAATGCCCCGGCACGGCAGCGCCGGAAGGAGTAATTATCCGGCTGCACTTTCGCGCTCATGCCATTGACCGAAAGCACCCGGTCCGTGACCGCCTTCGCAGTCCACCAGGCCTCAAGGCATTACCTTCCCCTCGCCCGCTCTCGGGGAGAGGGACGGATGAGAAACTGGCCGCGCCGTAACTGGGGCGGGGGGTAACAGTTTCTCAGCCGTCTCTCTCCCGGAGGGCGGGAGCACCATGAAAAAGGCCACCTTCCGGTGGCCTTTTTTTTAACGCAACGTCCCAGACCAACTTTCTGCCTGATCGAGCGCTTGCCGCCCGAACACGACACGCTGAGCCATGCCGTTTACTTTCAGGGATTGCTGGCTTCCACACACCGCACCCTCTTCTCCTGCATCCTGATACAGGCCCAACTTACTTCACAATGTCGACGCCCAATCGTTCAGCCAGCTCCAGAACCGGCATGATGGGGATTGCGCCGGACAGGAGGGGCGACGACGCCATTTGCACAACAAACGTCCCCGTCGGCACCCGATCACCAAAGAAGATGTAGGCGCGACAGTCATCATCCTGACGTGAGATCCACGACAGCCCTGCGGCATCCGGGTTCTGCGCGTGTAGCGCCTGTGCCCACCTTTGAGTAAGCGGATAATGAATGGACTCGGTGTCGATCAGCTGCGCCCGCAAGAGCCTCATCTTCACCAAACTGACTGTGCTGAGATCCACCACCTTCAAAGGCACTGACGTGCGGAGTACCGACATTACCTGACCCAGCAGCTTGTCTTGGTGGTAGGTCTTCTCTGCCGGATTCAGGGAGACGTCGTGGAAGATGGTTTCCATCATCGCGCCCTGCTGGGTCGCCGCGGCGTACAGCGTGGGCACCGGCTTCGCGTCCGGCCCCAGAAAGGGACTGAACCGGGCATGCCCGTAGCCCGGATTGAAGGCGGCCGGTTCGAACCTGTCCGGATGGACCCGGAGGAGTTCGCTTCCTACGCCAAGGTGATGGAAATTGACAGGAATGGTTACGCCTGCCGGCGGCTCGACAGGCTCAGCCATGCTCAACCCCTCGCACTTCCTTCTCCGCCGCAAAGAGCACCTGGTCGATGTCACCGGCCAAACACTCCTTGGGTCGCTTGCCGTCGAGATAGCTGTTTGGGCTATCAAACCAAAAAGCGAGACGCCAACCCGTTGCAATCTGGCCGAACACATCAAGCACGCGCTTCATCTGGGGGCGAGGCCGATACTGGTCCTCAGGATTCAGGGCATAGCCCGGGTAGTACTCCCGGCCCCTGAACTCAATCGCAAAGATCTGGCCCTGCTTCTTCCACTTGCTGACATGCGCGCTGGGGTTGGCTTCACTGCGATGGCCCAGCTTGGCCACCTCCACAGCTTTCAGCCAGTCGCCACTCTCAAGGATGCGGTTCATGGCACGCGCCTGCATCTTGCTCTGCAGCAAAAGCGCAGGCGTCGGCAGCGTACGGTCCACGAGTGCGTCCAGGAGCTTCCCATAGGTTTTGTCATCGTCCTGGCGCAACTTCGCCGTCAACAGCGGCAGGATGAGTTCGAGAACGCCACTCACCTGGTGCCGATATTCAGGCGTAGAGTTCTCCAGGATGACGGTAATGGCTTGGCCGAGGTCCTTCGGAGAAATCTCTACATCGTTCAGCGGCAGGACACGGATTCCTTCAGGGGCGGCGGGGTCCTGCTTGTGCCGAGGCCCCTCTAGGGGCGAGCCCTGCATGAAGCCCATGAGATTTCCGCCCATACGGGTAGGGGTCATGGCAGTCTCCACTCAAGAAGTTAAGTTGCGCTACCAGTATATAGCCCGGTAGCGCCGCTAGCGCAAATCTTGTATCGCCTCCCATCAGCCCGGCCATGCCTTCCCGCTCCGCACTCTTCCTCACAGCCCGAGTGAAAGGGACCTCCGCCCGACATCACCCTTGATCACGCCACGGATGCCCCCATCTAAAGGACACAGGCGCCGGCAATGCATTACACTGGCCCTGTACCACCGGGGGTGACATGGCTTCGACGCCGGTTACAAAACCTGATGGGGCATGCGGAGTGGGTGACATCTCTCCTTAATCCTGTGTCACAGCTACATAGTCGCAAACGACGAAAACTACGCACTGGCAGCCTAATACCCTGCCTACGACCGAACCTGCCTGCCCATGGGCGGGGGACGTCGGCGCAAAAAACATGGGATCGCTCGATGTCGCGCCTCGCGACTGAGAGTT
>JAJFBF010000082.1 GCA_020697295.1 Moraxellaceae bacterium | reverse complement strand
CTATACAGGCGGAAGTCATAGCCGTAGCGCTGGAAGATGGCCTCCAGCAGCAGCTGCAGCTCGATATCCTCCGGCCGCGGGTCGGGCAAGTCCGGTGTTACGACTGGTGTAGCCATACACGCATCAACGATTGCAGTTTTTCAATATTGACCGGCTTGGAGATGTAGTCGTTGGCGCCGGCCTCGATGCACTTGGCGCGGTCATCGCGCATGGCCTTGGCCGTCAGGGCAAGGATGGGCAGCTTGCGGAAACGGTCCTGCTCGCGGATGCGCTTCATGGCCTCATAGCCGTCCATCTCCGGCATCATGATGTCCATGAGCACGATATCCACGTCCGGATGGCGGTCCAGCGCCTCCAGGCTTTCCAGGCCGTTGTTGGCGATCTCGATCTCGCAGCCCCATTCCTCCAGGCTGGCCGAGAGCGCATAGATGTTGCGCATGTCGTCATCGACCAGCAACACCTTGCGGCCCTGGAAGACATCATCACGGTGGTTGCCGGCATCGGCGGTCTTGGGCTTGTTGCCGGCCTCCTTGCTGTCCACCCAATGCAGGAACCGCGTGGCTTCCGAGAGCAGGCGATCCGCGGACTGGTCGGTTTTGAGGATGATGCGGTCGGCATACTTGCGCAGCTTGGCTTCCTGCTCGCGGGTCAGGTCGCGCGCCGTGTAGACGATGACGGGAATCTTGGGGTATTGCGGGTCGTCATGGATCATCTCCAGCAGGGAGTAGCCGTCGATGTCCGGCAGCGACAGGTCCAGCACCAGGCAGTCGAAGGTTTCACGACGCAGGTTGTCGAGTGCCTCCTGCCCGGTGGTGCAGACCGTCACGTCGACCTGCGCCTCCTCGAACAGCGCATTGATGGCGCTGTGCTGCACGGAGTTGTCCTCGACCACCAGCAGGCGGCGCACGCCGGTCTGGGTACGGGCCTCGATCTGGCCAAAGGCTTCCTTGATCTGGTCAAGGGTCGCCGGCTTCTTGTAGTAGGCAATGGCGCCCATGGTCATGGCCTTGGCCGATTCGTCATGCCCCGAGAAGCAGTGCACCGGGATATTCTTGGTGCGCTCGTCGTTCTTCAGGGTCTCCAGCACTTCCCAGCCATCGATGCCGGGCAGGCCGATGTCGAGGATGACGGCATCCGGACGGGTCTGCTTGACCATCTCGATGCCCCGCTCGCCGTCATGCGCCACCACGGTGCGATAGCCGTATTCCTGGGCCAGCTCAGCCAGCACTTCGGCAAAGATCTCGTCATCCTCGATGATGATGAGGCTGCGCTGCTCGCCGGGGGCCCGGGGCGCTTCCGCCACCGGCGCCGGGGCACGGACCGGGAAGTCCCTGGGCGGCTCTGCTTCCGGGGCATCGGCGACCGCGGCGCCCACCGGCAGGTAGAGAGTGAACGTGCTGCCCTGCCCTTCGCCATCGCTGGTGAGTTGCACTTCACCGCCGAGCAGGTGCGAGAATTCGCGCGAGATGGTGAGGCCAAGGCCGGTGCCGCCGTACTTGCGGCTGGTGGTGCCATCGGCCTGCTGGAAGGCCTCGAAAATCAGCTCCTGCTTGTCCTTGGGCACGCCGATGCCGGTGTCCTTCACCGCAAAGGCCACGACCTGCGCACCGCCCGGCTTGATCTTGTTGTAGTGCTTGTCGGCCGGCGCCAGGCTGATGTCCAGCGTCACGCCACCCTGGTGCGTGAACTTGAGCGCATTGGAGAAGAAGTTGCGCAGCACCTGCTCCAGCCGCTGGCGATCGGTGAACAACGCGGGCGGTGCATCCGGGGCCACCGTGACGCCGAACTCAAGGCCGCGATGCTGGGCCACGTGCTCGAAGCTGCGGCGGAAGTGGTCGGCAAGATCGTTCAGGTCCAGCGACTCGATGACCAGCTGCATCTTGCCTTCCTCAACCTTGGAAATGTCGAGGATGTCATTGATGAGCGAGAGCAGGTCGGAGCCGGCGGAATGGATCACGCGGGCGTGCTCCATCTGCTTTTCCGTCAGGTTGCCATGCTTGTTGTCGGCCAGCGAGTTGGACAGGATGAGAATGGAGTTGAGCGGCGTGCGCAACTCGTGCGACATGGTCGAGAGGAATTCCGACTTGTACTTGCTCGACATCTCGAGGGCGCGGGTCTTGTCCTCCAGCACCTGCTGGGAGGCGTTCAGGGCCTCGTTCTTTTCCAGCAACTCGTTGCGCTGGTCGGCCAGCAGGCGGGCCTGTGCCTCCAGCTCTTCATTGATCACGCGCAGCTCTTCCTGCTGGGCCTGCAGGCTTTCCTCGGAGGCGCGCAGGGCCTGGGCCTGCTCCTCAAGCTCCTCATTGGCCTTGCGCAATTCATCCTGCTGCTGCTGAAGGCGCATTTCGGAGCCGGACAGGGCAATGGCCTGCTCCTCCAGATCCTGGTTGATCGCCACCATGTCATCTTGTTGCTTGGTCAGCTGCGCGGCCTGTTCCTGGGTCCGCTTCAGCATCTCGGAAAGCTGGCGCCGCGACAGGGCCGAATGCACGGCCACGGCAATGTGCTCGACGCTGAGCTGCAGGATTTCCAGTTCCTCGGCGCCCATTTCTCCCAGGCTGCCGATTTCCAGGAGGCCCCGCAGTTCGCCTTCATGGAGAATGGGCGTCACCACGATATGCCGGGGCGGCGCCTCGCCCAGGCCTGAGCTCACCACCAGGTAGTCATCCGGTACCTTGGCCAGCACGATCTGCTTCTTCTCCAGCGCCGCCTGTCCCACCAGGCCTTCGCCGGGCTTCACTCGGTTGCTGTTGTTCTTGCGGAAGGTGTAGGCGTAAGTGCCGGAGAGCACGAGCTCGTCATCGACGGGCAGGTAGAACAGGCCGACATGGCCACGCAGGGCCGGCACCAGGTAATTGAGGATGTTTTCGGAAAGCTGCTCCATGCTCATGTCGCCGCGCATGCGGTTGCCGAGCTCGGCCACGGTGGTCTTGATGCGCTCGGCGCGGCGGTCGTCGTCATAGCGCGACTTCAGGCGGTCCCGCATCTTCTGGATGGACAGCAGCATGCCGCCCAGTTCATCCCGCGCCGCATTGACGATGGAAATACCCCAGTCGCCCTCGGCAATCTTGTTGGCGGCATCCACGGCATGGTTGAGCGGCCCCAGGATGGAGCGGTTGGTAATGAACAGGCTCACCGCCAGTGAAATGATGGCCAGCAACATGCCCATGGCCAGGCCGAACTTCCAGACCTCTTCGTTGCTGCTGCGCACCTGGCCAATCCGGCCGGAAAAGCCGTCATAGACTGCGTCCTTGGTTGCCGTGAGCTGGCCATCGAAGTCCTGCTGCAGGCGCGATATTTCGCGCAGCCGAGGCGGCGCCTGCTCCGCGCTGACCTTGCCGGAAACCATCTCCCGCGCCAGGCTCTCGGCGGCGCCATTCCAGGCATTGAAGCTGTCCAGCAGTTTCTGCTGCTCGGCTCGGGATTCGGTCGCGACTGCGGCACTCGCCGCGAGGTTCTTCCGGACCTGCGCGGCCGATTCCAGTGCCTGCGACAGCATCAACTCATCGCGTTCGGATATCGCCGAGGCATAGCTTTCACGCAGGTTGACCAGGTCCACCGTGTGCGCATTGATGCGCTGCAGCGCAGGCATGTCATTGCGCTGGATGCTTTCGAGGTGGGTGGCGACCCGGTTATTGGCATAAAAGCTGATGCCCAGGTAGGCGATAAAGCCCAGCAAGGTGAGCATCGTGATGCTCATGATCTTGATGCGGATTGAAAGATTACTGAACCAGGACATGCGAAAAGCCCCTGCCAGACGCCGGCTCTTGACCTTGGCGCGTGGTGATGTTGTCTTTTTATACAATGAGTTGTGCGCTGTACTTAAAGGCTGCTAAGACCTTTGTTGTGAACGTAAACTGAAAGTCCCCCCCCCTCAAGTCTCCAGCGGGAGGATGCACGCCCCGCCCGTCCGGGGACAGGCGGTTACAGTCCGGTCGACGCGGCGGTTGGCGGGCCGGAACGCCCCTGCGGCACCTGCATGGCCAGCCGAGGTTGCCGGATTTGCCGCCCCGGGCCAGCCCGCCTTGGCCGTCACCCCGCCCGTGCACTTGCCGTTGCCGTCTGATCCGGCCCTGGCGTTGTTGACGCTCCGGGGGGGCGTCGATATGATGCGCGCCTCCTGCATTTGCCCCCTTGGCTGGGTAGCAAAATGGTTATGCAGCGGACTGCAACTCCGCGTACACCGGTTCGATTCCGGTCCCAGCCTCCACGCTTTCCTCCCCCGATGACACCGGCGACTCCGCCACCGCACTACCCGCCCGGGTGGTGAAATTGGTAGACACAAGGGACTTAAAATCCCTCGGTTCGAAAGGACCGTACCGGTTCGACCCCGGTCCCGGGCACCATTCGCGCCTGCCTCTGCCACCTTGGTCCCCACCGCTTTCCGGCAACCGCTTGCGTGCTAGAATCCGCCGCTTTTTTCGGGTCGCCCCTGGCCTGGCAAGGAATCCACTATGCGCACTGCGGCCCTCGCGGAAGCCCTCCGCCAACACCTCACGCCCCGTCGTCGTCGCCATGGCCTCGTCCTGCTGGGCGTTTTCCTGGCCTACTCCCTGCTGGGCTGGCTGGCGCTGCCCGGGGTCGTGGTCTCGCAGGCGCAGAAGTTCGTCGCTGAAAAACTCCATCTGGAGCTCGCCATTACCGAGCTCTCGGTCAATCCCTGGAAGTTGGCCGTGCGTATCCGCGGCCTCTCCATCCGCGAGCCGGGTCCTCGTGGCGAGGTCCTGGTCGCGGCCGACAGCCTGCTGGTAAATGCCCAGCTCTGGTCCTCGCTGTGGCTGCGCGGCGCCAGCCTTGCCGAACTGGAGTTGCAAAAGCCCTACCTCAATGTCCGCATCCACCCCGATGGCCGCATCAACCTGTTGCAGCTGCTGCCCCCGGAAGATCCCGCGGACACCGGCGAAGCACGCTGGCGGATTGGCCGGCTCGCCGTTCAGCAGGGCCGCATCGCCTTCCGCGATGACACCCGCCCCACTTCGTTCGCGGCCACCTTCGAGCCCCTCAACCTGGCATTGACCGACATGGCTTCGCGGCCGGACCGCGACGGCCTCTATACCCTGCATGCCGAGACCGGTGACGGCGAAGCGCTGGACTGGCGGGGTAACCTGTCCATGCAGCCGGTCCGCTCCGAAGGCGAGCTGAAGATCACCGGATTGCGCGCCACCACGCCCTGGCGCTACCTGCAGGACCAGCTGCCGCTGGTAGTCGAGGGCGGCAGCATCGGTATCAGCGGGCATTACCGCCTCAAGGTCGACAATGGCGTGGAGTTCTCGCTGGCCGATGGCCAGGTGAACGTGAGTGGCCTGCAAGGGCAACTCCGCGGCGAGGCGCCACTGGCCTTCCACCTTGGCAAGCTCGACCTCACTGGCGTACGCCTGGAGTGGCCACGGCAGGAAGCCGGCTTTACCGCCCTTACCCTCGCTGACATGAAACTGACCGGGGCGGGCGACAGCCGTCCGTTGGCCGGCTTCGCCAGCCTCGGTTTCCGGGAAGCCCGCTTCCTTCCGGCCGGGCAACAGGTCAGCCTCGACGGCATCAGCCTGAAGGGCCTGCTGCTGGCGGACGGGGACAGTGCCCCGCTGCTGGCCCTGCCCGCCCTGGGCGTCGAGCGGTTTGCGGTGGCACTGGAGAAGCGCCAGGCCCATGTCGCGCGCATCAGCCTGGACAATGGCGACCTCAGTGTGCGGCGCGAACAGGATGGCCGTCTCAACTGGCAGAACCGGCTGCAGCGCCTGGCAACCGACATCGAGCGTGGCCTGGTGCCCCCGGCAGCCCGCCTGGCCAGTGCCGGCGACAAGGGCGAGGCCGGGGCGCTCGCCGTGCCTGCATCAGCCGCAGCCTCAACCCGGAGTACAGGCGCCGCCCCGGCCTGGACAGCGAGCCTGGGCGAGCTGGACTTGCGCGAGTTCCGCATCGGTCTCAATGACCTGCAGCCAGCCACGCCGGTCGCCAGCAGCCTCGAGCACATCAATCTGCGCCTGCTCCCGCGCCAGCAGCCCGGCGAGCCGCATCGCCTCGAGGGCAGCCTCGACATCGGCACCGGCGGCAAGCTCACGCTCGCCGGCCGCCTGGCGGAGCAGCCGCTGGCGGTGAACGCCGACCTGACGTTGTCCGGCCTGCGCCTGCCCCCGTTCGCCCCCTACTTTGCCGATGTCGCGCGCTTTGCCCTGGAAGACGGCGCCCTCGACGTGAGCGGTCATCTCGATTTCGCCCAGGCCAAGAAAACCTCCGCGGCCTTCCGCGGCCAGGTGGCGGTGCGCGACTTTTCCGCCAACGACCTTGATCAGGACGAGCGCTTCCTGGCCTGGAAAACCCTCGCCGCCCGCGGCATCGACTGGCAGCTGGCTCCGGGCCGCCTCGTGATCCGCGACATCGAGGCCGACCGTCCGTTCATGCGGCTCATCATGGGTGCCGACAAGACACTCAACCTGAGCCATGTGATCGTGTCGGCGCCCGTCGCACCCGCGGCGGCAGCGGTAACGCCTCCGGTTGCGGCAGCCTCCGCCGCGCCCGCCTACCCTTTCCGTGTCGACCGCATCCGCATCAACAACGGTGCCATGCTCTTCGCCGACCTGACCCTCAAGCCGCAGTTCGCCACCGGGATCCAGTCCCTCACCGGCGATATCACCGGTATCTCCAGCGCCCCGGCCGCCCGCGCCACCATCACGCTCAAGGGCCGCGTCGACCAGTACGGCAAAGCCGCCATCACCGGCTCGGTCAATCCGCTGGCCAGCGACCGCTTCACCGACCTCAAGGTCCGCTTCAGTGACCTGGAGCTCACCACGCTTACACCCTACTCCGCCAAGTTCGCGGGCTACCGCATCGACAAGGGCAAGCTGTCACTGGATCTCGGCTACCTCATCAAGGATCGCCAGCTCGAAGCGACCAACAAGGTCGTCTTCAACCAGCTCACCCTGGGCGAGAAGGTGGAGAGTCCTGACGCCATGAACCTTCCCCTCAAGCTGGCCGTGGCCATCCTGCGCGACAAGGATGGCGTCATCGACGTCGACCTGCCGCTGACCGGCAGCCTCGATGACCCGCAGTTCCGCGTCGCACCCCTGGTCTGGAAGGCCTTCCTTAACCTGGTGACCAAGGCCGCGACCGCGCCGTTTTCCCTGATCGCAGGCCTGGTCGGTGGTGGCGATGACATGGATGCGCTGGCCTTCCCCGCCGGCGAGACCCGCCTGGCGCCGGAGCAGTTGGAAAAGCTGGCCAGCCTTTCCCGGGCACTGGAGCAGCGCCCCGCGCTCGGCGTGGAAATTCGCGGCGCCTTCGATCCCGAGGCGGATGCCCTGGCGCTGCGCACCGCGCGCTTCGAGGCCGGCTATGCAAAACGCCTGGTGGATGGCGGCAAGCCGCGCAAGGTACTGGAGGCGCTGTTCACCGAGAAGCTGGGCGCCGAGGCGCTGGCGCGCCAGCGCGCACTCAGTCTCAAGCCTTCGGAAGGTGGGGACCTCCAGCTGGCCGAAGACAGCTATCTTGCCAGTCTGCGCGCGGAGCTGGTGGCTCGCGAAACCATCCTCGAGGGCGACCTGCGCCAGCTCGCGCTGGAACGGGCCCGCGTGCTGCGCGCCGAACTGGCCGAAACCCACCGCATCGAGGCTTCGCGCATCTTTGTCCTGGAGCCGGTGACCACCACCGCCGCCGAGGGCAAGGTCATCCTCAAGGTGACGCTGACCGCCGCCTGAAGGACTCTCCTGCGGGGACGTTTACAGGGCCTTAATCACTCCAGGCATGCCGGAGGCAGAACTCGCGCTTGCGCGGCAAGGGCATCCGCTTCACTTCATGCTCGGCGCGGGAAGCACTGCTGCGATCGGGATAGGCCACCACCGCCAGCAGGCGCACCGGCGGACGACCACGCGTGTACTTCGCGCCCTTGCCAGCCGCATGCGCGGCATAACGCGCCTGCACGTCCACCGTGATGCCGGTATAGAGGCTGCCGTCGGTGCATTCCAGCACGTAAAGGAACCAGCTCATATGCCGGTGCCGCCCGGTACGGCGCTGGCAACCGGGCTGCCGTCCGCCCCGAGGAGCCAGCGCAGCGCGCCCTGCCCGGCCCGCCGGCCGGACGCAAGGCAACCGGTGAGCAGATAGCCCCCGGTCGGCGCCTCCCAGTCCAGCATCTCGCCGGCGCAAAACACGCCGGGAATCCGCGTCAGCATCAGCTTGTCGTCGAGCGCTTCAAATCGGACACCGCCGGCGCTGCTGATGGCCTCCGCAAGCGGACGCGTCGCCACCAGGCGCAGGCGCAAATCCTTGAGGGTGGCCACCACCTGCGCCGCATCCTCGCCGGAGGCGCTGCCCAGTGCTTCGCGCAGCAGGCCGGCCTTGACCCCCTCGATACCGGCACGCTTGCGCCAGTGATTGCTCAGGGAGCCCTTGCCACGCGGTCCCGAAAGGGAGGCCTGCAGCGCTTCGGCATTCCGGCCGGGCGCCAGGTCCATGTGCAGGAGGACCTCGCCCTCCGCCTGCAGGCGCTCGCGCAGCCAGGCCGACAGGGCATACACGAGGCTGCCCTCGATACCGGTCGCACTGATCACGCACTCACCCGGCCGCTCTTGTCGGCGCCCGGCGCCGTCCACGCACCAGGCACGTACCGATTTCAGGGGGGCGCCCGCAAAGCGCTCCCGGAAATACTCGCTCCAGGCCACGTCAAATCCGCAATTGGCAGGCTGCAACGGCGCCACGTCGACACCCCGCGCGCGCAACCAGGGCAGCCAGGCGCCATCGGATCCGAGGCGCGGCCAGCTGCCGCCGCCGAGCGCCAGCACGACGGCGTCGGCAGTATGTGTTACCGGTCCATCCGGCGTTTCGAAGCACAGCGCCCCCTGCTCCGAAAGCTCGGTCAGGCGATGGCGCCGGTGCAACGCCACCCCGCTCTCGCGCAAGCGATGCAGCCAGGCGCGCAACAATGGCGCCGCCTTCATGTCCTTGGGGAAGACGCGGCCCGACGAGCCCACAAAGGTCTCGATGCCAAGGCCATGCACCCAGGCCCGCAGGGCGTCGGCATCAAAGTCCGCAAGCAATGCGCGCATCTCCGTCTCGCGCCCGCCATAGCGCGCGCAAAAGGGAGCAAAGCCCTCGGAGTGCGTGATGTTCATGCCGCCAATCCCTGCCAGCAGGAACTTGCGGCCCACCGACGGCATGGCGTCATAGAGATCGACGCGCACCCCCGCGGCGGCCAGCACTTCAGCCGCCATCAGGCCGGCCGGGCCGCCCCCTACGACGGCCACAGCCGGGCCCGGCGCCGGTGACGCGAACGAAGGAGAGAGAGTGCCTTGCGATGACGCCATCATGGGATCGGGGACAAATTGGCAGGATCTTATGAACGGCTCGCGCTTGCTCCCCGGGGAGTGCGCAGCTAAACCGGTTCACTACAGGGATGAATTTCCAGGAACGGAAGCCCGGGCTCAATCCGCAAGGGAGGTTACCATGTCACGCAAATATATCGACTGCCGGGAGTTCCCCAGTGAAAGGAACTGCACGGTGGCGCTCTCTGCCGACTCCGAAGAAGAGCTGCTGGAGGCGGCCTGCCAGCATGCTGTCGCAGTGCATGGTGAAACCGAATCACCGGAGCTGCGCCAGATGATCCGGCAGGGCATTCACGAGGGCACACCGCCGCTGGCAGTGCAGGGTGTTGCCTCCCGTCCGGCACCCGCCGCCCACTGACGCAGCCACGCGCGCGGTCCGGACAACTCAGCTCCCAGCCCCGCTCTCTGCGGCCTGTCGCAGCACTTGGCCGCAGGCGAGGCTCATTAACGGAAAAGGCCGCATCAAGCGGCCCTTTCCGTTAAAAGCAGCAGCGCTTACTTGCCCAGCTTCGCCTTCAGTTCAAGGCGGGTGCGGTGCAGGATGGGCTCGGTGTAGCCAGAGGGCTGGCGGTGGCCTTCGAGCACCAGTTCGCAAGCCGCCTGAAAAGCGATATTGCCGTCGAGGTTGGGGGCCATGGGCGTGTACAGCGGGTCGTGGGCGTTCTGCCCGTCCACGATCACGGCCATGCGCTTCATCGCTTCCAGCACCTGCTCCTTGTTGCAGATGCCGTGGCGCAGCCAGTTGGCGATGTGCTGGCTGGAGATGCGCAGCGTGGCGCGGTCTTCCATCAGGCCGACGTTGTTGATGTCGGGCACCTTGGAGCAGCCCACGCCCAGATCAACCCAGCGCACCACATAGCCCAGGATGCCCTGGCAGTTGTTGTCGAGCTCTTCCTGGACTTCGGCGGCGCTCCAGTCGGTGCTCGGCGCCAGCGGAATCGTGAGGATGTCATCCAGCTTTGCCGGGACGCGACCCTTGATCTCGTCCTGGCGGGCCTTCACATTCACCTTGTGATAATGCAGCGCATGCAACGCGGCGCCGGTCGGGCTCGGCACCCAGGCGCAGGAGGCGCCGGCGTTCGGATGATTGTGCTTGGTCTCGAGCATTTCCTTCATCGCATCCGGCTTGGCCCACATGCCCTTGCCGATCTGGGCGCGGCCCTGCAGGCCGCAGGCCAGGCCCACGTCCACGTTGCGGTTTTCATAGGCGGCGATCCACTTTTCCTTCTTCATGGCTTCCTTGCGCACCATGGCGCCGGCTTCCATCGAGGTGTGGATTTCATCGCCGGTGCGATCCATGAAGCCGGTATTGATGAAGATCGTGCGCTCGCTGGCCTGGCGGATGCACTCCTTCAGGTTCACGGTGGTGCGGCGCTCTTCATCCATGATGCCGACCTTGAGCGAATTCTTCTTGAGCCCCAGGGCCTCTTCCACCTTGGCGAACATCTCCACGGCGAAGGCCACTTCTTCCGGGCCGTGCATCTTGGGCTTCACGATGTACATGGAGCCGGTGCGCGAGTTGCGCAGGGTGCCGCGGCCCAGCATGTCGTGCTTGCCGATCAGCGCGGTGACCATGGCATCCATGATGCCTTCGAAGATCTCCTCGCCGCGGAACAGGATGGCGGGGTTGGTCATGAGATGGCCCACGTTGCGCAGCAGCATCATGGAACGGCCATGCAGCGAAAACTCCTGGCCCTGCGGATTGCGGAACACGCGATCGGGATTCATGCGGCGGGTGACCTGCTTGCCGCCCTTCTCGAAGGTGTCTTCCAGCGTGCCCAGCATCAGGCCCAGCCAGTTGCGGTAGACCTCGACCTTTTCTTCGGCATCGACGGCGGCAACGGAGTCTTCGCAGTCCTGGATGGTGGTGACCGCGGCCTCGACGCACAGGTCCTTCACGCTGGCGGCGTCGTCCTTGCCGATCGGGTGATTGGCATCCACCTGGATTTCCACGTGCAGCCCGTTGTTCTTCAGCAGCACTCCGGAGGGGCGCTGGGCTTCGCCGGCATAGCCTGCGAACTGGGCGCCGTTGGCGAGGCCGGACTTGATGCCGTTCTTGAGGCTGACCACGAGGCGGCCGTCGACCACGGCATAGGCGGTGGAATCGGCGTGCGAGCCTTCGGAAAGCGGGAAGGCGTCGTCAAGGAACTGGCGGGCGAAGGCGATGACCTTGGCGCCACGCGCCGGGTTGTAGCCCTTGCCCTTCTCGGCGCCGCCTTCCTCGGAAATCACGTCGGTGCCATAGAGGGCGTCATACAGCGAACCCCAGCGCGCATTGGCGGCGTTCAGGGCGTAGCGCGCGTTGCGGACCGGCACCACGAGCTGCGGACCGGCCAGGGTCGCGAGCTCCTCGTCCACGTTCTCGGTGGAGATCTGGAAGTCCGGGCCTTCCGGCACGAGGTAGCCGATATTGCGCAGGAAATCGGTATAGGCCTCGAGGTTGAAGACCGGATTGGCGCGGTGCCAGCCATCCACCTGTGCCTGGATCTCGTCGCGCTTGGCCAGCAGGGCCTTGTTCTTCGGGGTCAGGTCGGCGGCAAGCTTCTCGAAGGCGGACCAGAACGCGGACGGCTCGACACCGGTGCCCGGAGCAATCTCGTTGGCCACCAGGTCGTAGAGTTCCTTGGCGATTTCCAGGTCGCCCTGCTTGATGCGTTCGGTCATGTTGTCAGCCTCGTCAGTCGAAAACTCGGGGTCCGCAGGCGCCAGCGCCCGCAAGAAAGGGCGGCATTCTAGCGGATTCTTCGTAGCTGTTGGAGCGGCTTGCGCCAGGAACCGCCATTTCCGCAGGTCGGGATTTATCCCGACTGACCAGACGCAGGCCGCCCTGCCGGGACAGGCTCCAGGCGCCCCGCGTCAGCTCAGTCGCGGTCCAGCGGCGGCAGTACCGGCACCACCGGCCGCGCCGGCGACGCCCTCGCCTCCTCCTCCTCGCGCTCGATAAGCTGGCGCGCCGTGAACAGGATGAGCTGGCGCAGCCAGCGATGGGGCGCGTTGTGGTGCAGCAGCGGGCTCCAGGCCATCTTCAGTTCGAACTCGGGGATGTGGAACGGCGGCTCGCGCAGCACCAGGCGGGGATTGTTGAGCTGCAGCTTGGCCACCCGGGTCGGCAAGGTGGCGATGAGGTCGGCGTTCTCGGCCAGCAGCGCCGGCATCTGGTAATGGCGGGTAAAGATGGCGATCTTGCGCTTCTTGCCCAGACGGCCCAGGGCCTGGTCGATCCAGCCCAGGCCCCCGGCCTGGTCCGGACTCATGCCGAAGCCTACCCCCATGCCGGTCTTGGACACCCAGATATGCTGGGACTCCAGATAGGCCTTGAGGGTGAAGTTCTCGGCCATCGGGCTGTCGCGGTGCACCAGGCAGGAAAAACTGTCCTTCCATACCGTCACCTGGTGGAAGGACTGGGGAATGTCCGTGAAGCGGTTGATGGCCATGTCCACCTTCCCCAGCTCCATGTCTCGATAAGTCACGTCGGAGGGGGTGAGGAAGTCCAGCACCACTGAGGGGGATTCCGTACGCATCGCCTTGGCCAGGGCCGGGATCAGGGTGGCCTCGGCATAGTCGGCGGCCATGATGCGGAACACCCGCGAGCTGGACCGGGGCCGGAAGTCCTCCTGCGACTCGAATATCTGGTTGAGGCCGTCAATGGCCTCGCGCAGGCGGGGCTGCAGGGCCAGGGCACGCTCGGTCGGAGTCATGCCTTCGCTGGAACGTATTAAAAGTGGATCCTCAAATACAGCCCGTAACCTTTTGAGAATATTGGACATTGCCGGCTGCGTAATGCCCAGGTTTTCGGCCGCCCGGGTGACATTCTTCTCCCGCAGGAGCACATCCAGATAGATAAGGAGGTTCAGGTCGACCCGCTCAATATTCATAAAATAAATACCGGGAATAAAAACTATAAATTAGTGAAATTATGCCACAGCCCTTACTCTGCGCGCTCCCAAGGACCTGGCCGCTCATCCTTTTACTGCCAGTGCCTAAACTCCCAGCAACAGGAAAACGTCATGACTACGTACGCCTCTGCACTCGAACACGTCCGCGCCGTCAAGGCCAAGCTCGGCGGCACCTGGGGTGCCATTCACCCGGAAGATGCGGCCCGCATGATCGTGCAGAACCGCTTCCGTACCGGCCTGGACATCGCCAAGTACACCGCCGCCGTCATGCGCAAGGACATGGCTGAATACGACGCCGACAGCAGCAAGTACACCCAGTCCCTGGGTTGCTGGCACGGCTTCGTTGCCCAGCAGAAGATGATCGCCAACAAGAAGTACTTCGGCACCACCGACAAGAAGTACATCTACCTGTCCGGCTGGATGGTTGCCGCCCTGCGTTCCGATTTCGGCCCGCTTCCCGACCAGTCCATGCACGAGAAGACCTCCGTGCCGGCCCTGATCGAGGAGATCTACACCTTCCTGCGCCAGGCCGATGCCCGTGAGCTGAACGACCTCTTCCGTGCCCTGCAGAAGGCCGAAGATGCTGGCGACAAGGCCAAGGCCGCCGAAGTCGAAGCCAAGATCAACGGCTTCCAGACCCACGTCGTGCCCATCATCGCCGACATCGATGCCGGTTTCGGTAACGAGGAAGCCACCTACCTCCTGACCAAGAAGATGATCGAAGCCGGCGCCTGCGCCATCCAGATCGAAAACCAGGTCTCCGACGCCAAGCAGTGCGGTCACCAGGCCGGCAAGGTCACC
>JAJFBF010000010.1 GCA_020697295.1 Moraxellaceae bacterium | reverse complement strand
AGCCGCCACGAGTAGCCGACGCTCTCGAGCTGGCCGATGGTGGAGGCCTGCTCGCGCACCGAATCGCGCTCGAAGACATCCGCCGAGACATAGCCCGCGTAGACGCGCTTGAGCTCGTCCTCCTCGATCGCTTCCGTCTTCAGTTTCTCGATTTCGGCGAACAGGGCCGCCTGCAACTCCTCCAGGGTGCGGCCGGGTGCGGGCACGGCGCGCACCATCAGCATGGAGTCGCCGCGCGTGAAGGCGTCGTAGCCGGAGGCGATGGCGGCCGCGACCTGCTGCTCACGCACGAGGCGCGTCTCGAGGCGGGCGCTGATGCCCTCGTCGAGCACGCCGGCCAGCATGCGCAGCGCCTCGGCCTCGCCCGGCTGACCGGTCTTGAGGGAAGGCAGGTTATAGCCGACGTAAAGTGCCGGCACCTTGCCGGGCAAGCTGAGCTTCAGCAGGCGTTCGCCCGGCTCGGGCAGTTCGCGCGGCGGGCGCACCGCCGGCAGGGGCCGTGCCGGAATCGTGCCGAAGAAGCGCTCTGCGTACTGGCGCACGGCCTGGGGATCGACATCGCCCGCCACCACAAGGGTGGCGTTGTTGGGCGTGTACCAGGTTTCGTACCAGCGCCGCAGGTCTTCCAGCTTCATGTTCTCGAGGTCGGCCATCCAGCCGATGGTCGGAACTCGGCTCGGGCTGGTAAGCCAGGCCAGGGTCAGGAAGCGCTCCATGGCGAGCGACTGCGGGTTGTCGTCGGTGCGCAGACGGCGCTCCTCCATGACCACGCGGATTTCCTGGGCGACCTCGTCGGGTTTCAGCACGAGGCCGGTCATGCGATCGGCCTCCAGCTCCAGCGCCAGAGGCAGCTTGTCGGCGGTATAGACCTGGTAATACGCCGTGTAGTCGTCGGTGGTGAAGGCGTTGTCCTCGCCACCATAGAGCGCGACGATGCGGGAGAACTCGCCGGAGGGCACTTTCTGCGTGCCCTTGAACATCATGTGCTCGAGGGCATGGGACATGCCGGTCAGGCCGGACGGTTCGTACGCCGAGCCGATGCGGTACCAGACCTGGACCACCAGGGCCGGCGCGCGATGGTCCTCGCGCACGACGACCTTGAGGCCGTTGTCGAGCGTGAACTCGGAAGTGAGGGCCGCCTCGGCGCCAAGGGCGCAAGGCGAGGCGAGCAGTGCGCAGGCCAGCAAGAGCGGACGCAAGGAGAGACTGCGGGGCATTGAGGCTCCGGGTCCGGCAAGGGACAAAGGCAATACGGTCCGCGGCCCGCCAAACGGTTCAGACGGGCCGAAAGGGCTGGTAGCATAGCCCATCCTGCAAAGTCCCTGCATAGGCCGTCCGGCCCGAGTCCGCTGTCCCCATGTCCGACCAAGAATCCACCGAATCCAGTTTCCTCAGCCGCATGAAAGCGGGCCTGTCGCGCACCCGCAGCTCGTTCAGCAACGGCATGGCCACGCTGCTCATCGGCGGCAAGGAGATCGATGACGAGCTCCTCGAAGACATCGAGACCCAGATGCTGGTCGCGGACATCGGCGTCGATGCCACCCGCCGCATCCTGGACAAGCTCACCGGTCAGGTCGAGCGCGCCGAACTCACCCATTCCAACGCCCTCTACAAGGCCCTGCAGAAGGAGCTGGCCGAGCTGCTCGAGCCGCATGTCGCGCCCTTGGTTATCGACACGACAAAGAAGCCGTTCGTGATCCTCATGGTGGGCGTCAACGGCGTCGGCAAGACCACCACCATCGGCAAGCTCGCCAAGCGTTTCCAGAAGGACGGCCACAGCGTGATGCTCGCCGCCGGCGACACTTTCCGCGCCGCCGCGGTGGAGCAGCTTTTCATCTGGGGCGAGCGCAACGACGTGCCCGTGATCGCCCAGGGCAGCAACGCCGACTCCGCCTCGGTCATCTTCGACGCCCTGACATCGGCGAAGGCCAAGGGTATCGACGTGCTCATCGCCGACACCGCCGGCCGCCTGCACACCAAGACCAACCTCATGGAAGAAATGAAGAAGGTGTTGCGCGTCATCAAGAAGATCGACCCCACCGCTCCGCACGAAATCATGCTGGTGGTAGACGCCGGCACCGGCCAGAACGCCCTCGCCCAGGTGCAGGAGTTCGACCAGGCGCTGGGGCTCACCGGTGTCACCGTGACCAAGCTCGATGGCACCGCCAAGGGCGGCATGCTCTTCAACATCGCGGCGCGCAGCAATGTGCCCATCCGCTACATCGGTGTCGGCGAGAAGATCGACGACCTGCGCCCGTTCAAGGCCCAGGACTTCGTGTCCGCCCTCTTCGACGACGAAAAATAAGCCATGATCGTTTTCGACAGGGTCAGCAAGAGCTACGCGCCCGGGATGGACGCGCTGAAAGAGGTGAGCTTCACCCTCGGCACCGGCGAGATGGCCTTCCTCACCGGCCACTCCGGCGCGGGCAAGTCCACCCTGCTCAAGCTCATCCTGCTCATCGAACGCGCCTCGAGCGGGCGCGTCGAGGTCAACGGCAACGACTACGGCAAGCTCAAGGGCCGCGCCGTGGCCTATGCCCGCCGCCAGATCGGCATGGTCTTCCAGGACCACAACCTGCTCGATGACCGCAGCATCTTCGACAACGTTGCCCTGCCGCTGATCATCAACGGCATGGACCGCCGCGACATTCCGCGCCGCGTGCATGCCGCACTCGACATGGTCGGGCTCGCCCACCGCAGCAAGTCCCTGCCGCCGGCCCTCTCGGGTGGCGAGCAGCAGCGCGTCGGCATCGCCCGCGCCGTGGTCAGCAAGCCCCTGCTGCTGCTGGCCGACGAGCCCACCGGCAACCTCGACCCCGACCTTGCCACCAGCGTCATGAACATCTTCGAGGAACTGTCTTCCGTGGGCGTCAGCATCCTGATCGCCACCCACGACCTGCCCCTCGTGGCCCGCTACCGCCATCGCCTGCTAACGCTGCGCGACGGTCGCCTGGTAGGAGACGTGGCATGAGTGGCGCACAGAAATCCCGGCAGAGCGCCGGCAGCCGCCTCACCCACTGGCGTGAACATCACGCCCGCGAGGCGAAGGCCAGCCTGAGGCGGCTTGCCAGCACGCCACTCTCCACGCTGATGACGCTGCTGGTGGTAGCCCTGGCGCTCTCCCTCCCCTCTTCTCTCTATCTCCTGCTGGGGAATGCCCAGCAGCTGACTACCGGCTGGGGCGGGCAGGCCCAGATATCGCTTTATTTGCACCAGGGGCTGCCGGCCGAGCGCCAGCAGGCCCTCCGCACCGAACTGGGCATTCGCACCGACGTGTCCGACGCGCGCCTGATCACCTCTGCCCAGGCCCTGGAGGAGTTCCGCTCGCTGTCCGGATATGGCGGCGTGCTGGACCTGCTGGACAGCAACCCGCTCCCGGCCGTGATCGTGGTAACCCCTGCGGCCATCGATCCAGCGGGCGTCGAGCGGCTGCGTGACAGCCTGGCCGCCCTGCCCGAGGTGGATGCCGCGGATATCGACCTGGCATGGGTACAGCGCCTGGCCGCCATCCTCGAGCTCGGCCAGCGCCTGCTCTGGGCACTGGCGGGCGCATTGGGCGCCACGGTGCTGCTGGTGATCGGCAATACCATCCGCCTCGAAATCGAGGCTCGCAAGGACGAGGTCCGCATCCTCTCCCTGCTGGGTGCAACGGATGCCTTCGTGCGACGCCCCTTCCTGTACAGCGGCCTCTGGACGGGCCTGCTGGGCGGGGCGCTGGCCTGTATCGCGGTCGCCGCCTTTTTTATCTGGCTGGATTCCCCGGTGCAGGCCCTGGCGTCGCTATACCAGAGCCCCTTCCAGCTCCAGGGGCCGGGCCTGGCAGAATTCGCCGGCTTGCTCGGGCTGAGTTCGCTACTCGGCATCCTGGGCGCCTGGCTGGCCGTAGGCCGTCATCAGCGTGCCGTGGCGCCGTGAACCCGCCAGGCCTCCCAGCCAATTCCAGTGAGCCGCCCAATCCCTAGTAAATTGGTAGGATACCAATTAGCACTCGACTATTTCGGGTGCTAATATGGTTTTTATGAACCAGACCAATCCTGAGGAGTTGGCCATGACGAACACCTCGCTGGTACCCGTTGCCCTGTCAATGCCGGCAGTGCCGGGTGTCAACCTGGGCTCCTACATGACGACCGTGAACAGCATTCCTGTGCTGTCCGCGGAGGAGGAGCGCGCGCTCGCCGAGCGCTATTTCACCGAAGAGGACGTGGATGCCGCGCGCCAGCTCGTGCTGTCGCACCTGCGCTTCGTGGTGCACATTGCCAAAAGTTACTCTGGCTACGGCCTGCCGCAGGCGGACCTGATCCAGGAAGGCAACGTCGGCCTGATGAAGGCAGTCAAGCGTTTCGACCCGCGCATGGGCGTGCGTCTGGTGTCCTTCGCCGTGCACTGGATCAAAGCCGAAATCCACGAATATGTGATCCGTAACTGGCGCATCGTGAAGGTCGCCACGACCAAGGCCCAGCGCAAGCTGTTCTTCAACCTGCGCAGCAAGAAGAAGGGTAGCGGCCGCCTTTCGCTGGCCGAGGCCGAGAGTATCGCCACCGACCTGAAGGTGACACCCGACCAGGTGCTGGAGATGGAAGGCCGCCTCTACGCCTACGATGCCTCCTTCGACGCCTCGCCCGACGAGGACGAGGACCGTGCCGGCCAGGCCCCGGTCTACTACCTCGAGGACAACCGCTACGATCCCGCCGTGCAGCTCGAAGAGGCTGACTGGGAGGCTGATTCCACGGAGCGCCTGATGGCCGCCATGGAGCGCCTTGACGCCCGCAGCAAGGACATCCTGACGCGCCGCTGGCTGGCGGAAGAGAAGCCCACGCTGCATGAACTGGCCGCCGAATACGGCGTGTCGGCCGAGCGCATCCGGCAGCTGGAAAAGAACGCCATGGAGAAGATCAAGGGCGCGCTCATCGCCTGACTTGATCGCCGCCGGCCATTACACTAACGCCGCCATCGTGCGGCGTTTTTGTTTGCCGCCAACGCCCGGATAACGTCATGCCCAATTTTGTGTTCCTCGGCAGCCTCAACCTGATGCTGGTCGTCCTCCTCGGCGCCTTTGGTGCGCATGGCCTCAAGGCCCGCGTCTCCGCCGAGCAGCTCGCGTGGTGGCACACTGGCGTGCAATACCATGCCTGGCATGCGCTGGGCCTGCTCGGCCTCGGCCTGCTCCTGCTGAACCAGCCCGGACTCACGGGCGTCAAACCTGCTGGCTGGCTGCTGCAGGCCGGCATCGTGGTGTTCTCGGGCTCCCTCTATGCGATGACGCTGGGTGCGCCGCGCTGGTTCGGCGCCATCACGCCGATCGGCGGCCTCGCCTTCATCGCCGGCTGGGCCGTGCTCGCCTGGGCCACACTGAAGATCGGACACTGACATGCAGATCCAGCTGAACGGGGAACCCCGCGACATCGCCGAGCGCGCGACACTGGCAGCACTGATTGCCGAGCTGGAGCTCGCCGGCAAGCGGATCGCCGTGGAGCTCAATGGCGAGATCGCGCCGCGCAGCCAGCACGGCACGATCTGCCTGCAGCCCGGCGATCGCGTGGAGATCGTGCAGGCCATCGGCGGCGGCTGAGCGCCAGACGCTGATACACCAGGGAGCGCCGGCAGGCGCGCCTTCAAGAGCAAATCGCTTCATTCGCCGTGACCGCAGAGGCGCCCGGCATATCCGATCCAGGCCCGCTCCAGGGGCACAACGAGGCACACCATGGCTGACACGCTAACGATTGCCGGAAAAACCTACTCCTCCCGCCTGCTGGTCGGCACCGGCAAGTACAAGGATCTCGCCGAGACGAAAGCCGCCATCGACATGAGTGGCGCCGAAATCGTCACCGTTGCCGTGCGCCGGACGAACATCGGCCAGAACAAGGGCGAGCCCAACCTGCTCGAGGTGATTCCGCCAGAGCGGTTCACCATCCTGCCCAACACGGCGGGCTGCTACACGGCGGAGGACGCCGTGCGCACCTGCCGCCTCGCGCGTGAACTGCTCGATGACCATCGCCTGGTGAAGCTCGAGGTGCTGGGTGATGAAAAGACGCTGTACCCGAACATCACCGAGACCCTGAAGGCCGCGGAGACGCTCGTGGCCGAAGGCTTCGAGGTCATGGTCTACACCTCCGACGACCCCATCGTGGCCAAGCGGCTCGAAGAAATGGGCTGCGTCGCCGTGATGCCCCTGGGCTCGCTCATCGGCTCCGGCCTCGGCATCGTGAATCCGTATAACCTGCGCATCATCCTCGAGCAGGCGCGCGTGCCCATCATCGTCGATGCCGGTGTGGGCACGGCCTCCGATGCCGCGGTGGCCATGGAGCTCGGCTGCGAGGGCGTACTGATGAACACCGCCATCGCAAAGGCAAAAGATCCCGTGCTCATGGCGTCGGCCATGCGCAAGGCCGTCGAGGCCGGCCGCGAAGCCTTCCTGGCAGGCCGCATGGACAAGAAGCTCTACGCCTCCGCCTCCAGTCCGCTGGAAGGCAAGTTCTTCTGATCTGACACTGCAGGTCGGGCCTCGGTCCGGCCCACCCACCACCTCCGCGCAGATGCCTTCGATGACCGACGAGAAGCCCCAAGACGCCCCTTTCATGCGCCGCATCCAGACCTTCATGCGCCGTTCCTCGCCGTTCACGACCTCGCAAAAGCAGGGCATGGCGGATTTTTCCGCACGCTACCTGTTGCCGCGCTCGCGCGAACCGTTCAATGCCCCTCAGGTCTTCGGGCGCAAGGCGCCACTGACGGTGGAAATCGGTTTTGGCATGGGATATTCGCTGGCAGAGATGGCGCAGACCGCGCCCGAGCGCGACTTCATCGGCATCGAAATCCACGAGCCGGGCGTCGCCCAGCTCTGCTTCGAGCTCGGCACGCGTGACATTTCCAATGTCCGCATCCTGGACGAGGACGCGCTGGAGCTGCTGGACCTGCGCTTCGCCGACGGCAGCATCGACACCGTGCAGCTGTATTTTCCGGATCCCTGGCAGAAGGCGCGCCACTACAAGCGCCGCTTCGTGAATGCCGAAAACGCCGCGCTCATCCGGCGCAAGCTCAGGACGGGCGGCGTGTTCCACATGGCCACCGACTGGGAAAATTACGCAGAGTGGATGCTGGAGCATATGGAGGCGGCGCCCGGCTACGAGAACATGGCCGGCAAGGGACACTACGCCGAGCGACCCGACTATCGCCCGCTGACCAAGTTCGAGAAGCGCGGCCAGAAGCTGGGCCACGGCGTATGGGATCTGCTCTACCGCGCGGTGTAGAAACGCCCGGCCACGCAGGACAACTACCAGGACAAGAAAAAAGGAGGCGAGCATGAAGGCCAGGGCCTTCGGTATCGGGATCGCAGTGCTCGCCGTATTCGTCGCCCTCGGCTTCGCGTTCCGCGAATACCGGTTGCGCCAGCAGGCAGCGAGTTAACCTGCCGCCCCCTCAGCGAATTGCCGAAGCAGGCGCCATCACGCCAGGAATCGCTGCAGCACGGTATTGAGATAGTTGAAGCCCGCAGGCGTGCAGGCCAGGCGGGCATCATCGTCCACCAGCAGGCCTTCACGGCGCAGGGCAGCGAGCGTGTCCGCCACCATTGTCAGCGCAAGCCCCGTGCGTTCGGCAAACAGCGCAGCCGGCACGCCGTCGCGCAGACGCAGGGTGTTCAGCATGAATTCGAACACCAGCGCCTCGGTCTCGACAAAACTGGTACTGGCGCTGAAGCGGCCAGTCTCGCGCGCCGCCAGGTAGTCGCGCGGCTGTCGCGTCTTGGCATAGCGCCACACGCCGCCCTCGCGCAGCAGCGCGCTCCCGGCCACATCAATCCGCCGCTGTGTATCGGGTGTCGACGCGCCACGATTGCTGCCCGCATGTCGCGTGATCTTGCCGTGCGCACCGGCGCCAAGCGCGAGGTAATCGCCGAACTCCCAGTAGTTGCGGTTGTGCCGGCACTCGCGCCCCGCCTGCGCATAGGCCGACACCTCGTACTGGCGATAGCCTGCAGCAGCCAGCACGGCCTGGCCTTCCTCCTGTATCGCCCACAGCGTGTCGTCCTCCGGCAGCACGGGCGGATCGCGGTAGAACGCGGTGTTGGGCTCGATGGTGAGCTGGTACCAGGACAGGTGCGTCGGCGCGAGCGCGATGGCTTGCCGGATGTCCGCCAGCGCATCGTCCAGCGACTGCCCGGGCAGGCCGTGCATCAGGTCGATATTGAAGTTGTCGAAGCCCGCCGCGCGTGCTGCTTCGGCGGCACGCAGGGCCTCGTCGCGGCCGTGGATACGGCCCAGCGCCTTGAGCTGCTCCGGCGCGAAACTCTGCACGCCGATGGAGAGCCGGTTGATGCCTAGCGCGCGATAGGCGCGGAACTTCTCCTGCTCGACCGTCCCCGGGTTGGCCTCGAGGGTGATTTCAATATCTTCGGCCAGCACCAGGTGCCGGCGCAGGCCGGCAAAGAGCTCCTCGTAGGCGGCGGCGGAAAATAGCGAAGGCGTGCCGCCGCCAATGAAGATCGTTGCAATCGGGCGGCCCTGTGCCAGTGCGGCGTCCTGCTCCAGATCGACCAGCAGCGCTGCTATGTATTCGCGCTCCGGCAGCCCGGCACCGGCCGCATGCGAATTGAAGTCGCAGTAGGGGCACTTGCGCACACACCACGGCACATGGATATAGAGTGAAAGCGGCGGCAATGCGATCATGCGGAAAACCGGGGAGCAGACGATGGCGTACTGGCTATTGAAATCGGAACCGTCGGTGTTTTCCATCGACGACCTCGCGCAACGCAAGGTGTCACTCTGGGACGGCGTACGCAACTACCAGGCGCGGAATTTCCTGCGCGCCATGCAGGCCGGCGACGAAGCGCTCTTCTATCACTCGAGCTGTCCGGAGCCCGGCATCGCCGGCACCATGACGATTGCGCGCACCGCCTACCCCGACCCCGGCCAGTTCAATCCCGACAGTCCCTACTTCGACCCGAAGTCGCCTGCCGACCAGCCCCGCTGGGATGGTGTCGATGTGCGCTTCGGGGAGAAATTCGCGCAGCTGCTGCCGCTTGCCGTGCTCCGGACGATACCGGCGCTGGCGGGCCTCGCGCTGCTGCAAAAAGGCTCGCGCCTCTCGGTGATGCCCGTCACCGCGGCCGAGTGGAAAACCATCCTCAAACTTGCCACCCGCTAGCCCTGCGCAGATCGGGTATCAGCCCGACCTCGGCGCCCATTCCCGGCGACAGTGCCATCAGTCCGGCAGCAGGGAATGCCGTCGGGCTGAATACCGGTCTACGGGCGGGACGGAGACTGCGGGGCTGACTGCAGGAATCGCTCGATGCGCGCCTCCAGCAGTGCCAGCGCCTTGCCACGATGGCTGAGCGCATTCTTGCGCTCGCGCGGCAGCTCGGCGCTGCTCATGCCCGCCGAAGGCACCCAGAACAGCGGGTCGTAGCCAAAGCCCTGCTCGCCGCGCGGCGACTCGAGAATCTCGCCTTCCCACTCGGCCTGACAGATCAGCGGCAGCGGATCGTCCGCATGGCGCACCAGCGCCAGCACGCAGACGAAGCGTGCCGTCAGCGGCGCGCCACCACGCAGGGGCCGCAGCGCCTGCAGCAGCTTCTCGTTGTTGCGCGCATCGGTGGCGCCGTCGCCCGAATAACGCGCGGAGTAAATACCCGGCGCGCCGCCCAGCGCATCCACGCACAGCCCCGAATCGTCCGCCAGCGCCGGCAGGCCGGTGGCGCGCGATGCATGGCGCGCCTTCAGGATGGCGTTTTCCACGAAGCTGAGACCAGTCTCGTCCGCATCGCTCACGCCGAGCGACTTCTGCGTGACGATGGTGAAGGGCTGCCCGGCCAGCAGTGCCTGCAGCTCTTTCAGTTTGCCGGCATTGCCGGTGGCGAGCACGAGTTGCGTCATGTCAGGGTCCGTAAGGTGGGTGATCCGGGGGCGTTGCACTTCAAGCGCGCCGGATCCGGATGAGCTGTGCAGCACCGTCGGGCTGAAGCCCGACCTGCATTGGGCTGGCCCTCGTCACATAGACGGGCGACCTCCGCGTGACGTCGCTGGCCGTCGAGAAGCGACCCCGGTGGAGTTGCGAAGACTCCCTGCAGCAATGCGACGCCCCCGCGGGAGCGCGACTACCGGAGCGTGACGCGGTAGATCGCGACTTCGCCGAAGAGATTCGGGAAGAGACGCGCCAGGAAGCTGCCCTGCTGACCGCCGTCGACCGCGAGCCGGTCCAGCACCGTGATGCCCTTGGCCGCGCACAACGCATCGAAGTCGCGAAAGGTGCACAGGTGAATGTTGGGCGTGTTGTACCAGGTGTAGGGCAGCGCCTCGGACACCGGCATCATGCCGCGCAGGCCGATGTAGACGCGGGCCGACCAGTGCGCAAAATTCGGGAAGGTGATGATGGCCTCGCGCGCCACGCGCAGCATGTCGTCGAGCAGTACATCGGGCTTTTCCACGGCCTGCAGCGCCTGCGTCATGATCACGGTGTCGAAGCTGCCGTCGCGGAAATTGCCAAGACCACGGTTGAGGTCCTGCTGGATCACGTTGACGCCGCGGTAGATGGCCGAGGTGATGCGGTCGGCATCGATCTCGATGCCGTAGCCGTGCACGCCGAAGTTGTCGCGCAGGTGCGCGAGCAGCTCACCGTCGCCGCAGCCCAGGTCGAGCACGCGCGCGCCGGGGCTGACCCACTGTTCCGCGAGTTTCAGGTCAAGCCGCATCGGACACCCCCTCCGGTTCGCCACCAACGGCGATGCCCTTCATGTAGGCGCCGAAAATGTCGAGGTAGCGCGGGATCGGCATGAGGAAGGAGTCGTGGCCCTGCGGCGCGTCGATGTCCGCATACACCACGTCCTTGCCTTCCTGAATGAGTGCATCGACGATTTCGCGCGAACGCTCCGGGGCGAACCGCCAGTCGGTGGTGAAAGAAATCACCAGGAAACGGCACAGCGCATGGCGCAACGCGGCGGGCAGCTCGTTGCCGTACTCGCGCGCCGGATCGAAATAATCCAGCGCCTTGGTCATGAGTAGGTAGGTATTGGCGTCGAAGTTGCGCGAGAAGGTCTCGCCCTGGTGACGCAGGTAGGACTCCACCTGGAACTCCACATCGAAACCGTACATGAACTGTCCCGAGCGCAGGTCGCGGCCGAATTTCTGCTTCATGGCCTCGTCGGAGAGGTAGGTGATGTGGCCCACCATGCGCGCGAGGATCAGGCCGCGCTTGGGAAACGTGTCGTACTGGTAGTAGCGACCGCCGTGGAAATCCGGATCGGTGAGGATGGACTGGCGCGCGACTTCATTGAAGGCGATGTTCTGCGCCGATAGCTTGGGCGCGCTGGCGATCACCACGGCGTGGCGGATGCGCGTCGGGTAATCGATGGCCCACTGCAGCACCTGCATGCCGCCCAGCGAGCCGCCCACCACGGCCGCCCACTGCTCGATGCCGAGATGATCGGAAAGACGGGCCTGCACATTGACCCAGTCCTTCACCGTGACCATGGGAAAATCAGGGCCGAAGTTCTGGCCGGTTTCCGGATTCAGCGACGACGGCCCGGTGGAGCCGTTGCAGCCACCGAGGTTGTTCAGGGAGACCACGAAGAAGCGGTTGGTGTCGATGACCTTGCCCGGGCCGATGCACTCGTCCCACCAGCCCGGCTTGCTGTCGTCCATGCTGTGGTAGCCGGCGGCATGGTGATGCCCGGAGAGCGCGTGGCAGATCAGCACGGCGTTGTCGCGCAGCTCGTTCAGGGTGCCGTAGGTTTCGTAGACGATGTCGAATCCCGCGAGGGCGCGCCGGCACTCGAGCATCAGGGGCTCGGCGAAGTGCGCGGTCTGCGGGGTTACGAGACCGACGGAGTCGGCGGGGATGGACTGGGGCATGGTGATACGACTGTCAGCAAGGCCCGCAAGTCTACAGGGGGCTTGCGTACGGCGGGAAGTCGGCAGGCCGGACGCAGCCCTCTTCGCTTCAGGTCGGGCTTCAGCGTAACGACGGCGCCGGTTGCATCGCTGCCATCGTGCTGAAGCCCAGCCTGCAGCCCGTCCCGACCTCAGGCCGCCTGTGGCGCGCCGAGGGCCGGGTCCTTGAGCCGCCCGAGGATGTCCTCAAGCAGGGTCTGCTGTTCGCGCAGCGCCTCGCGCTGCTCCTTGATGGAGCCCGCCTTCTCGAAACGGTTCTCCCCGAAATTGCGCAGGTTGTTCAGCTTGGCCATCTGCTGCTCCAGGCGCTTCTTGGCTTCCAGGGTCTGCTGCATGAGCGGCGCCAGTGCCTGCTTGCACCAGCGCTCGGCGTCGGCACGGGCGCGGGCATGCACTTCGCCCGCCTCGCGGGCCACCGTCTCGAAAAAGCGCTCGCCCAGCTTCTGCTGGCTGCCCATCAGGCTGCCGAGACGGTTCTTGAAGGGCGCGGCGCGATTTTCCAGCTCGTCCAGGTCGAGCTGGTACTGGCTGGCGTCATGGCGCGGCATGGGCGGCGCTGCGGCACCGGTTTCCGTGGCATAGCGGTCGTAGAGTTTCTGGATCAGCAGCTGCGTGGTCTCGACCTCCTGGCGGAACCGGCCGAAGTCGGTCTTGAGCCCGAGAAAGAATGCCGTCACGGCCGCCGGCATGCCCATGCCGAGCTTGCCGTCCTCCATCTGCACGCGGGCCCGCTTGAGGTAGCCCTCGAAGTGAGCGGGCGACACGGTGCCCACCAGGCGCGGCAGCTGCTGCTCGAGAATCCTGCGACTCTGCTGCAGGAAGGCGAGGCGCTTGGCGTAGGCGTTCTGCTCCTGCTGGGTGGCACGGGTCAGCAGCACGAGCTCGTGCTCGGTGTCGCGATGGCCGCTGGCCTGCACACGCTCTTCGGCCTCGAGCCGGACGCGCTGGGCAAGCACGGCCTGGCGGCTGGCCTCGACCATGTCGGCGAGTTCGCGAAGGAGGGAGCGCTTGAGCGCGCCCTCCTTCGCGTTCACCACGGAACGCGCCAGCGCCGCCTCCAGCGTTTCGAGGCGGCTGCGCTTCAGGAGTTCGCGGTCGTTGGACAGGCGGGCCTTGTAGCCCTGCTTGGCGGAGAGCGCCAGCACGTGCTCCGGTGCCAGGTGCAATTGTTTGGCCGTCAGGCGCGCCAGGCGCAGCACGGCCTCCTCGGCCACCTCCGGCTCCTCGTCCTCGTCCCAGAGCAGGTCGATCTTGTTGAGCACGGCATACACGGCGGCGCCGCGGCGCTGGGCGATCTCCGAGACGTGGTTGTTCCAGATGGCGAAGTCGGACGCCGTCACGCCGGTATCGGCGGAGAGCATGAAGACCAGTGCCTGCGCCTCGGGCAGCAGCGAGAGCGTGAGCTCGGGCTCGGCGCCGAGTGCGTTCAGGCCCGGCGTGTCGATGATGGCGAGGCCCTGGCGCAGCAGCGGATGGTCGATGTTGATCATGGCGTGGCGCCAGGCCGGGATGTGCACATGGCCCGACTTGCCCAGCGACGGCTCCAGGTACTGCACGTCAAAGCCGAGCTCGGCGGCCTCCTCGGTGGTCACCTCGCGCGTCTGCGCGACTTCGGTGAAGGCCTTCTTCATGGCCTGCTGGTCATCGAGGTTGATGGTCAGGTGCACCCAGTGCTCGAGCTGTTCCTTCCAGCCCTGGATGGACTGGTTGCTGGCGCGCGTCTGGATGGGCAGCAGCTTGATGTAGGCGCCGGTTGCCGTCGAATCGTAGAAGAGTTCGGTCGGGCACATGGTGGCGCGGCCGATGCGCGTAGGCAGCAGTCGCTGGCCGTAATGACGGCCGAGAATGGCGTTGATCATCTCGGACTTGCCGCGCGAGAACTCGCCGACGAAGGCGAGCAGGATGCGGTCGGCACGCAGCGACTTCAGCGATGCGGAAAGACGCTCGTCCACTTCCTGGTTGTTGAGGCCCTGGTTGTTCAGCCAGCTGCGGTAGCGGGCGATCTCACGGGCGATCGCCTGTTTCCAGGCGGTGAAATTCTCGACCTGGTGGGAAAGCTGATCCATACGATTGTCATCCCTCGAAACATGCGGGGCGTCTGCTGCGCGAGACGGAGCCCTGGTAGCCGCTCATCGCGCCGTATTCTTTTTATCAGTCGCTCACGCGACCGCTACAGATTGCCCTTATATCACTGCCACGCGGCCAATGCAGGGGGCCAGAGGCGCGGCGAACTGATTTTCACCCGCTTGTGACGGCTGCTTTCACCATTCAACAGCTCCACCGACGCCAGCGGCACGCCGAAGGCCGTGGCCAGGAAACGGCAGAGCTCGCGGTTGGCCTTGCCTTCCTGGGCCGGTGCCGCGAGGCGCACTTTCAGCGCCTCGCCATGCAGCCCGGCGAACTCGCTCTGGCGCGCGCCGGGCTGGGCATGGATGACCAGTACCACATCATCGCCGTCCCGGCGCAGCGGCCCGGCCATGCCGCGCTCAGTGCAGCAGGGGGAAGAGCTGTCCTGCCGCGGCGGAGAGCAGGATCTTGAATACCTGGATGCCGAGGAAGGCAATGATGGGCGACAGGTCGATGCCTCCCATGTTCGGCATCAGCCGACGGCAGGGCGCCAGCAGCGGCTCGGTGATCTGGTGCACCAGCACCGCGGCCGGGCTGTAGCTGCCAGGCGCGACCCAGGACAGCACGACGCCGATGATCAGCGTCCAGAAATAGAAGTCGGCCGCGAGGAACAGCAGCGAGACCACGGTGTAGAGGATCAGCGCTGGCGGCGACATCGTGCCGCTGCCGCCCAGCATGCCGACCAGGGTGATCTCGATCATCTTGAACAGCACGATCAGCGCCAGCGCGGCAGGGTTCCAGCTGCGGTTGCCGGGCATGATGCGGCGCAGCGGATCCACCAGCGGCGCCGTGGCGCGCACCGTGAACTGGGCAATCGGGTTGTAGTAGTCGGCATGCAGCAGCTGCAGCAGGAAGCGCAGCCACAGGATGATGATGTAGATGTCGAAAGCCGTAGTGAGCAGCAAGACGCTGATCTGGTTGAGCGGATTCATGCAGTCATCCTGAATAAAGGCAGCAGAAGGGGACTAGTCCGATTTGCCGAGCTGCTCGGCGAGCTCCGTGCCGCGCGCGGCGCAGGCCGCAAGGGCCCGGCCGAACACGGCCTTGAGATCGGCATCGTCGAAGGCGGCGATGGCGCGTTCGGTGGTGCCACCCGGCGAGGTCACGCGGCGACGCAGCTCGGCCGGGCCGACGTCGGCGGACACCGCCATCTGCGCGGCGCCCAGCGCGGTCTGCAGGGTCAGGGCGCGGGCCGTGGCCTCGTCGAGCCCGAGCTCGCGGCCGGCGGCCATCATGGCTTCCATGACATAGAAGAAGTAGGCGGGGCCGGAGCCGGAAACGGCGGTCACGGCGTCGATCAGCGCTTCGTCACCGACCCAGAGGGTGATGCCGACGGCGCCGAGGATGGCCTCGGCCTCGGCCCGCTGCGCCGCGCTCACCTCGGGGCTGGCGAAGAGGCCGGTGGCGCCGGCCTGGACCAGCGCCGGGGTATTGGGCATGGCGCGCACGACGGGCAGGGCCCCGCCCAGCCAGCGGGCGAGACTGGCCACCGGGATACCGGCGGCAATGGAAATGACGAGGGGGCGACGCGCGGCGGCCAGGTCGGCCAGCGGCTTCAGCACGGCGCTCATGACCTGTGGCTTGACGGCCAGCACGATCACGTCGGAACGCTCCAGCAGCACGCGGTTGTCGGTGGTGGTGAAGCAGCCGCGGGCGGCATGCGGCTCGAGCGGCGCCGAAGAGGCGTCGGAGAGGGCGATGTCGGCCGGGCTCCAGCCGCGGGCGAGCAGGCCGCCAGCCAGCGCGGTCGCCATGTTGCCTGCTCCGATGAATCCGATTTTCCGTCCCATAGCGCTATACCTGACTGCCCGGCGCTGACGCGCCCTGTCCGAAGATCGGGCCTCGGCCCGATAACGGCACTGGAATGGATGGGGTGCGGGGGAAGCCCGACCTTGCCGCCCGGCAACTGGCCGGGCAATGCCATCGCCGGCCCGCCCTCAGCCCGGCGCGGGCCTCGCCCGGGCGCCGAAAATGGCGGTCCCGACGCGGACCAGGGTGCTGCCGGCGGCGATGGCGGCTTCGAGGTCGTCCGACATGCCCATGGAGAGGGTGTCGAAGCGCTCCGGCGAAAGCCCGGGAATACTAGCGAGTAAATCCTGCCGTGTCTTTGCGAGGTCGGCGAACGCGGCCGTGTTGCCGGGGCGGGGAATGCACATCAGGCCGCGCAGCTCGAGGCGAGGCAGCGCCAGCACCGTCCGCACCAGGCCCGGCAGGTCGGCCGGGGCGCAGCCGGCCTTGCTGGCCTCGTCGTCGATGTTCACCTGGATGCAGACCTGCAGCGGTGGCAGCCCGGCCGGCCGCTGCTCGTCCAGGCGGCGCGCGATCTTTTCGCGCTCCAGGGAATGCATCCAGTGGAAGCGCCCGGCGACCTCGCGGGTCTTGTTGCTCTGCAGGGGCCCGATGAAGTGCCACTCGAGGGGCAGGTCGGCCAGGGCCGCGATCTTGTCCACCCCTTCCTGCACGTAGTTCTCGCCAAAGGCCACCTGGCCGGCGGCATGCGCCGCGCGTACGGCCTCCGCCGGTTGCGTCTTGCTGACTGCCAACAGGCGCACACTGCCCGGCACGCGGTCGGCGGCAACTTCCGCCCGGGCCATCCGGGCGCGCAGCGCGTTCAGGTTTTCGGCAAGCTCGCTCATCTTCACTCTTGTTGAAGCCCGGGCCCGGCAGAGGTTAACGTAGCCGGACGCCCGAATCCGGCCCTTTGTGCCGATAGAAAACAATTATCGATTCTGGCAGAGCGGTTTCCCTGCCGCGAGTGCCCTGTTGGAGTTTCCATGGACATTACCGAACTGCTTGCCTTCTCCGCCAAGAACGGTGCTTCCGACTTGCACCTCTCGGCAGGCCTGCCCCCCATGATCCGCGTCGACGGCGACGTGCGCCGTATCAACCTGCCGCCGCTCGAGCACAAGGAAGTCCACCGCCTTGTCTACGACATCATGAACGACAAGCAGCGCAAGGACTTCGAAGAGTTCCTCGAGACCGACTTCTCCTTCGAAGTCCCCGGGGTCGCCCGCTTCCGCGTCAACGCCTTCAACCAGAACCGCGGCGCCGGCGCCGTGTTCCGTACCATTCCGTCCAAGGTGCTGTCCATGGACGACCTGGGCATGGGCAAGGTCTTCCAGAACATCTCCGAAATCGCGCGTGGCATCGTGCTGGTGACTGGCCCGACCGGCTCCGGCAAGTCGACCACCCTCGCCGCCATGCTCGACTTCATCAACAACACCCGCTACGAGCACATCCTCACCATCGAGGATCCCATCGAGTTCGTGCACGAATCGAAAAAGTGCCTGGTGAACCAGCGCGAGGTGCACCGCGACACCCTCGGCTTCTCCGAAGCCCTGCGCTCGGCCCTGCGTGAAGACCCCGACATCATCCTCGTCGGCGAAATGCGCGACCTGGAAACCATCCGCCTGGCGCTGACCGCCGCGGAAACGGGCCATCTCGTGTTCGTTCGGCACGCTGCACACCACCTCCGCCGCCAAGACCATGGACCGCATCATCGACGTGTTCCCCGCGGAAGAAAAAGAAATGGTGCGCGGCATGCTCTCGGAATCGCTGCAGGCGGTGATCTCGCAAACCCTGTGCAAGAAGAACGGCGGCGGCCGCGTCGCGGCGCACGAGATCATGATCGGTACCCCTGCCATCCGAAACCTGATTCGCGAGAACAAGGTGGCGCAGATGTACTCGGCCATCCAGACCGGCGCCGCGCTTGGCATGCAGACCCTAGACCAGTGCCTGAAGGGCCTGGTGCAAAAGGGGCTGGTGTCGCAGCAGGTGGCGCGCGAAAAGGCCAAGGTGCCGGAAAACTTCCAGTAACACCGGTGCGGCGCACGGCCCGAGGCCGCGTCGCCGCTCCACAACCGTGACATGCCGGCTCGCTGCCGGGTTCTGTCTTACCGGCGCTCGCGATGGGCGCCGCCCGCAGAGGGCCTGGCAAGGCCGCTGCGCAACCGAAACGACCAGGCCCACTGCGCAGTGAAAGCAGTGCCGCCGGAGGGTGACACGATGGAATTTGAAGACCTGCTCAAGATCATGGTGCAGAAAGGCGGCTCGGACATGTTCATCACCGCCGGCGTGCCGCCGTCGATCAAGCTCAATGGCAAGGTCATGCCCATCACCAAGACCCCGCTGTCACCGGAAATGACGCGCGAGGTCGTGCTGGGCGTGATGACCGAGGGGCAGCGCAAGGAATTCGCGCAGACCAAGGAATGCAATTTCGCCATTTCCGCGCGCGGCATCGGCCGTTTCCGTGTGTCGGCCTACTACCAGCGCAATCTGGTCGGCATGGTGCTGCGCCGCATCGAGACCAATATTCCCAACGTGGACGAGCTCAAGCTGCCCTCCATCGTCAAGGAGCTGGCGATGACCAAGCGCGGCATCATCATGTTCGTGGGCGGCACCGGTACCGGCAAATCCACCTCGCTCGCCGCCATGATCGGCCACCGCAACGCCAACTCGCGCGGCCACATCATCACCATCGAGGATCCGATCGAGTTCATCCACCAGCACAACGGCTGCATCGTGACGCAGCGCGAGGTGGGGATTGACACCGAGTCGTTCGAGGTCGCGCTGAAGAACACCCTGCGCCAGGCCCCGGACGTGATCCTGATCGGCGAAATCCGCTCGCGCGAAGTCATGGACTTCGCCATCGCCTTCGCCGAGACCGGCCACCTCGTGCTGGCCACCCTGCACGCCAACAATGCCAACCAGGCGCTGGACCGCGTCATCCACTTCTTCCCGGCCGACCGTCACCACCAGCTCTACATGGACCTGTCGCTCAACATGAAGGGCATCGTGGCGCAGCAGCTGATCCCGACGCCGGACGGCAAGGCGCGCCGCGCCTGTATCGAGGTCCTGCTCAATACGCCGCTGGTGGGCGACCACGTGCGCAAGGGCGAAGTGCACATGCTGAAGGAGCTGATGAAGAAGTCGCGCGAAGTGGGCATGCAGACTTTCGACCAGGCCCTCTACGATCTCTACTCGGCCGGCGAGATCACCTACGAGGACGCGCTCAAGCACGCCGACGCGCCCAACGACCTGCGCCTCATGATCAAGCTCGGCGCCGAGTCCGATTCGCGCTACCTGGACCAGGCCACGCGCGGCCTGACCCTGCAGCAGCACGACTGAGTCCGGGGCCGGGCGCGCCCGCGCCCTCCTGTGAAAAAACGCCGGCGGCTGCCGGCGTTTTTTTTGCCATTTCATCTGCAGGTCGGGCGTCAGCCCGACAAACCGCCTCTGCCACCCAATCAAGGTCGGGCTTCGGCCCGACTCTTCCGGCTGATGTCGGGCCAAAGTCCGAGAAGGAAGTCCCTGTGGAACAGGCCGGCCTACAGGGTCAGCAACATCTTGCCGCCGGCCACCACCAGCACCGCCGCCAGCACTTTCTGCAGCACGCCGACCGGCAGGCGGCGACTGCCCAGTTCGGCGCCCAGCCAGCCGCCCACCACCACCGCCACCGCCCACAACGGAAAGCCTTCCGGCAGCACCAGGCCATGGCGCGTAAAGAAGCCGGCCAGACCGGCCAGGGAATTCACCAGGATGAACAGCGCGGCGACGCCCGACACGTCACGCACCCGACCCCAGCCCAGGAAAAGCGCCAGCGGCGAGAGGAAGATGCCGCCGCCGACGCCAGTCAGGCCGGAGAGCAGGCCGATGCCCGCCCCCGCCAGCAACAGACCGGGCAAGCCGGGCGGCTGTGGCTGCAGGGGATCGGTCACCGGCCGCGCCAGGAAGCGCCAGGCGGAATAAAGCAGCACGACGCCCAGCATGGGCTTGTAGGCGGCCGGCGGCAGCGTCACCAGGCCACCCAGGTAGGCCATGGGCACCGCCGCCAGCGCCAGGGGCCAGAACAGCGCGGGCGAAAAGCAGCCGGCACGCAGGAATTTCACACTGGCGATGCTGGCCACGATGACATTGAGCATCAGGGCGGAGGGCTTCATCACCAGTGGCGCCAGGCCAAACAGCGCCATGGCCGCCAGGTAGCCGGAAGCGCCGGCATGGCCCACCGAGGCATAGAGCAGCGCCGCCAGGAACATCAGCAACGCCAGCAGCACTACCGCTTCCAGACCCATCCGTCCTTTCCCCCGGAGCTACGCCAGGCGGGCCGCTCCCGCCAGACGGCCCTTACCTTAGCGGAAAAGTGGCCCCCGCCCCTCTCCCCCCAGGCGGATTGACACCTCGCGACGCGGCTGTCACACATCAATACTGTTCATCCGTACAGCTCACGGGTATTCTGGCGCAACAGGAGTCCGCCATGGCCAAGCCCCCCGGCCCCGCCGTCCGCAAGGGCCGTGGCGCCAGCTACAATCCCGACAACCGCTTCTTCAGCACCCGCAGCGAAGCGGAGCCCGATGGCTGGGCCCTGGCGCCCGACCCGCTGCCGCCGCTGGCCACCACCGTCACGCCGCTGCAAAGCCGCAGCATCCTGAGTCGCAACGAGTCGCCCGACATTCCGTTCACGCTCTCGATCAACCCCTACCAAGGCTGCGAGCATGGCTGTATTTATTGCTACGCCCGCCCCAGCCACGCCTATCTCGATCTCTCGCCCGGCCTCGACTTCGAGACCCAGCTGTTCGCCAAGACCAATGCCGCGGAACTGCTCCGCCGCGAGCTGGCCCTGCCCCGGCACGTGGTGAGCTGCATTCATATAGGCGCCAATACCGACGCCTACCAGCCCATCGAACGCGAGCTGAAAATTACCCGCTCGCTGCTCGAGGTGATGCTGGAGACGCGGCACCCGGTATCCGTCATCACCAAGAGCGCGCTCGTGCTGCGCGACCTCGATCTGCTCGGTGAGCTGGCGCGGCTCAATCTCGTGCGCGTTTATGTTTCGGTGACCAGCCTCGATGGCGGCCTCTCGCAACTGCTCGAGCCCCGCGCAAGCGCGCCGCACCGCCGCTTGCTGGCCATCCGGAAGCTGCGGGCGGCCGGCGTGCCGGTCGGGGCGATGGTGGCGCCGCTCATGCCCTTCGTGAACGACGACGAGATGGAGGTCATTCTCGAGCAGGTGGCGGCGGCCGGTGCGGAGTGGGCCGGCTATGTGATGCTGCGCCTGCCCTATGAGGTCAAGGAGTTGTTCCGGAACTGGCTGCAGGAGCACTTGCCGCTGCGCGCCGACCGGGTGATGGCGGCCGTACAGCAAATGCGCGGCGGCCGTGACAATGATCCGCGCTTCGGCGCGCGCATGACCGGCGAGGGCACGCTCGCGGAGTTGCTGCGCCAGCGCTTCCGGCTCGCGACAAAGCGCCTCGGCCTGGACATGGAGCGCCCGCCCCTGCGCAGCGACCTCTTCCAGCCTCCTTCACGCGCGCTTGACCGTCACCAGATTCCGCTGTTCTGAAGCCTGCGGCTTGGCCGCATCACGGCATGCCCACCCCGGGCAGCAAGAGATGGGCACGAAGAATGGCGAGAATGCGCTCGAGCTCGTCGCGTTGCAGCGGCTTGGCGATGAAGTCATCCATGCCGATGGCAAGGGCCCGCTCGCGGTATTCACGGATCACATGCGCGCTGACGCCGCAAATAAACACAGGCGCCCGGTTTTCCGCCGCTTCCCACTGGCGGATGCGTTCGGTCGCCGTGTACCCGTCCATGTTCGGCATTTCGCAATCCATGAACACGGCATCGAAGACCTGGCGCTCCGATGTCAGCACATGCAGGGCCTCCACGCCGTCGCCCACCAGGCGCGGCGTCACGCCGTGGCGGCGCAGGAAGCCGGCGATGACCTGCTGGTTGACCGGATTGTCCTCGGCCACCAGCACGCGCAGTCCTGCGGACGAAAGCGGGACCGATACATTCGCCGCCGCACTTGCCGGCTCGGCAGTGCCGGCATCAGCCGAGGCCATCGGCAGCGTGAACCAGAACATCGAGCCCTTGCCATAAACCGTGTGCACGCCAATCTCACCATCCATGAGATCGACCAGCAGACGGCAGATCGACAGCCCGAGGCCGGTGCCGCCATATTTGCGGGTGATGGACGAGTCCCCTTGCGAGAACGACTCGAACAGGCGGGCGCGCTGCACATCGGCAATGCCGATTCCGGTATCCTGGACTTCGAAGCGGATTTCCGCGGCGCCATCCTTGCTGCGGTGCTGGTGGCGCACGCGCAGCACGACTTTGCCTTGCCGCGTAAACTTGAAGGCATTGCCGAGCAGATTGATGAGCACCTGGCGGATGCGCACCGGGTCGCCATTGACGCTGGCGGGCACATCTCCGGCAAGTTCCAGCTCCAGCAGGATGCCGCTCTGTCGCGAGTGCGGCGAAAACAGCGAACAACACTCTTCCATCAGCTGACGCAAATCGAAATCCACGGCCTCGATCTGCAGGCGGCCGGCCTCGATCTTGGAGTAGTCGAGAATGTCATTGAGGATGCGCAGCAAGGCCTCGCAGGAGCGGCGAATAGTGCCCACATAATGCTGCTGCTCGGTATCAAGACGGGTCTCGGCGAGCAGCTGCGTCATCCCGATCACGCCATTCATGGGCGTCCGGATCTCATGGCTCATGGTCGCGAGGAAGGCGCCCTTGACCTTCGCCTCGCGCTCGGCCTCGCTGCGGGCCAGCTCCGCCTGTTCCGACTGTTGCTGCCAGGCCTGCGAACGCCGCAACACCAGGGCCAGCGCCTGCAGCACACTGCCAAGGAAGAGCAGCGCCGTCAGCACCAGGCCTGGCTCCGGCGAGCGGTTGGCGGCGCGGTAGCCGGCGGGAGTGGAGATAGTCACGGTCCACTGACGCTGGCCGATCGGCACAAGCGTGGTGAGCGTCAGCGGCCGCCGGTCGGCCTCGCCGGCACTGGCATGCAGCACCACCGGCCGGGCCTCGCTGCGATCCTCGATGCGCACCATCAGGTTGCTCCCGGCAGGGCTGAGGGCGGCCTCCGTACGCAGGTCGAAGGCGAGCAAGGCCACGCCCAGGAAGGCAGCGCGGCGTGCCTGGGGATTGCCCCGGGGCACCCGGTTTGCATAGATGGGCTCGATGATCAGCTTGCTGGACCGCAGGCTTTGTTCGCCCAGCAGGCCCAGCCCGCGAACGGCCACGAGCTGCCCCTTGTCACGCGCCTCGGCCATGGCTTCGCGCAAGGCCGGCTGAGCGTCGAGAAGCCGGCCCTCGAGTGCGCTGAAGCTGGCCGGCTCGACGAAGCGCAAACGCGGCACGCCCTCCTCGACAGGGGCCCAGCCCAGCAGGCGGATATCGGGGTAGAGGGCCACTGCCTCCCCGACAAATTCATGGAACTCGAGGGCATCGACCTCTCGCGAGCTTTGCCAGAAACGGCGAATGGAGCGAAGGGTTTCGGAGTGGCCTGCGATACGCAGGTTGAGGCGCTCGACCAAGGTGCGGGCCTGCTCGCGAAAGCCGGCCTCAAGCCTCGCTTCCTGACGCATGTTCACCAGGGTATACGCCAGCATCACCACCATCAGGGCAAGACCTGGCGCCATCAGGGCCCGCCACCATTGCCCGGGGCGGCGCTCGGCCTGCTGCAAGCCGAGCAGGACCAGGGGCGCGAACACTGCCACGCCCAGGGTGTCGCCCACCCACCATGTCCAGAGATTGAAGGGCACTTCGGCAAGGTCGATCCGGCCCAGCGCGAGGTGCACGAGATTGCCACCCACCGCGGCGATCGAGCAGGACAGCACGCCGCCCAGGAGCATGAGCCGAAGCTCATGCCAGCCGCTGCCATTGGGCACCTGTGCGCGCGCGTATTGCTCGCATAGTCGACTGCCCACCCAGGCTTGCAGCGTCGAACCTGCACTGACGCCCAGGGCGCCCAGGAGCATGAGGCTGACCGATTCACCCGGAGCGCTCAGGACGTAGAGGTTGGTCAGAATGGCACCGGCGGCAATCCCGATCAGCACACGCCAGCCCCAGGCCAGCACAACCGCCAGGGCCAGGCCGGCAGAAGGGAACACTGCCGCGGCCGGTACGGTGGGATCGGCGCACTCCAGCGCCGTGATCGCAGTGACCAGGTAGGCGGCGGTCACACCCAGATTACGCAACAGCCACCGGGACTGGGAGGTAGCGCCCTCCATGAGCGGGTCCTTTCCTTATCAACAGACCCGCCACTATAGCCAAGCCTCCCGCCAAGTCAGCACCGGCTGTCAGCGCACTGCGGCGGAAGGGACCAGAGGCGGACTGTGCCGACGATCCGACAGCGGTCAGCCCCGGCGTCGACGGCTCAGCCCAGGGGCCACTCGTGCAGCACGGCATAGTCGGCGCCCGCCGGTCCCGGCCGCGACCGCACCAGCGCGATTACCGGAGCCGACCACTCCAGGACCGGCCACACCGGCAAGCTGGCCGTGGCGATGGGCACGTCGCGCGATACCGTCACATGGGGCTTGAAATGGCGATGCTCGACCGCAAAGCCGGCCAGCGAAAGACCGGTCTGCAGCTGCCCGGCCAACCGCTCCAGCACCAGCGGGACCTCAGTGGGCCGCAGGCAGGCCAGCCCGGGCTTTTTCCAGTACTCGATGCGGTCAAGACGCAGGAAGACGGGGCTGCGGTCGAGGTCATCACCCAGGCGCAGCAGTTCGTTCATGCGGTCGCCCCGCACCTCGCCCAGGAAGGCGAGCGTCAGGTGCAGGTTGGCCGCGGGGATGCGCCGCCCGCCAAGGGTGGCCTGCAATGGCGCCACCGCACGCTCCCATTCAAGCTGAGTGGAAGCGTCGGGCCAGAGAGCGAAGAAAAGTCGCATGGGGATTGCCTCGCGTGTGCCGTGACCGGGAACAGGCCGAGCTGCCATTACAGGTGAAAATGACGGGGCCAGACCAGCACGACCGATGCCGATCGATCCCTTAGATAAAAAAACACTTTCCGGGTGCGGGATTGTGGCGCGTGGCACTAAGGCACGCGGCGCCATTGCCCCGCTGCTAGGCTCAGGGACTGGATCCTGCCCTGCCAATTTCCGGAGGATGCGCCATGACCCGTCACGAAGCGCTGCAACAGCTGGCCACCGAATCCCGCTATCTCGGCCTGACGGCAGGCGAGGCGTTGCGCCAGCTCAGCCAAGCCTTCCAGATTGCCCTGGTGTCGCGCGACCTCGCCTTTTTCGAGCTCCATCGCGACGACCCCTGCCACGAGGTGGCGCGGGCCTGTGCCGGCGGTCACGTCTGGCGCGGCGATGAAAATGGCGAGTCGGCGGCGGCCACGCGCAAGCCCCACTGGAACAAGCTGGAGCAGGAGGTGGTGCCGCAAGTCATCCGCAAGACCTGACGCGGCAGCAAGGGCACTCCCGGAGAGTTCTGTCCGAGAGCTTCCCCGGAGAGTGCGCGGCGCTCTCTGGCGGACGGGAAGGTCACGGAGGGCCGCATGTGTGCCGCCGGGTGCGGGACACACTCAGCTGAAGACACGCTCCACGCGGCCCTGCAGCACCTGCCCGAGCCAGGGCGAATTCTTGCCCTGCGACAACAGCGACTCGGCACTCACCGTCCAGCGGGCCGCCGGGTCGATGAGCAGCCAGCCAGAAGCCTGGTCGAGACCGAGGATGGCGGCGGGCTTCTGCGTCAGCGCGCGCAGCAGCACGGTCTCGTCGAAAAGGCCGTCGCGCACCAGCTGCAGGCCGAGCGGCAGCACGGTTTCGAGCGTGCTCATGCCCGGCTCGGTGCTGGGGAAAGGCGCGAGCTTGGCGCTGGCGTCGAGGGGCTGGTGGTCGGAGCAGATGGCGTCGATGACGCCGCTCTTCACGGCTTCGCGCAGGGCGGCGCGGTCATCGTCGCTGCGCAGGGGCGGTCGCACATGCGCCATGCTGTTGAAACCGTCGATGGCGGCATCGGTGAGATGCAGGTGATGCATGGCGACATCGGCCGTCACCGGCAGGCCCTTGTCCTTGGCGATCTGGATGAGCTCGACGGAGCCGCGGCAGGAAAGCTGGCCAAAATGTGCGCGCACGCCGGTCTGCTCCACGAGCAGCAATTGCGTGGCGAGCGCGATGGTTTCCGCCGCCGGCGAAATGCCGGGCAGGCCGAGGCGAGCCGCCATGAAGCCATCGTGCACGCAGCCGCGCCCGAGGCTGGGCTCCTCGGGCGAAAAGAACACGGTGATATCCAGCGTGGCCGCATATTCCAGGCAGCGCAGCGTGGTGTCGGCGCCGGCAAGGGGCGCGCGCGCATTGCCCACGCCAGCGCAGCCGGCCTTGATCAGGCGCGCCATATTCGACAGCGCCTTGCCCTCGAGCCCCTTGGTCAGGGCGCCGATGGCGTGGACGCGGGCATGCCCCGCCTGCTGCGCGCGCTCGAGCAATTGCGTGATCAGGGCGCCGGAATCCAGCACCGGCTGCGTATCGGGGGGCACCACCACATCCAGGAAGCCGCCGGCGCGCGCGGCACGGGTCTCGCTGGCGACACCGCCGTGCAGGCGATTGCCGGGCTCGCGCAGGCGTGCGCACAGGTCGACGAAGGCGGGTGTCAGCCACAGACCCTGGCCATCAATGACCTCCGCCGCCGGCACGCTGGCGCTGCCGGTAACGAGGTTGCCGTTCATCAGCAGGACGCTGGTCACGGTGTCGAGCCCGTCGGCGGGATCGATCAGGCGGACGTTGTCGATGCGAACTGCCATGGGCGCTCCGTCATTCAATTCATCTGGCGGCGTAGCCGGAACCGTTGTTGTCGTCGCGGCCCGCCGATGCTTTTGCTTGTTCTCTTGCAGCCACCGATCCGCATCACGGGTCGGTGTTCATCCCTTACTGCCTGTCAGGCGCAGCAGCCCGTGCGCCGGCGCAGATCACCCACGGACGGCCAGCTGGCCCTGCATGGCGAGCGTGAGCACCGCCATGCGCACCGCGATGCCGTAGTTCACCTGCTTGAGGATCAGCGACTGCGCCCCGTCGGCCACTTCCGATTCAATTTCGACGCCGCGATTGATGGGCCCCGGATGCATGACGAACACGTCCGGCTTGGCGTGCTTCAGCTTGTCGCGCGTGAGGCCGTAGAGGGAATAAAATTCTTCCGCGCCCGGCAGCAGGGCCGAGTCCATGCGCTCGTTCTGGATGCGCAGGGCGATGGCCACGTCGACGTCACGCAGGCCCGTCTCCATGTTCTCGCAAAGCTGCACGCCCATCAGCTCGAAGCCCTTGGGCAGCAGGGTGCGCGGCCCGATGACGCGGATTTCCTTTGCGCCCAGAGTTTGCAGGGCATGGATTTCCGAACGCGCCACGCGCGAGTGCCGGATGTCACCAATGATGGCCACGACCAGGTTTTCAAAAGCGCCCGCATGACGGCGGATGGTGAGCATGTCCAGCATGGCCTGGGTGGGATGCGCATGGCGGCCGTCGCCGGCATTGATCACCGCCACCTGCGGCGTGACCTGGCCGGCGATGAAGTGCGCGGCACCGGAGTCGCCATGGCGCACCACGAAGATGTCGGCAGTCATGGCTTCCAGGTTCCACAGCATGTCGCGCAGGGTTTCACCCTTGCTGGTGGAGCTCTTGGAGATGTCGATGTTGAGCACGTCGGCGGACAGGCGCTTGGCGGCGACCTCGAAGGTCGTGCGCGTGCGCGTGCTGGCCTCGAAGAAGAGGTTCATGACCGTGCGCCCGGCCAGCAGGGGCCGGTTGACGATGGCGCCGCTGACCGGGTCGATGAAGCCCTCGGCGGTGTCGAGGATCTCGGTGAGCTGGGCGCGGGAAAGGCCTTCGGTGGTGAGGAAATGCCGGAGCTGGCCTTGCGCGTTCAACTGCAGGCGGCTGGCTTCATGCGCGGAGGAGAAGTGCATGGGGAGGTTCCTTTCTGGGCCGCCGCGATTGTACAGGAGAACGCCCGGGGCGTCCCCCGCCGCCGGTAGCCGAAGCCCGTCTGCAGGTCGGGCTTTAGCCGGGGGCCCCTGGTCCGACTGCGGCCATTGTCATGTCGGGTTGAAGCCCGACCAGCAGCCGGCAGCAGGCCCGCAGAGGCTTGGCCGCTAGGGCTTGATCGGGCGGGGGTCGGCCAGCCAGGCCTCGGCAATGAGGACGGCGGCAGTGGAATCGAGAGAAGGCAGGCGACCCTTGCGCGTCTGCTGCACGTCCATGAGCAGGCCGCGGGCCGAGTGGCTGGACAGGCGCTCGTCGCACATGAAGACCGGCAGGCGATAGCGGGCGACCATGCGCCGCGCGAACTTGCGCGCCAGGTGCGAAAGGTCCGATTCGGTGTCGTCCATGTTGAGGGGCAAGCCGACGATCAGGGCCTCCGGCTTCCACTCCGCCAGCAAGGTATCGAGCCGCGCCCAGTCGGGAATGCCGTCGCGCGCCGGCACCGGCGACAACGGCGAGGCGGTGCCGGTGATGGCCTGGGCGGACGCCACGCCAATGCGCCTGGTGCCGAAGTCAAAGCCCAGCACCCGCTGGTAGGAAACGCTGTCGTCAGCCATGGAAAATCCGGAGGGAGCAAAGGCCCAGTCTACAGGAGACAGCGACCCTCATTCAGAGGGCGCAGCGCCCGATGCGTGAATGCATCAGCGTCAAACAGCAAATCCGCGCTTAGCGGCCCTTGGGGCGAGACTCAGGCTAGACACCGGGCGGGCGAGGGTGAGACGGAGCTGCAAACGGTCCGGTGGACCGTTTGCCCGTCGAACGCCGCAGCGCAGCGCAGGCCGGACGACAGTTTACTAGACGTAAATGAGCACCGGAGCCCACCCGGTAACGACGCATGAGACCGTCCCAAGGGCCGTTAAGGACGGACTTTAGGCGTGGCCGGCGTCGCTGGCGAGAAAGGCGGGATCGACGCCGAGCTTGTGGATCCCAGCCTCCCAGCGCTGCTCGAAGGGCAGGTTGAACAGAAGGTCATGATCGACCGGGCAGGTGAGCCAGGCATTGGCGCCCATCTCCTCCTCGAGCTGGCCTGCGGACCAGCCGGCATAGCCCAGCACCACCAGGTAGTCGTCCGGCCCCTGGCCTTGGGCGATGGCATCGAGGATGTCGCGCGAGCTGGTGACATGAATCTCGCCATCGATCGGCAGGGTACTGTTCCAGTGGCCGCGTTCACGGTGCAGGACAAAGCCCATCTGGGTATTCACCGGACCGCCGAACAACACCTTTTGTTCGGGATGGCGCAGGGGGGCTACGAGATTGCTGCTGAGCTCCTGCAACAGCTTGGTCAGGGGCAGCTCCAGCGGCTTGTTCACCACCAGTCCCACCGCGCCCTCTTCATCGTGCTTGATGATGTAGGCGAGGGAATGGTCGAAGCGCGGATCGGCCATGGCGGGCATGGCGATCAGGCACTGGTTGGTGAAGTTCGCGGTTTCGAAGGTCATTTTTCCAGTATTGGGGCCACTGGCGCTCCTGACAAGTCGTCAGGGCAGACGGCTACGCAATTCCTGCAAATGCTTGACGGGGAGACCCGCTCCCACTCCCAGGGTGGCATAGCTTTCCAGCACCTCCCGGGTCTGCACGCCCACCTTGCCGAAGTGGTAGGCGAGATAGGGCTCCAGCGCCAGCGGCAGCACCCGGGGCGCCAGCAGGAGCAGAACGCGGAGAACAGGACCCACCAGCAAGGGCTTGAGCATGGCAACCTCGGCGCCGCGCGTGGCCGCCAGGATATCCAGCACTTCCCGCGCGGCATTGCTGCCGAGGCGCAGCGGCTCGCTGCCGGCAAAATCGCCGAGCCGCCAGTCGTTGCACTCCAGCGCCGCCACCAGCGGGATCAGGAAACCCTCGCCGCCGCCCGCCGCCGCCTCGAGATTATCGACCTCGCGGGCCGCCATGCCGCCCCCGCGCAGGGCCCGCACCACCGCCGTGACGCGGGCTTTTTCACCGGCGAACAGGCCCGGCGCCAGCGGCGGCAGGAAATAGGCCACGCCTTCCGGCCCCGGCCGGCCCGGCAAGGGGGACTGGTAACTGATAAAGGTGATGAGGCCCTGCACGAGCTGGCCGGGCGCGGGGATGGCGGCACGGACGCGGTCGCCGCTCTCGGGGCCCACCTGCAGGCACACCACGGTGGCCTTCCCGACGGCGGCCAGCACCTGCAGGGTCAGGGGCGCCTGCAGGGCATTGGAGGCAAAGCACAGCCAGACCTGGTCCCAGGTGCCTGCCGCCACCTCATCGACCGAGCTCAGCAGCGCATAGTCACGCCAGGTTTCGCTGCGATGACGCAGCCAGCCAAGCCGGTGCAGGGGCATGCCCTGCTCCAGCGCGGCCCGGTGCGCGGGCTTGACGAAGAAGGTGATGGAGTGGCCCGCCTGCGCCAGATGGCGTCCGTAGACCTGGCCTACGGCCCCTGCCCCCACGATAAGAATGTTCATGTCGACCCTCCCTGATGATCAGGCCGCCATCCTAGCACGTCATATCGATAGTTTGACAACTATCGAACTTACGAATAGCGTAGGTGCACTTTCTCCCCCATCCCGAGACCGTCATGCAAGGATCCGCCACTCCCTCTCTCGCCACCGTCATCACCGGCGCCTCCAGCGGTATTGGCGAGGCCCTGGCCCGCCAGATGGCGCGGGACGAACGCCAGGCCCTGGTGCTGGTCGCCCGCAGCGCCGACAAGCTCGAGGCGCTTGCCTCCGAGCTGCGCCAGGCGCATGGCCGACAGGTGGAGGTCATTGTCCTCGACCTCGAGCAGCCGGGCGCCGCCGGCCGGTTGCTGGCGCGCGTCGCCGCCCTCGGCCTCGCCGTCGACACCCTGGTCAACAATGCCGGCTTCGGCCTCAACGATTCCTTTGCCGACATGGCGCCGGACCGCATCCAGGGCATGATGCAGCTCAACATGGTTGCGCTCACCGAGCTCTGCCACGGCGTGCTGCCCGGCATGCGCGCGCGTGGCTTCGGCCGCATCATGAACGTGGCCTCCGTGGCCGGCTTCCAGGCCTGCCCGCGCTTTGCGGTGTACGGCGCCACCAAGAGCTATGTGCTGATGTTCAGCGAGGCCCTGGCCGCCGAGGAAAACGGCAACGGCATCCGCATCACGGCGGTCTGCCCCGGCGCCACCGATACCGCCTTCCACTCGGTCGCCGGCAACCACGGCACCCTTGCCGCCAGGCTCATGGACTCGCCGGAGACAGTGGCGCGCAGCGGCCTGCGCGCGCTCAACCGCGGCCGTCGCGTGATCGTCACCGGCCTGCTCAACAAGCCCTTGCCGCTGTTCGTGCGCCTGCTGCCGCGCGCCGTCGTCACCTGGATGGCGGGCGTGCTGGTGAAACGCGAGAAGCAACCAGCCTGAGCCCTCCGGCAGGCGGCGAACAGCGGGCAAAAAAATGGCGGCCCGCAGGCCGCCATACGTGATCGCGGGCAACGCCGCCGTCCTCACAACGGCGCGCCCTCTCCGCTCAGATGCTGCTGCTCGCCGGCGCGGGCGCAGCCTCCGCATCGGCTGGCGCCGCTGACCGCGCAGCGTCCGCAGCCTCGCGCGCCTTGTCGGCCTCGCTCTTCTCCGCTGCGCTCTTCTCCGGGTCGCCCTTCTCTGCAGCGTTCTTTTCTGCCGCGCTGGTGTCCGCCGCGGCGGCGTCAGTGGCGGCGTGGGCATCCGGCGCCGGCAGCGCAGGATCGGCAGCCGCCGGCGCCGCTTCCGCCGAAGGCGGCATGCGATCAATGCCACTCTGGGCCGCGGCGCTGTCCTCGGCCAGGGCGGCGCCGGACAGCAGGAAGGCGCCGAGCGCCGCATACACAGATCGGGAAAGTTTCATCAGACGTTCTCCTGTCCCTGGATACTGGATGGAAAGACCAGGCGATGCCGGCCGCGAATCATTCCGCGCCCGGCCCTGGCATCCAGTCTGAGTGAAACAGACGCGACTACGCCTGTGTTTGTCCAATCGTTGGAAGAGGGTAAGAAGAATCGGGGAGTGCGGGGGTTGTACGGCCCGACTGTGACACCGTGCGCCGTCAGCGCCGGTGCTGTGGCATTTCCATTAACCCGGGAAGCTGCGCTGCCCCCTGACTCAGGCAGTCCCTGCAGGTCGTCGCCGACGCGCTCAGCGCTCCTTGATGGCCTGCGCAACGGTATAGGTCTTTCCCTGCTTGAGCTTGTCGTAGTTGCCGAAGACTTCCTTGAAGGTGCGCGCGATGAACTCGCGCAGGCCGTTGATGGTCACCACGACAAAGCGGCCGCCCGGCTTGAGATGGGCATAGGCGTCGAAGAGATAGAGATAGTGCTGCTCGTTGCCGACCTTGGCCGGCAGGTTGGAAACGATGAGGTCGAACTGGCGATCCTTCGGCACCTGGTTAAAGCCGTTGCTGAGGAACACCTCGGCATTGCCCAGCTTGTTGCGCTCGCAATTGGCGCGGGCGTAGTCGACCGCGACAAAGTCCTTGTCCACCAGCAGCGTGCGACCCTGCGGCGCCAGCTTCGCCATCGTCATGCCGAGCACGCCGTAGCCGCAGCCCACGTCCATGCAGTCGTCGGTCGCATTGATCTCGAGATGGTCGAGCAAGAGGCGCGAGCCCTCGTCGAGGCTGCGCGGCGAGAAAATGCCCCAGGTGGTGTGGTAGGTGAACTCGCAGCCGCGCACGGCCTCGGTAAAGACGATGTCCTGGCGCCAGCGCGCCACGGTGGCGGCATCGGGGGCGGTGAATTTCTTTTCGCTCATGCTCTTTCTCCGCCTCAGATATCGTAGTCGAGGATCAGCGGGGCGTGGTCGGAAAACTTCTCGCCCTTGTAGATGCTGGTGCTCTTGATGGTGTTTTTCAGTTCCGGCGAGACGATGTGGTAGTCAATGCGCCAGCCCACGTTCTTGGCATAGGCCTGGCCACGATTGGACCACCAGGTGTACTGCTCGGGCTCCTGGTTCACGACGCGGAAGGCGTCGACCCAGCCCACGTCATCAAAGAGCGTGGTCAGCCAGGCGCGCTCGTGCGGCAGGAAGCCGGAGTTCTTGAGGTTGCCCTTCCAGTTCTTGAGGTCGATTTCCTTGTGCGCGATGTTCCAGTCGCCGCAGATGACCATCTTGCGCCCGGCCGCCCGCCACTGCCGCATCTTCGGCATCAGCTTTTCCAGGAACAGGTCCTTGCGCGCCTGGGCCTCCTCGTTGGCCGAGCCCGAGGGCAGGTAGAGCGAGGCCACGGTCAGGTCGCCAAAGTCCGCCTCGATCCAGCGCCCCTGGGTGTCGCAGAGCTCGAAGCCGAGGCCGGTGCGCACGGCGTCGGGCTTCTGGCGGCTGAAGAGGGCGGTGCCGCTGTAGCCGGGGCGTTCGGCGTCGAAGAAGTAGCTGTTCCAGCCGTCCGGGCGGTGCAGCAGGTCGAGCTGGTGCTCCTGGGCCTTGGTCTCCTGGATACAGAGCACGTCGGTGCCGGAGGTTTCCAGCCAGTCAAAGAAGCCCTTGCTGGCGGCGGAGCGGATGCCGTTGAGGTTGGCGGAAACGATGCGCATGGGATGACCGGGGTTCGTAGCGGGGGCAAAACGGAGCGGCTATGATAGCGGCACTTTCTCCCTACCACACCCGTTCCCCTATGCGCGACTATCAACGCGAGTTCATCGGCTTCGCCCTGCGCCTCGGCGTCCTCAAGTTCGGCAGCTTCACCCTGAAGTCCGGCCGCCAGAGTCCCTATTTCTTCAATGCCGGCCTCTTCAACACCGGCGCCGGCCTGGCCGAGCTCGGGCGCTTCTATGCCGAGACCATCCGCGAGTCGCGCATCCAGTTCGATGTGCTCTTCGGCCCGGCCTACAAGGGCATCCCCATTGCCGCCGCCACCGCCATCCAGCTCGCCGACCGCTACATCATCGACAAGCCCTGGTGCTTCAACCGCAAGGAGGCCAAGGACCACGGCGAGGGCGGCTCCCTGGTGGGGGCGCCGCTGACCGGCCGTGTGCTGATCGTGGACGACGTGATCACCGCCGGCACCGCCATCCGCGAGGTCATGACCCTCATCAACAACGCCGCCGCCGTGCCCGCGGCCGTGGTGGTGGCCCTGGACCGCCAGGAGCGCGGCAAGGGCGAGCTCTCCGCCATCCAGGAAGTGGAGCGCGACTTCGGCATCCCGGTCATCTCCATCGTCACGCTCGAGCACCTGGTCAGCTATCTGGAAGAACAGCCCGAGATGGCCGACCATCTGGAGTCGGTGCGCCGCTACCGCGCCGAGTTCGGGATCAGGTAAGGCTGCGCTTTGCGGGCCGGGCGGTCACTCCGCAGTGATTGCCAGGCCCCTGGCGAGCCGCCGCTGAGCTTCCCGGGAAAGGCGCCCGGCCCGTTCTGCGGTTACCGCCGGACGTGGGGCACCGGCAGGGCTCTTACGAACGATGCCGTTATCCTCGCTGCACCCCGCGTTCGCCGTTCGCTGCCACGCATCAGGCCGCTGACCGGCCCCGCAGGGCGACACGGCATGCTATAGAAGCAGCCCCTGTCTCTTTTTTCCGGCCGCCCGGACTACCCGCCCGGCCCCACCCCAACCGCGGATGCCTGCCATGACCCTCAATATCGCCGTGGTGATGGACCCCATCGAGTCCATCAAGATCAAGAAGGACTCCACCATCGCCATCCTGTGGGCGGCGCAGGCCCGCGGCCACCGGCTCTGGTACCTGGAGCAGGACGACCTCTTCATCCGCGACGGCGAGGCCTTTGGCGACATGTCCCCCCTCAATGTCTTCGAGGACCCGGACAAGTGGTTCGAGCGCGGCCCGCGCGAGACGCGCCGGCTGGCCGAAGTGGACGTGATCCTGATGCGCAAGGACCCGCCCTTCGACATGAACTTCGTCTACAGCACCTATATTCTGGAGATGGCCGAGCAGGCCGGCGTGCTGGTGGCGAACAGGCCCGCCTCGCTGCGCGACTGCAACGAGAAGGTCTTCGCCACGCAGTTCCCGCAGTGCATGGTGCCGACGCTGATCAGCGCCGACATGGCCCGGCTGCGCGCCTTCGTCACCGAGCAGCAGGATGCCATCGTCAAGCCGCTCGACGGCATGGGCGGCGCCGGCATCTTCCGCCTCACCGCCGGCGGTCCCAATATCGGCGCCACCCTGGAAACGCTGACCGACAACGGTGCGCGGCCCATAATGGCGCAGCGCTACATCCCCGAGATCGTGCACGGTGACAAGCGCATCCTCATGGTCAACGGCGAGCCCGTCCCCTATGCGCTGGCGCGCATCCCGCAGGGCGACGAGATCCGCGGCAACATCGCCGCCGGCGGCCGGGGCGAGCCGCGCGAGCTGACTGAACGCGACCGCTGGATCGCCGCGCAGGTGGGGCCCGAACTGAAAAGGCGCGGCCTGGTCTTTGTCGGCCTCGACGTCATCGGTGACTACCTCACCGAGATCAATGTCACCAGCCCGACCTGCATCCGCGAGATCGACGCGCAGTACCATTTCGGCATTGCCGACCACCTCATCGCCACGCTGGAGACTTTGCGCCGCGCGCCGGCCTGAACCTGCCGGCCGCACGCATGCCTCAGCCAGCCCAGCCCCCCCGGGCGCTGCTGCCCGCCCCGGATGCCATGCAAGACGAACTCACCGCCGATATCCGCCGCACCCTCTCGCAGGCCCGCATCGAGCCGGTCAGGCTGCCCGACTGTGGCGGCCTCAAGCTTTACCTGCTCGGCGCCGACTTTCCCCAGGCGGCCCTTTCGCCCGCCGAGATGCAGGCCGCCCTCAATGAGCCCGCCTACTGGATTTTCTGCTGGGCCTCAGGACTGGCCCTGGCGCGCAGGATCTTGCGCGAGCCGGCGCTCGTGCGCGGCCGCAAGGTGCTCGACTTCGGCGCCGGCTCCGGCGTGGTGGCCTGTGCCGCGGCCCTGGCCGGCGCCCGCGAGGTGGTGGCCTGCGACATCGATCCGTCCTCGCTGCGCGCGACCGCGGCCAATGCCGCCCTCAATGGCGTCAGCGTGCGCCTGGCCGGGGACTTCTTTGCGCTCACCGAAGACTTTGACCTCGTGCTTGCCGCCGACGTGCTCTACGACCGCGCCAACCATCATTTCCTGACGGCCTTCCTCGAGCGCGCGCCCGCCGTGCTGGTCGCCGACTCGCGCGTGAAGAACCTCCAGGTGCCGCCCTATGTGCTGGCCGCCGAGGAAGATGCCGGGACCCTGCCCGACCTCAACGAATTCGACGAATTCCGCCACGTGCGCTTCTATACGGCGCAGCGCTGAGCCCTCGCCGGCTGACGCCTCTCACGCGGAACGCTTGTGCCCTGCGAGTCGACTGCCGTGAAGTGAAGATCCTCCAGGCCCGGGCCCTTGCCCGAAGCCTCCTGGCACAGCCCGCCGGATCGCGCCAATGCCTGTCTGCCGGCTACTCCAAGCCCCTGATCCGGGCCACCGGCAAACTTTGCCGACCAGTGCATGGACAATCCCCCTGCCCGGCAGGCAGACTGACGCACTGACTTGCAACACCACAATAACGACGCAATGTCCGCTTCCGCCTCAGTCTCCAGCTCCGACCGCCTCAGCTTCACGATGTTCGTGGCGTTGATGCTGCACGCCATCCTGATCTTCGGCGTCGTCTTCACGGCCCCGAAAGTGAACATTCCGCATGTCATGGAAGTGACGCTGGCCCAGCATCGCGGCAAGCACGCCGACAAGGAGGCCGACTTCCTCGCCGACGCCAACCAGCAAGGCAGCGGCACCCTCGAGCAGGCGGCGCTCATCACCAGCCCGCAGCAGTCGCGCTTCCACGCCGACAGCATCAACGAGATCCAGCCCGAGGAACGCCAGGCCATGAGCCCGGCCGAGGCCGCGCAGCAAAAGCAGGTCCTGACCACCACCGCCCGCTCCAACCGGGCCGTCGACAGGCGCAAGGCCCGCGAGGAACGCAAGCTGCAGGTCGAAGCGCGTGAAGCCCAGCTCGCCATGGCCTGGCAGTCCGACGAGATCGCCAGCCTGCAGGCCCGCCTCGCCGAGAAAAAGCAGGCCTACGCCAAGCGCCCGCGCGTGCGGACCGTGTCCACGGTGTCCACCAAATATGACCGGGATGCCGCCTACGTCGATGCCTTCCGTGCCCGCGTCGAGGAAATCGGCAACAAGAATTATCCGGCCCTCGCCCGCCAGAAGAAAATCTACGGCAATGTGCGCCTGATGGTTTCCATCCTGCCCACCGGCCAGATCAAGGACATCACCACCCTCAAGACCTCCGGTTACCCGGTGCTGGACGAGGCCGCCCGCCAGAGCGTGCGCCTGGCCTCGCCTTTCCAGCCCTTCCCCGCGGCCATCCGCCGCGATACCGACATCCTGCAGATCATCCGTACCTGGAAATTCTCGGATCGCCTGTCTTCGGAGAGCTGAGCCAGGCTGTACAAGGTGCGAAGGCGGACCTGCCAAAAGAGGACCGGTTTTCCCCAAAGGGGAAAAAATAAATCCGCACACTTCCCTGAATCTGCCGCCCTTGGGGCTTCAAACTCTTGCGCCCTTGCTGAAGAAAAAAGCCGGCTAATGCCGGCTTTTTTACAGAACTTACAAGATCATCGCCGATTTTTGCAGCAGCACCGCCGCCTTACCAGCCCAGCGCCTGCTGCTGGAGCTTGATCAGGTCGCCAATGCCTTTCTCCGCCAGCACCAGCATGCCGTCGGTCTCGGCGCGGCTGAAGGGCTTGCCCTCGGCGGTGCCCTGCACCTCCACGAAGCCGCCCTGCTGGGTCATGACCACATTCATGTCGGTCTCGCAGGCGGAGTCTTCCGGATAGTCCAGATCCAGCACCGGCACGCCCTTGTACATGCCCACCGACACCGCGGCGATAAGGCCGGTCAGCGGGTCGTTCTTGATGGTCTTCTTTTGCAGCATGAAGGAGAGGGCGTCGACCAGGGCGACGCAGCCACCGGTGATGGCCGCGGTCCGGGTGCCGCCGTCGGCCTGGATCACGTCACAGTCGATAGTGATGGTGTTTTCGCCCAGCTTCTTGAGGTCGACGCTGGCGCGCAGGCTGCGGCCGATCAGGCGCTGGATCTCGAGGGTGCGCCCGCCCTGCTTGCCGCGGGCGGCCTCGCGGTCGGAGCGGGTGTGGGTGGCGCGCGGCAGCATGCCGTACTCGGCGGTGATCCAGCCCTCGCCCTTGCCCTTGAGGAAGCGGGGCACGGAGTTCTCGACACTGGCCGTGCACAGCACCTTGGTATTCCCGAACTCCACCAGCACGGAGCCTTCGGCATGGCAGGTGTAGTGGCGGGTGATGGTGACGGGGCGCAACTGGTCGGGGGTACGGCCGGAAGGACGCATGGAGAACTCTCGCAGGGATTTTGGCCGGGCAGTATACCGGCGCCGCCCTAAATGCCTATCTCAGCAGGTCGGGATTTATCCTGGCTGGCAAGATACAAAATACCCTACTGAGATAGGCTCTAAGGCGAACATCGGAGATGGGGTACACTCGCCCGACCTTACCCGGCCGCCCTGACATGGAGAGCCCCATGATCCGCAGCATGACCGCCTTTGCCCGGGCCGAGACCCGGGGCGACTACGGCCTGATCGCCTGCGAAATCCGCTCCGTCAACCACCGCTTCCTGGAACCCGGCTTCCGCCTGCCGGACGTGCTGCGCGAGCTCGAGTTCCCGCTGCGCGAACGCCTGCGCCAGGCCCTGACCCGCGGCAAGGTCGACGTGCAGTTCCGCTACGAGGCCGCCGATACCCATGGCGCCGGTCTTGAGCTCGACCGCGATCTGGCCGCCCAGTATGTGCGCGCCGCCGCCGAGATCGACCAGCTGACCCGCCACGCCGCACCCCTCAACGCCAGCGACATCCTGCGCCTGCCCGGCGTGGTGCGTAACCGCGAGCCCGACCTTGCCGCCCTGCAGGCCGAAGGCCTCAAGCTGTTCGAGACCGCCCTGGCCCAGTTCCTGGCCATGCGCGAACGCGAAGGCCGCGAGCTGGCCCGCCTGATCGAGGAGCGTCTCACGGCCATGATGGCCGAGACCGAGAAGGTGCGCGCGCGCATGCCCGGCATCCTCGCCCACTACCGCGAGCGCCTGCTCAACCGCCTGGTCGACCTCAAGAGCGAGCTCAACACTGAGCGGCTCGAACAGGAAATGATATTGTTCGCTCAGAAGATTGATGTCGCCGAGGAAATGGACCGCCTGTGCGCGCACGAGGCGGAGATCCGCCGGGTGCTGCAGGAGGCGGGAGCCGTTGGCCGCCGCCTGGACTTCCTGATGCAGGAGCTCAACCGCGAGGCCAATACCCTGGGCTCCAAGTCGGTCAGCGCCGACAGCTCGCTGTCCTCGGTGGAGCTCAAGGTGCTCATCGAGCAGATGCGCGAGCAGATCCAGAACATCGAATAACAGCGCCCGGCCCACGGGCGCGACCACCACACAGGGGAATGGGACAATGTCCGGCAGTTTGTTCATCGTCGCCGCCGCCAGCGGCACCGGCAAGACCTCGCTGGTCAAGTCGCTGGTCGAGTCCGTGCCCAACCTGGGCGTGTCGGTGTCGCACACCACCCGCCCCATCCGCCCCGGCGAGCTCGAGGGCGTGAACTACCACTTCACCGATCGCGAGACTTTCGTGAACCGGATCGGCGAAGGCGCCTTCCTCGAGCATGCCGAGGTATTCGGCAACCTCTATGGCACCTCCAAGGAGTGGGTCGTGTCCCAGCTCCAGCAGGACCGCGACGTCATCCTCGAGATCGACTGGCAAGGGGCCGCCCAGGTCCGGCGCCTGCTGCCGGAGGCCGTGGGCATCTTCATCCTGCCGCCCTCGCTGGAAACCCTGCAAAGCCGCCTGACCGGCCGTGGCCAGGACAGCCCCGAGGTCATCGCCCACCGCCTGCGCGAGGCCCAGGGCGACATCGCCCACTACGCGGAGTTCGCCTACCTGGTGGTCAACGACGACTTTGACGCCGCCCTCACCGACCTGCAGGCCATCGTGCGCGCCAGCCGGCTCTCCTACCGCTCGCAGTCGGTGCGCCAGGAAACCCTGCTCCGGCGCCTGCTGGCGGGCTGAGGGTTTCTTATCCCGGGCACCGCCAAGGGTAGGGCTGCCCTCAGGAGGGACGGGCGATTGAGCCCAAGGCGGCGCTCCTGTAGACTCCGCTCCCTTGTTTGTCTGCCCTACCTGAGGTTCACCCCATGGCCCGCGTTACCGTCGAAGACTGCCTGGAGCATCTGGACAACCGTTTCGAGCTCGTGCTCGTGTCCGCCAAGCGCGCCCGCCAGCTGGCTACCGGCGGCAAGGAACCCGGCCTGCCCTGGGAAAACGACAAGCCGACCGTGATGGCCCTGCGCGAAATCGCCGCCGGCCTCGTCACCCGCGACATCCTCACCGCCAAGCCGGAAGAGGAAGACGCCTACGACATGATCCAGCTCGACGCCATTCCCGCGCCGCGTCCGGTGATTGACGAGGCTGACGACGACCTCTGAGCAACACCCGCCGCATTCCCGGCGACAAGTGCTTGACGCCTGTCGCCCGACAGCCGGAGACTCAGACCATGAGCATCTCCGGCATCGACGCCCTATGCAGCCGACTCGAAACCTACCTCTCGCCTGACCACATCGCGGATATCAGGCGAGCGTATTTCTATTCCGAAAGCGCCCATGAGGGGCAGTTCCGCCGCAACGGCGATCCCTATATCACCCACCCCCTCGCCGTCGCCAACATCCTCTGCGACATGCACATGGACCACCAGAGCATCCAGGCGGCCATGCTCCACGACGTCATCGAGGATACGGGCGTCAGCAAGCCCGACCTCGCCGCTGAATTCGGCGAGGAAGTCGCCGAGCTCGTGGATGGCGTGACCAAGCTCACCCAGGTGCACTTCAATTCCAAGGCCGAGGCCCAGGCCGAGAATTTCCGCAAGATGATCCTGGCCATGACCCAGGACACCCGTGTCATCCTGGTCAAGCTCGCCGACCGCCTGCACAACATGCGCACCCTCGACGTGCTCTCCGTGGAAAAGCGCCGCCGCGTGGCCACCGAGACCCTGGAGATCTACGCGCCCATCGCGAACCGGCTGGGCATGAACGATTTCCGCGTGGAATTCGAGGAGCTCGGCTTCTTCGCCCTCTTTCCCATGCGCGCGCCGCTGATCAAGAAGGCGGTCAAGGCCGCCCGTGGCAACCGCAAGGAAATGCTGGCCACCATCAAGGAATCGCTGGAGCGCCGCCTCGCCGAGGAAGGCCTGACCGTGCGCGTGATGGGCCGCGAGAAGCACCTCTACAGCATCTACCAGAAGATGCGCGAGAAGCGGAAATCCTTTGATGAAATCATGGACATGTACGGCTTCCGCGTCATCGTCGAGAACGTGGATGCCTGTTACCGCGCACTGGGCGTGGTGCACAACCTGTACAAGCCCATCCCCGGCAAGTTCAAGGACTACATCGCGATCCCCAAGGCCAACGGCTACCAGTCCCTGCACACGGTGCTGAAGGGCCAGCGCGGCGTGCCCATCGAGATCCAGATCCGCACCGAGGCCATGGAAGCCATGGCCAACAACGGCATTGCCGCGCACTGGCTCTACAAGACGGACAACGACGGCTTCACCAACACCTCGCAGACGCGCGCGCGCGAGTGGATGAAGTCCCTGCTCGAGATCCAGCGCAACGCCGGCAACTCGATGGAGTTCATCGAGAACGTGAAGATCGACCTCTTCCCCGACGAGGTCTACCTGTTCACGCCCAAGGGTCGCATCCTGACGCTGCCCATGGGCGCCACCGCCGTCGACTTCGCCTATGCGGTGCACACCGACGTCGGCAATACCTGCGTCGCCGCGCGCATCGACAACCGCCTCGCCCCGCTCAGCATGGCGCTGCACACGGGCCAGACCGTGGAGATCATCACCGCGCCGGGCACGCGCCCCAATCCGGCGTGGCTGAATTTCGCCATCACCTCCAAGGCGCGCTCCAGCATCCGCCATTTCCTGAAGGACCAGCAGCACTCCGAGTCGCTCGACCTCGGCCGCCGCTTGCTGGAAAAGGTGCTGTCGACACAGGGCTACAGCCTCGCCAAGGTGCCGCCGGAACACCTGCAGGCCGTGCTTGCCGAGCTGGGCGCGCCCGGCCTCGACGCGCTGCTCGAGGACATCGGGCTCGGCAATCGGGTGGCGCAGATCGTGGCCGCGCGCCTGCTGCCGGCCGACCTGCAGAACCTCGTGCCCGAGTCCAAGCCGGGAGCGGGAACCCGCGGCATCGCCATCCGCGGCACCGAGGGCCTGGTCGTCACTTATGCACGCTGTTGCCGGCCGCTGCCGGGCGATCCCATCGTCGGTCATCTCTCGGCCGGGCGCGGCATCGTGATTCACCGCGACACCTGCAACAACATCCTCACCGAGCTGCGCGAGAACCCGGACAAGTGCATGAGCCTGCGCTGGGCCGAGAAAGTCGACCGCGAGTTCCAGACCGAACTGCGCATCGAACTGCAGAACCAGCGTGGCATGCTCGCCGAGATCGCGCGCCAGGCCACCGACCTCGAGGCCAATATCGAGGGCATCAACCTGCAGGAAAAGGGCGCTCATCACGGCGTCATGACCATCAACCTGCTGGTGCGCGACCGTATCCACCTCGCCCGCATCATCAAGCGCATGCGTATCATCGCCGGCGTCGAGAAAATCATCCGCGTCCGCGCCTGACCCCTTCAAAAGGATTTGCCATGCCACTCTCCTGGGCCCGCTTCCGCACCCAATCCAGAACTGCCGCGCTCGGCTTTGTCTGCGCCTGGTTCCTGCTCGGCGGCCTGGGGCACTTCATCAATCCGGCGTTCTTTGCCGGCATCGTGCCGCCCTGGGTGCCGTATCCGGAAATGGCGGTGACGGTGTCGGGCATTTTCGAGCTGCTGGGCGCCCTGGGGCTGTTGCTGCCGAAGTGGCGGCGCCGGGCCGGCATCGGCCTGTTCCTGCTCACGCTCTGCGTCACTCCCGCCAATGTGTATATGTGGCTGCATCCGGACCTGTTCCCGCTCATGCCACAGCCCTGGTTGTCGGTGGTGCTGAGTGCGCGCCTCGTGGTGCAGGTGTTCCTGCTGTATTGCATCTGGTGGGGGGCGATTCGCCCGTCGGCGGCGGCGACTGCCAGCGCCTGATCCCCGGGCTTCGATGTCCTCGCCGTGGCTGACTGGCCCCGCACGCGCCCCTGGCGCACCGGAGCTGTATCATCGTGAAAGGCCGCCGTCAGGCGCCTTGTTTTTTAGGAGACTGGAATGAATCGCGCCATCATCAAGACCGACAAGGCTCCCGCCGCCATCGGCACCTACTCGCAGGCCGTCAAGGTCGGCAGCACCGTGTACCTGTCCGGCCAGATCGCGCTCGACCCGGTGACCATGCAGTTGAAAGACGGCATCGAGGCGCAGGTCGTGCAGGTGTTCGAGAACCTGCAGGCGGTCTGCCATGCGGCCGGCGGCTCGCTGGCCGACATCGCCAAGCTCAACATCTTCCTGACCGACCTCTCGCACTTCGCGCTCGTGAACGAGACGATGGCGCGCTACTTCAAGGAACCGTACCCGGCGCGCGCCGCCGTGGGCGTTGCCGCGCTGCCGCGAGGCGCACTGGTGGAGATGGACGGCGTGATGGCGTTGCTGGCCTGAGGGTCGGCACTTCCCGATACAACAGCGGACGTAGTGCGTGAGTTCGTGCACTCTTTTCGCAGGATGCGGGAGCCCCGACCTCCGCAATAAAAAGAAGGATCTTTCCAGATGATGCAGGGTTACTGGTGAGAATGATGCGCGGCCAGATGATGGGAGCCGTGCTGCTGGCCTGCGCCTGCCTGCCCGCGCTGGCGCAGCCGCCGGTGCTGGCCGATGCCGACTTGCTGTACTGCGCCCGGGCCTATGCCGAAGGCGCCGCGCTGCTCAAGGCTGACCCGGACCCCGGCGTGCGCCGTACGGGCCGGGACGCCCTGATTCGGGCCCACTCCCTGGGCGCGCTGGACATCGAGTTGCTGAAGGAAGATCCGGCGCGCCACGAGCGGGCCAGCGCCCAGGCACAGCAGCGCCTGTCCGCCATGCCGGTGGTGCCGCCGAAGGCGCGTCGTCTCGCGCTGCGGGCCGCCTACCTGGAGTGCCGCTACTTTCAGGCCGGAGCAGGAGTGGCTCCTGCTGTTGTTCCTGCTGTTGTTCCTGCTGTTGCTTCGACGCCGGCGTTGGTCTCAGTGCCTGCCTCGACTTCCGTTTCAGAGCCATTGCCGACGTCCCCGGTGAGCGCGGCTCTTCCAGCCTCACCTGGCAGCGCCTCCGCGGCGTCACCGGCAACCACGGCAACAGCCCGCGCCTTTGTTCCGGCCGAGGTTATTCCTGACAGAAAATCCCAGGCGCCGGCGCCTGTCGACAGCACGGCGACTCGCACCGACAAGACCGCGGCCGCCCCCCGGCACAGCCAGCCCCTGCAGACCCCAAGCGTTGACGCGCCAAAGGTCGCAGCGGCGACCGTGACAGCGCCGGCATCCGGCGCGGCATTCAGCGCAATCGCCGGCCCGGGCATGGCCGACCCGCAGTCCTCTGTACGCGTTCCTGAACGCTTGTCCGGGGACATCGCGACTGAAACGGTCCGGCCGCACAACCCCCGCACTGAAGATGCCGCGCCCCCGGCACCGGCACCGGCACCGACGCGGGCGCCCGCGCCTATCGCGCCTTCCCGGCTGACCGCCGGCACGACAGGTCCCGCCACGGCCAGCGGCGGGCTCGGCGATGCCGACATGCTTTACTGCGCCCAGGTTTACGGCGAAATCGCCACAGTCTTTGGTGAAGGAGAGGGGGAAGCCGCCGAGGCCGCCCGCGACGCGCGTGAGCGCTGGAGCGCCTTGAGCGAACGCGACCACGACCTGCTGAATGACCATCCCGGCCGCCATTCCCGCGCCAGCACTGCCGCCAGGACACGACTGGCGGCACTGCCGGAAAAGCCGGGCCGCGTGCGCAGCATCGCGCTCCGCGCCGCCTATGAGGAATGCCGCGGATTGCAAGACCGCGCCACGGCCGGAGCCGCGCCCGACACCGGCGGTGATCGCGTGCAGATGCTCGCGAATCGCCATTTCTGCCGCGACATGCTGATGCGCAGGCTCAGGGTGAGCCCCAAGGTACGTGCCGGCTTCACACCCAACGAGCTCGCCGCGCTGGAGGAGATCCAGCGCATCGCAGAGGCGCTGTCGCAGCCCCTGCCAGGCGCCGCGCTGACACTGGAACAGGACCGCGAAGCCAACCGGCTAACCCGGCAGCTTCTCGAGACGCTCGAACGGGCGGCGGCGACCTGGAGTGGCGAAGGGGACCCGATTGCCAAGGCCATGGGCCAATGCCACGACGACTACGCAAAGGGCCTGCTGGGCGGGCCCGATGTGCTGTCGCCGCCCGCGGAAGAAGAAGCTCCGCCAGCGGCGGCACCGGCAGTCCCGCACACACCGGTCGTCCGGCCCGCGGATATCGGTCCGGTCTTTCACATGCGCGAGGTCACGCCGGTTGGCAGCGTCGCGGGCATCTGGATCCGCCGCGGCCGCTCCTCTCTTTATGATGCGGTCTGGGTGCAGGCAGACAACGGCCAGATGCAGCGCGACGTGCTGGAGCTGCGCGGCATCGTCGATGGCGAACTCACGCTCTACCGCCAGGGCTATCGCGGGAGCTACCGCGCCCGGGTGGGCGCCAATGGCATGCTGGAGCCGGGATCGGCGATGCACATGCGCGAGGTCACGCCGCGAGGCAATTACGAGGGTATCTGGCGCCAGCGCGGCCAGACCGGCGTCTACGATGCGCTCTGGGTGTTCCTGCCCACTGGCGAAATCACCTCGGATGTCCTGGCGGTCAGCGGCGTGGCCAAGGGCCAGCTGATCATCCAGCGCCTGAACGATCCCGGCATCTACCCGGTCAAGCGGCGCGCAGGAGGGACGGCGGCGGGCCAGAAGACAATGTCACGATGGGTGGTGCTGCCGGCGCAGTCGGTCCGGCTGGGAGTGTCGCGATAACCCCGGCGGCCCGATTGCAGAAGTGCGGGCCAGTCAGGGCGAGGGCTTTGCCAATTTTAGTACCGATGTGATCGAATCCCGGTTTACGCTCCACCGCACAGACCCTGCCGGCAGCGTATGTCCCTGGCCGCCAGCGCCGGAGACCGCCTTCGGCTGCCGGGCCAGCACGGACGCCCTCCGGGCTTGACCACCGCGCCGCGCGCGAGGATCACGACTTGAATCTCGACATCATCATCCTGTTTTTCGGCCTCGGCGCGTTTGCTGGCCTGGTGCGCACCGACATGCGCCTGCCGGAGGGCCTCTACGAGACCCTCAGTCTGTACCTGTTGCTGGCGCTGGGCCTCAAGGGCGGCATGGAGCTGGCAAGGTTTCCGATCGGCAGCGTGCTGCTGCAGGCCATCCCGGTCGTGGCGCTGGGCGTGCTGCTGCCGCTGCTGTGCTACCCGGTACTTCGCCGGTTGGGCCGCCTGCCGGTCGCGGATTCCGCGAGTATCGCGGCGCACTATGGCTCGGTCAGCGTGGCCACCTTCGCCGTGGGCGTCGCCCACCTGGACAGCCTGGGCATTGCCTATGAGGCCTACCTGCCCGTCTTCGTGGTGCTGCTGGAAATGCCGGCCATCGGCGTCGGTATCTGGCTGGCCCGGCGCGCCGGCATCGGGCACGGCGGCAGCGCGAGCATCGCCCACGAGATCTTCCTGAACAAAGGCATCCTGCTCATGGGCGGCGGCCTGCTGATCGGCGCCATTGCCGGCCCCGAGGGCGTGGAGCCCATCGCCCCGGTGTTTGTCGACCTGTTCAAGGGCGCGCTCGCGCTGTTCCTGGTGGAGATGGGCTTCATTGCCGCCTCGCGCCTTAAGGACTTGCGCGAACTCGGCGTCTTCCTGCTGGCCTTCGGCACGCTGATGCCGTTGACCGGCGCGTTCCTCGGCGCACTCGCCGGCACACTTGCGGGTCTGTCACCCGGCGGGGTGATCATGGTGGCGACGCTGGGCGCCAGCGCCTCCTACATTGCCGTGCCCGCGGCCATGCGCATCGCGATACCCGAAGCGCGGCACCATCTTTCCATTACGCTGTCGCTCGCCATTACGTTTCCGTTCAACGTGCTCGTCGGGATTCCGCTTTATACCAACCTGCTGATGCGCTGAATCCGTCGCTGGCCCTTTCACGAGGGCGCGTGCGTGCTGCGCAACACCTCGGCATAGCCACTGCGGTAATCGGGATACGCAAAGCGAAAGCCGAGCGCGCGCAAGCGTGCATTGCTGAGCCGCTTGTTCTGCGCCACGCCCGGCCGGTGTTCATGTGGCACCGGCGGCAAGCCCAGTTGATCCGCCAGCCAGTCCAGCACTTCATGCTGGGGCGCGGGTTCGTCATCGCTGCCGATATAGGTGTCAGCGAGCGCGACGCCCACAGCATCCTGCGCCAGCAGGAAGGCCAGCAGCGCGGCCGCATCGTCTGCGTGGATACGGTTGGTCCACTGCACCGGCGTCGCCTGCACCGGACGTCCCGCCTGTATCCAGTTGACCAGACGCAGACGACCGCTGCCGTAGATGCCGGACAGGCGCACGATGGTCGCCGGCCAGGCGCTGGCACGCGCCAGGCCTTCGCTCTCCAGCAACACCCGTGAGGTGGCACTGACCGGCTCGGCCGGCGCATCCTCATCGACGAGGCTGCCGTCGTCCTGCCCGTAAACGCCACTGGAGGAAATCCAGAACAGGCGACGCAACGATTGCCCCGCCAGCGCCGCCAGGACATTGCGCGTGCCCTCGTAATACACGCGCCGGTAAGCGGCCTCGCCACTCTCGCCCGGCGCCAGCAACACAAAGACATACTCGAGGCCGGTGGGCAGGCGCAGCGAGCCCGCATCACTCACATCCCCGGCCAGGGCGTGCACGCCCGGCAAGGAGAACGCCGAGCGGCGCAGGCCGAAAACCTCGTGCCCGGCCGAGGCCAGCGCCACGGCCAGGCGGCTGCCCACGTCACCGCAGCCAACAATCAGGACTTTTGCCATACTTCCCCAATTCCGATAGCGTGCTTCAATCAGTTTTTGACGGGTGCCGACATGACGCTCACCGACCTCCGCTACCTCGTGGCCCTCGCCCGCGAACGCCATTTTGGCCGCGCCGCGGAGCGCTGCCATGTCTCGCAGCCGACGCTCAGTATCGCCATCAAGAAGGTCGAGGACGAGCTCGGCCTTGCCCTTTTCGAGCGTCACCGGCATGAAGTGCTGGTGACCCCGGGCGGCGAGGCCATTATCCGTCAGGCACAGCGCGTGCTGGAAGAAATGGATGTACTGAACGGGGCCGCCCGTGCCGCCCGCAACCAGTTTGCCGATCCGCTGCGCCTGGGCGCCATCTTCACCATCGCGCCCGACCTCTTCCCGCCCCTGGTGCGCGCGGTCAAGGCCGGCGGCAGCGGCCTCATGCTCTACCTCGAAGAAAACTACACGCATGTGCTGGCCGACAAGCTCGCGGCCGGCGAGCTCGATGCCATCGTGGTGGCGCAGCCCTTCCCGGCGCCCGAGACCCATGTCGAGCCGCTCTACCGTGAAGACTTCCTGCTGCTGCTGCCGGAGGAGCATGCCTGGCGCCGACGCCCGTCGATTCCGAGCGCTGAACTCGAGGCCGGTGAGATGCTGTTGCTGGGCGAAGGCCACTGCTTCCGCGACCAGGTGCTCGAAACCTGTCCGCACCTGGCCGGCACCGCCAGCAAGACCCTGGGCGCCTCGAGCTCGCTCTCCACGCTGCGGCACATGGTGGCCTCCGGCCTCGGGCTTACGCTGATCCCGGCCAGTTCGGTCGCCACGCTCACTGAGGGCGGCGATGTCGTTGCCGTTCCGGTCACGCCCGCACCCTCGCGCGAGGTGGTGCTCGCCTGGCGTCGCCGCTTCCCGCGGCCGCAGGCCATCAAGGCCCTGCTCGAGGGCCTGCACGGACTGCATCTGCCCGGCACGCGGGCGCCCTGACATGGTGGTTGCCGTTGCCGCTCCCGACAATCTTGCGCGCATGCCGGTGACCTCGCTCAAGGGCGTGGGCGCGGCACTTGCGGACAAGCTCCTCAAGCTCGACATCCGCAGCGTGCAGGATCTGCTGTTTCATTTGCCGCGCCAGTATGAAGACCGCAGTCATGTGACGCCCATCGGCGCGCTGCGCCAGGGCATGACCGCGCTGGTCGAAGGCGAGGTGCAGCTCGCCGATGTGGCGATGGGCCGCCGGCGCTCGCTGGTCGTGCGCGTGCATGACGGCACCGGCGCGCTGACGTTGCGCTTTTATCATTTTCGCCTGACGCAAAAGGACGGCCTGCCGCGCGGCACCCGGCTGCGTATCTTTGGCGAGGCCCGCACCGGCTCCAGCGGCCTCGAGATGTACCACCCGGAATACCAAGTGGCGCCGGAGGACCTGCCACCGCCGCCGGACACACTGACGCCGATCTATCCAGTCACCGAGGGCGTGACGCAGCCGCGCATCCGTGCGCTGGTCACGCTGGCCCTCGCCCGCCTCGAGCGCGAGGGCCTGCCCGACTGGCTGCCTTCGCGCCGGGCGGGTGGCTGGTCACTGCCGGACGCGCTGCGCTATGTGCATGCGCCACCCACGGACGCCGACCGCGCGCTGCTGCAGGAGGGCCGGCATCCGGCGCAGCAGCGCCTGGTGTTCGAGGAACTTGTGGCGCACCAGATCAGCCTGCAAAAACGCCGCGCCGAGATTCGCGCGCAACGCGCCGTTGCCCTGCCACTAAAGACAAGGCTGGCGCAGAATTTTCTGGCGCAACTCGGCTTTGCGCTGACCGGCGCGCAAAAGCGCGTGCTCAACGAGATTGCCGCCGACCTGCATATTCCGCATCCAATGTTGCGCCTGGTGCAGGGCGACGTGGGCGCCGGCAAGACCGTGGTGGCGGCGCTGGCTGCCTGCCACGCGCTGGAGGCGGGCTACCAGGTTGCGCTGATGGCGCCCACGGAAATCCTCGCCGAACAGCATGCGGTGAATTTCACGCGCTGGTTCGACGCGCTCGGCGTGCCGGTGGTCACCCTGCTTGGCAAGCTCGGCGTGAAGGCGCGGCGCGCCGCCAACGAGGCCATCGCCAGTGGCAGCGCCGGCCTCGCCATCGGCACCCATGCGCTGTTCCAGGACGAGGTGCGCTTTCGCAACCTCGCCCTCGTCATTGTCGACGAGCAACACCGCTTTGGTGTGCACCAGCGCCTCGCGCTCAAGCAAAAAGGCATGGGCGGCGGCCTGGCGCCACACCAGCTCATCATGACCGCCACGCCGATTCCGCGCACGCTGGCGATGAGCGCCTATGGCGACCTCGATACCTCCGTGATCGATGAGCTGCCGCCCGGACGCACGCCGATACAGACCCTGGTGATCCCCAACGACCGCCGCGTCGAGATCGTCGAGCGCATCCGCGTGCAGTGCCTCGCCGGCAAGCAGGCGTACTGGGTGTGCACCCTGATCGAGGAGTCGGAGCAATTGCAGGCGCAGGCCGCGGAAGCCACGTATGCCGAGCTTCAGGTGTCGTTGCCGGAGCTGCGCATCGGACTCGTGCATGGCCGGCAGCGGCCGGGCGAGAAAAGTGCGGTGATGCAGGCCTTCAAGAACGGCGAACTGCAGCTGCTGGTGGCCACCACCGTGATCGAAGTCGGCGTCGACGTGCCCAATGCCACGCTGATGGTGATCGAGAATCCGGAACGCCTGGGACTGGCGCAGCTGCACCAGTTGCGCGGACGCGTGGGACGTGGCGCGCAGCAGAGCTTTTGCGTGCTGCTTTACCAGACGCCGCTCGGCCAGCTCGGGCGTGCCCGCCTGGCCACCTTGCGCGACACCACCGATGGCTTTCGCATCGCGGAGAAAGACCTGGAATTGCGCGGCCCGGGTGAAGTACTGGGCACGCGTCAGACCGGCGTCACCCAGTTCCGCCTGGCCGATCTGCTGCGCGATGCGCCCCTGCTGCCGGCGGTGCAGGATTGCGCGCGCGACCTGCTGGTGCAGCAGCCCGAGGCGGCCGAGGCGCTGCTGGCGCGGTGGGTGGCGGCGCGCGAGCATTACGCGCAGGTATAAGCGCGAGCGCCCATAAAAGAAGCCCCGCACTGCGGGGCTTTTTACCATGGCGGCAAGACTCAGCCGGCGGTGGGCGCCGCGCCGGAATCGCTGGGCGGCCGGCGGCGGCCGGGGCGCAGGTATTTGCCGATGGCCATGAACCACATCAGCAACGCATAGTCGCCGGTGACGGTGACTTCCTGCTGCTGCACCGCCGCCATGAAGCTGTTGGCGTCGCCGTTGGTGAGCAGGCGGAAGCCGGCGGCGTCATTGGCGAAGTGCAGGCCGAGGTCGGGCTTTTCATGCAGGGTGTTGCGCGAGGTCACGCGATTACGCTGCACCTGGAAATAGCGATGCGCGCCGCTGGCGCTGGCGATCTGGATGACGAAATCGCGTCCATGCAGCTTGGCGATGAACTCGGGATGGGTACGGGCCAGCATTTCCATGCGCCGCGCCATGTACCACAGGAGCATTCTGAACTTCATGCATTAAGCCCTGGCTGACAGCCCTCTCTTATAGGATGCCCCGCCGGCGCTGACAAGGCCGTCCCGACCGGGGCGATGCGCACCCGCCCTCCCCTACACACCCACGACACTATTTTGCGCAATCCCGACAGGCCGGGGCAGCCGCCCTTGCACAATGGGAGCCCGGTTTCCGGGAGCCCTTCCTGACAGGAGTCACGCATGAGTCTCTTGACCCTCGGCCTCATCCTCGCCACTGCCGTACTCATGTTCCACAGTCCCCGCGCGGGACTCGTCGCCACCCTCACCCTCGGCCTCTTCATGCTCCTGCTCTGGCAGCAGGACCGGCCGGCTTCGCCCCTGCTGTGGCTGCCCTGGCTGCTGCTGCTCACCTGGAGCCTCAAGCCGCTGCGCCTGATTGTCATCACGCTGCCGGTCATGAAGCTGGTGCAGCGCCTGCTGCCGCCCATCTCCGACACCGAGCGCGAGGCCCTGGCCGCCGGCACCACCTGGTGGGATGCCGACCTCTTCAGCGGCCACCCGCAGTGGCAAAAACTGCTAGCCCTGCCCCGGCCCCGCCTCAGCCTGGACGAGCAGGCCTTCCTCAACGGCCCCACCGAGGCGCTGTGCGCCATGCTCGATGACTGGGAAATCACCCACGAGCGCCGCGACCTGCCGCCATCGGTGTGGCAGTTCATGCGCGAGCAGGGCTTCTTCGGCCTCATCATCCCGCGCGAATATGGCGGCCAGGGGTTTTCGGCCCAGGCGCACTCGGCCATCGTCAGCAAGATCGGCTCGCGCTCGGTGTCCGCCGCCATCACGGTCATGGTGCCCAACTCCCTGGGTCCGGCGGAGCTGCTGCTGCACTACGGCACCGACGAGCAGCGCCGGCACTACCTGCCGCGCCTGGCCCGCGGCGAGGACATCCCCTGCTTTGCCCTGACCGGGCCCGAGGCCGGCTCCGACGCCAGTGCCCTCCCCGACACCGGCCATGTCTGCCGCGGCCTGCACGAAGGCCAGGAAGTCCTCGGCGTCCGCCTGTCGTGGAACAAGCGCTACATCACCCTGGCACCGGTGGCGACAGTGATCGGCCTTGCCTTCCGCCTGCACGACCCCGACCACCTCCTTGGCAGTGCCGACGACATCGGCATCACCCTCGCGCTGATTCCGTCCTCGCATCCGGGCGTCGAGATCGGCCGCCGGCATTCGCCCGCCAACCAGGCCTTCATGAACGGGCCGACGCGGGGCCGCGACGTCTTCATTCCCCTGAGCTGGATCATCGGCGGCCGCGCCCAGGCCGGCCATGGCTGGTCCATGCTGATGAACGCCCTCGCCGCCGGCCGCGGCATCTCGCTGCCCGCCATGGGCACCACCGCCGCCAAGATGATGGCGCGCGTCAGCGCCGAATACACCGCCATCCGCCAGCAGTTCAACGTGCCCATCGCCAAGCTGGAAGGGGTGGAGGAAGTCGTCGCGCGCCTGGCCGGGCACGCCTACACGCTCGAGGCGGCGAGACGCCTCACCTGTATCGGGCTCGACCTCGGCGAGCAGCCCTCGGTGATTTCCGCGATGATGAAATATGCCTGCACCGAGCGTATGCGCGAGGCGGTCAACGACGCCATGGACCTGCATGCCGGCAAGGGCATCTGCGAAGGCCCGCGCAATTATCTGTCGCCCATCTACCAGGCGGTGCCGGTCGGCATCACCGTCGAGGGCGCCAATATCCTCACGCGCTCGCTCATCATCTTTGGCCAGGGCGCCATGCGCTGCCATCCGCACCTGCTGCGCGAGATCGAGATCATCGGCCTCAAGGATCGCCATCATGCCGAGGAAGCCTTTGACGAGGTCTTCACCGCGCATATGCGCGACCTCACGAGCAACGGTCTGCGCGCCTTTGCCCATTCCCTCACCTACTCGGCCTTTGCGCGCGCGCCGCAAACGCCCACCGCCTACTGGTTCCGCCAGCTCGCACGGCTCTCGGCCGCCTTTGCGTTCACCGCGGATGCCGCCCTCGGCTTGCTCGGCGGCGAGCTCAAGCGGCGCGAGAAACTCTCGGGACGCTTTGCCGATGCGCTCACGGAGCTTTATCTCGCCAGCGCCGTACTGAAGCGCTGGGAAGACGAGGGCCGTCCCGCCGACGATCGCGTACTGGTGGATTACTGCCTGGCCCATTCCACGCACATCATCGAGTCGCGCCTGTTCGAGATCCTGCTCAACTTCCCGTCGCAGCCGGTAGGGATTCTGCTGCGAGTCTTCCTTTTCCCGCTCGGCCGGCAACGGCATGCGCCTTCCGATCGGCAGGGCCACGCGGTCGCGCGCTTGCTGCAGCGGCCCTCCGACACGCTGGAGCGTCTCAGCGCCGGGCTTTTCATGAGCCGCAACCGGCACGACGCCACCGGCGCACTGGAGCACGCCTTCCGACTGGTGTCGGAAAGCCACCCGCTGACCCGTCGTCTCAAGGAGGCCGTGACGGCCGGCCATCTCACCGATACCACGCCGGAGGCGGGCCTCAAGGCCGGCATCCTGACTGCGGCGGAAGCGCAATTGCTGCGCGAGGCGGCCATTGCGGTGCGCGAAGTGATTGCCGTCGACGACTTCTCCAACGAGGAGCTGTCGGGCGAACGCACGACTGCCGCGCGCCGCTTTGTGGCGGCCTGATCATTCCTACACTGCCTGGCCGCGTGCATGTCCTGGCGCTCGGCTATTGGAAGATTGGCAGTTGGCAGTTGCAGTCGGGAGCCGGGAGCCGGGAGCCGGGAGCCGGGAGCCGGGAGCCGGGAGCCGGGAGCCGGGAGCCGGGACACTAGCTGTAATGGGCGGCTGCCCACTAGTGGAGGATGAGTTCTCGTACTCAATAAAAAGCCCGCATTACGCGGGCTTTTTATTCAACGGACACTGGATCACGACAAGCCTCAGGCCAGGATCGGCGGCAACAGTCGCGTCAGCTCCATCTTGATGGCACTGCTGCCGGCATACGCGCCAGTAAGGGCAAAGCCCAGCGTCTGGCCGTCAGGGCTCTTGAATACCGCTTTCACGTCATTGCCTTCCGCCTCGACTTCCCAGGCGCCTGGCGTACCCGGCAGCACCGGCGACACGACCACCGGACATACCGGCGTCTTCACCTGCACCGGCATCGCGGGGTACATCACCGCCGTCGGCTGGCCGGCCAGGGTCTTGGCCAGTGCGCGCGCGGCGGCCATCAGCGGCAGAACATAGAGCAGCACCTTGCCTTCGACTTCGGCGGCATCGCCGATGGCATAGATGTTGGCATCGGAGGTGCGCAGAAAACGGTCCACCACGATGCCACGCTCGGCCTTGAGGCCGGCCACAAGAGCAAGCTGGGTTCGCGGACGCAGGCCGATGGCGGAGAGCACCACGTCACCGGCAATGCGTTCGCCGTTGCTGAGCTCGACCGACACGCCGTCGCCGTCCTGCCACACGCCTTTCACGCTATGGCCAAAGTGCAGCTTCACGCCCAGCGAGGCCAGGCCGTTGGCCACGGCTTCGGAGGCACGCTCGGGCAGCAGCGCCGGCAGCACACGCCCGACCGGCTCCACAACGTCCACACTGATGCCGCCATTGGAGAGATCATTGGCGAACTCGCAGCCGATAAGGCCGCCGCCGATGATGACGACTTTTTTCTTGTCGGCCATGACTTCACGGAAGCGGGCGTAATCCTGCAGGTCGTTGATGGAATACACGCGATCGCCAGCGTCGCCGCCCAGGGCGGGTCGAAAAACGTCGGCGCCCAGGGCCAGCACGAGGTCGCCATAGGGGATGATCTCACCTTCCACCTGCAGGGTCCTGGCGACCCGGTCGATGGCATTGACCGCCACGCCGGTGCGAATGTCGGCCTTGAGTTGCTCGCGCATCTGCTCCACGGAGTTCATCGCCAGCTCGTCGGCGGCCTTGCCCTTGGTAAAGCCGGTCGAGAGCATGGGCTTGGAGTAATTGCGTCCATCGTCCTGGGTGATGATAAGGAGCGGACGCTCGGCGTCGAGCTTGCGGAATTCCTTGGCGAGGTTGTAACCGGCAAGACCGGTGCCGACGATGACCAGCGTATTCATGCGCATTTTCTCCATGGCGACTTTCCCGCCTGCGGCGGGGCGATGCATTCTATCCAGCCTGCGCGCCGGTGCCGGTGGCGGCTGCCGGACAACAGTCAGGGCTTCAGTTGGCTAAAAGCCGGAAAGGGGGCCACGCCGCTGGCACTGGCTTGCAGCCCTCCGAAACCAGGGTGCCGTTGCCGGCAACAGGCAGTGGGTGGGAGCGGACAAAAAACAGGCCTGCGCAAGAGCAGGCCTGTAGGGGCTTGCCGCCAGCACCCGGCCGACGACGGGAAGGCGATGCCCGGACAGGCGGCCGGAATTCCGTCCCAGGGCATACCCACGGCTTCGTCATAGATGAAACCGCACACCACACACTGCCACTTCTTCATATCACCCTCGACTGGCGCCGCCCTTGGCAGGCGCTTTGAACCGGCGCCAGGGACTGACGCGCTTGAACGGAGGGGGAGTCTGCCAAATCCGCCCCCGTGTTTCCAGTTTGTGACCGCCTGGACACCTACGTATTCGTCTTGCCTTCATGCCGGGGCGACGGCATGCTCGGCCCTCGTTTTTGCCAGCCCTTGCGCCCCCATGCCCGTCTGGACCCCGCCCCGTCACTGGCTTTCCCCCCAGCGCCACTGGCAGCTTGCGCCGCCGCGGGCGGTGCGCGACTGGCTGCGCGAGCCAGGCTCCCTGACCGCGCGCCTGGTCCGGCAGGCCCGGGGCGAGTTCCGGGTGGAGCTGCTGGCCCAGTACTGGGGCCGGCCGGCGCCCGAGGAGGCCCGGCGCATGAAGCTCTCCCCCGGCCGCTATGCCCTGATCCGGGAAGTCGCCCTGATCGGCCAGGGCGAACCCTGGGTGCGGGCGCGCAGCGTGCTGCCGGTGACCTCGCTGGCGGGCCCGGGCCGGCGCCTGCGCAAGCTCGGCACCCGATCCCTGGGCCACCTGCTCTTCCGCGACCCCACCCTGCGCCGCGGCCCCATCGAGATCACCCGCCTCGACCAGCCCGAGGGCCGGGTCTTTGCGCGGCGCTCGCACCTGGTGTTTCACGGGCGACCGGTGCTGGTGGCGGAGTGCTTTTTGCCGGCGCTGTTCAGGGCACGGGACGCCCGGTAGGTCGGACTTCAGCCCGACTGCATCTGCCGGGCTAGAGCCCGACTCAACCGGCATCCCTTGGCTCCATTGCAGGCCTGCTTAGTTGTCGGGCTAAAGCCCGACCTGCCTCTGCGCCGCGAACCCACCTCGCCGTCGCGCCGCCGGCACAGGTAGACTTGGCGGTATCGCTCACCGCGCAGCCACCTCCATGTCCGCCAGCCTGTTCGACACCCTCCTCGCCCGCTTCCCGCGCCTGCCCGACTTCCTCAAGCTGGCGCGCTTCGACCGTCCCATCGGCACCTGGCTGCTGTTGTGGCCGACGCTGTGGGCGGTCTACATCGCCGGCGACGGCCGCCCGCCGCTCGGCATCATCGTCGTCTTTTCTCTGGGCGTGGTGCTGATGCGCGCCGCCGGCTGCGTCATCAACGATCTTGCTGACCGCAACTTCGACGGCCAGGTCGCGCGCACCCGCGAGCGCCCCCTGGCCACCGGCCGCATCGGGGCCAAAGAGGCCGCCGCCTTTTTTATCGTGCTGCTGGCCCTCGCCGCCTCGCTCCTGCTCTTCCTCAACAAGACCACCTTCTATTGGGCCTTCGGCGCAGTGGCGCTGGCCTCGCTCTATCCCTTCATGAAGCGCTTCACCCACCTGCCACAGGTGGTGCTGGGCGCCGCCTTCTCCTGGGGCATCCCCATGGCCTTCGTGGCCCAGGGCAAGGTGCCGGGCCCCGAGTGCTGGCTGCTCTTTGTCGGCAACCTGTGCTGGACCGTCGCCTACGACACTTACTATGCGATGGCCGACCGCGACGACGACCTCAAGGCCGGCATCAAGTCCACCGCCATCCTCTTTGGCGACATGGACCTCATGATCATCGGCTCGCTGCAGGCCATGTTCGTGCTCGCGCTGTGGATGCTGGCCGGCCGCCTGGGCCTCGCCTGGCCTTTCGCCGTCTCGCTGCTCGGCGTCCTCGCCCTCTTCGCCTGGGAGTTCCGCCTCGCCGGGGAGCGTGAGCCGGCGCGCTGCCTGCAGGCCTTCCTGCATAACCACTGGGCAGGCGCGCTGCTCTTTGCCGGCGTTTTCCTGGGGTATCTGTTCAAGGCGGCGCCCGTCGTCGGCTGAGGGTCTGCGCCCATAAAAAAACCCCGACTCGCGGGGTTCTTTTATCAAAAGGGCCGAAGGCTCAGAGGTTTTTCTTCAGCACCTTCTTCACCGCCTTGAAATGCTCCTTGGCGTAATCGTTGCTGAAGTCCTCGCGCGTTTTCCGGAGCTGCTTGCCCGTCATGCCGGCATAGGAATACACCGAGGTCATCCAGATATACCCGTCGCCCCAGTAGATATCGAGCTTTTGCGCCCCGGGCGCGGGACCGACCGCCATCAGCTGCGCATGCATCGCATCGGCCGCTTCCTGGGAGAAGCCTTTCGGGATCGGCATGCCCATGCTGGCTTCCATGCGATCCGTGTAGTTCTCATAGGTTTCGCCCCAGCCGTCGCCCTGCATTTCCCAGGCGCCGCCGCTGGCCTTGGTCTTGGTGGTTTCGTATTTGTCGCGGGTAAACACGGGGTTCAGCGCGAGGAAGATTTCGCGCGACACCGGGCCCTTGATCTCGCCCTTGTATTCATCCCAGAGCTTGCCGCTGGCGATCCAGGCGCCGGTGACGATGTCGCAGAGCGCGAACTGGGATTTGCTCATGAAGTAGGTAAGTCGCTTCTGGATGTCGTTGGGCTTCACGCCATTACCGAAGGGGTATTTGGCGGTGAGCAGATAACCCTGGCCCGGCAGGCGATCCAAAGTGACCTGCACATCGTCGAACTCGCCCTGCAGTTCCTTACGCCGCTTGGCGATCTCCTTCTCCACCCAGGGCGCCTGCAGATCGGGAAAGGACTGGGTCTGGAAAATGTAGTCAAAGCTGTTGCCACGGTTGGCGATTGCCGCCGGCGTATTGAAGATGAGGCCCTTGTTGTAATTCTCGGAGTAGGGATTGGAGCTGTCGGGGAAGGTGCACTGCATGTTCAGGTTGACGCGCCAGCCGCCGAGGGCGGAGAGCCCCTGCACCGCCTCCATCCGGGTCTTGGTGCCCCCGACCCTGGCATCGTTGTAGGCGTCTTCGACGATGGGCCGGAAATAGGCCTCGGTGTACACGGCGGAGGCCTTGGCGGCGAGGGCCGGGAGAGGCATGGCCGCCAGCAGCAAGGCAGAGAGCAATAGCGGGGTCTTGCGGGCAAGGGCCATGGCGAGTTCCTTTCGAAGGGGAGAGGGCGAAGCGGACAGGTCATTATCATGAGGCCGCCCCCCGAATTCACTGCCCCTTGAACAGGGGGGTTCCGACCAGCCCCCCGATATGGCGGCCGAGTACCCTGCCTGACAATCCCCGACGCCATCGTCAGGCGCCGTGCCGCCTGGTTTCAGCGACCGGCCCCACGCGCCCTCTGCCCGCCGCCGGGCAAAACCCGGCGCTGTCATATTTCCTTAACCCGAACCGCCTGCCGCTGTCATATTTCCTTAACCTGCGCCGGCTGTAATAGGCTCGACATGAAACCGACCCCTATTGGCCTGGCGAGATGACCCAAGAACGCATCCTGATCGTCGACGACGAAGCCGCCATCCGCGAGATGATCGCCATCGCCCTGGAGCTGGCCGGCTTTGACTGCCTGCAGGCCGAGGACGCCCTCGCCGCCCACCACATCATCGTCGACGAACGCCCGGCCCTCATCCTGCTCGACTGGATGCTGCCCGGCCTCTCCGGCATCGAGCTCGCCCGCCGCCTCAAGCGCGACGAGGGCACCCGCGAGATTCCCGTGATCATGCTCACCGCCCGCGGCGAGGAGGACAACAAGATCCAGGGCCTCGACGCCGGCGCCGACGACTACATCACCAAGCCTTTTTCCACGCGCGAGCTGGTCTCCCGCATCCGCGCCGTGCTGCGCCGCAGCTCCAGCCTCAGCGCCGAAAAGGCCATCGAGGCCGACGGCCTCAAGCTGGACCCGGTCAGCCACCGCATCACGGCCCGGGATACGCCCGTGGAAATGGGCCCGACCGAATACCGCATGCTGGCCTTCTTCATGAGCCATCCCGAGCGCGCCTACTCCCGCAGCCAGCTGCTGGACCAGGTCTGGGGTGGCAATGTGTATGTCGAGGACCGTACCATCGACGTGCATATCCGCCGCCTGCGCAAGGCCCTGGAGCCCTGGGGCTACGACCGCTTCATCCAGACCGTGCGCGGCACCGGCTACCGCTTTTCCACCAAGGTGGACAGCTCCCGCGAGCCCGCCGACAGCTAGTCGGCGGCCGTCCCTTTGCCCAGGCCGCCGCCCATGCTGCACGACCCTTTGCCCTACCCGCCCAGCCCCGCTTGCTCCCGGGCACTCGCCCGTGCGCGCGCCGTGGAGGCCCAGGCATGAGTGAGCTGATGAAGCAGGAGGCGCTGCGCCTGCTGTATTTTTTGGTGGCCTCCGCACTCCTGGGCTGGCTCACAGGGCATCCGGGCTGGGCCTATGCGGCCGGCTTCCTCGGCTATATCGTGCTGCACCTGCGCCAGGTCGAACGCCTGCAGGCCTGGCTCAAGGGTGATCCGGCGGCCGAGCTGCCGGAGGCCACCGGCGTCTGGGGCGACATCTTCGACAATATCCATGCGCTGCGCCGCGACGAGCAGCGCGCCCAGGCCAGCCTGCTCGGCATCATCGAGCGCGCCCGCGCCTCGGTCGCCGCGCTCAAGGAAGCCGTGGTGCTGATCGACGGCAACGGCAATCTCGAGTGGTGGAACCCGGCCGCCGAACGACTGCTCGGCCTGCAGGCCGACACCGATACCGGCCAGCCTGTCACCAACCTTATCCGCGATCCCGACTTCATCCGCTACTTCGAGCAGGGCCCGTATGAAGAAGCGCTGCCGCTGCCCTCGCCGGTGCATACCGGGCGCCAGCTGCAGTTCAACCTCACCCGCTTTGGCAGCAATGACCGGCTCATGATCGTCGCCGACATCACGCGCCTGCATAACCTCGAGCAGATGCGGAAGGACTTTGTCGCCAATGTCTCGCACGAGCTGCGCACACCACTGACGGTGCTGAGCGGCTATCTCGAGACACTGATCGACCAGCAGGACAGCATCGAGCCGCGCTGGCAGCGCGCGCTGCAGCAGATGGACGCGCAGGCTTCGCGCATGAACAACCTCGTCAACGACCTGCTGCTGCTCTCGCGCCTGGAGAACGACGCGCGCAAGCAGGAGCCGCGCGAGGTGAACGTGCCGGCGCTGCTGGTGCAGCTGAAAAACGAGGCCATCGCCTTTGGCATGGACAAGGGCCAGGTCATCATGCTGGACTGCGACGAGGGCCTGCGCCTGCTGGGCCGCGAGGACGAGTTGCGCAGCGCTTTCTCCAACCTCGTTACCAATGCCGTGAAATACACGCCGGCCGGTGGCCGCATCGAACTCCGTTGGTGGGGCGACGGCAGCCGGGCCTGCTTCAGCGTGCAGGACAACGGCATCGGCATCGATGCCCGCCACATCCCGCGCCTGACCGAACGCTTCTACCGCGCCGACGAGGCCCGCTCCACCGCCACCGGCGGCACCGGCCTCGGCCTCGCCATCGTCAAGCACGTGCTCCTCGACCACCAGGCCCGCCTCGACATCCAGTCCGCCTTCGGCAAGGGCTCGACCTTCACCTGCGTGTTTCCCGGCGCGCTCGCCCTACGCTGAGACCGGCCCCACCGCCTCCACCCCTGTAGGTCGGGCTTCAGCCCGACACTCTCCCGACGCCCCTACACTCTCCCGCGGCCCGATGCGACCTTGTCGGGCTGAAGCCCGACCTACGCCCGCAGGAAGTCCCCTTTTAGGGACGACCGAAGGAAGTCCCTGTGGGACACGCCCTGGCCTGCAAGGCGGCGAAAGGCCGGGCCGCCTGCTCCGGATTGGCCCGGCGCCACCGGCCACTGGCCCGACCGGCCTGCCGCGGCATCCCCCTTACTCCGCATAATCCCGCCGGCTGTCCTTGCGCCGCCACCGGGACATGCCCGCCGGCCAGATTGCTGCCAAGCCCTGAACGCCAAGGTCTTTGTTCTACTTCTCAGCCCCCCGGCCTGTCCTTATGATCGGGGGTCTTGCCATAACCAGACCGGCCCAGCCGGCCCGACGGAGAACTGCCCATGCTCGGCCTCATGATGGATCGTCCCCTGCTGATCTCCAGCCTGCTCACCTTCGCGACGCACAGCCATCCGCGCGCGGAAATCGTTACCCGCCGCGTTGAAGGCGACATCCACCGCACCAACTGGCTCGGCATCAGCCAGCGCTCCGCCCAGGTCGCCCACGCCCTCGCCCGCCTCGGCATCAAGCCCGGCGATCGCGTCGCCACCCTGGCCTGGAACACCTATCGCCACATGGAGCTGTACTTTGGCGTTTCCGGCTCCGGCATGGTGCTGCACACCATCAACCCGCGCCTGTTCCCCGAGCAGCTCGCCTGGATCGCCAGCCACGCCGAAGACCGCATCCTCTTCGTCGACCTCACCTTCCTGCCCCTGGTCGACGCCATCCGCTCCCAGCTGAAGAGCATCGAGAAGATCGTGCTGATGTGCGATGCCGCCGCCATGCCCGCGGGCCGCAGCGACCTCATCTGCTATGAGGAATTGATCGCGCCGGAAGCCACCCACATCACCTGGCCCGACTTCGACGAGCGCACCGCCAGCTCGCTCTGCTACACCTCCGGCACCACCGGCAATCCCAAGGGCGTGCTGTATTCGCACCGCTCCACGGTGCTGCATGCGCTGGCCAGCCTGCACAAGGGCGCGCTGAACGTGGACCGCGACTCGGTGATCCTGCCCGTCGTGCCCATGTTCCATGTCAACGCCTGGGGCATTCCCTACAGCGTCGCCATGTCGGGGGCCAAGCTCGTGCTGCCCGGCCCCGGCATGGACGGCAAGAACCTGTATGAGCTCATCGATAACGAACAGGCCACCCTGCTGCTCGGCGTGCCGACGGTATGGCTGGGCCTGCTCACCTATCTCGACAGCATCGGCAAGCGTCTCGACAGCGTGAAGCATGCCGTCGTCGGCGGCTCCGCGGCGCCGCTCTCGATGATCAAGGCCTTTGATGAAAAGCACGACGTGTTCCTGATCCATGCCTGGGGCATGACCGAGACCAGTCCGCTCGGCAGCGTCAACGCGCCCACCGCCGAGCTCATGGCGCTGCCCAAGGAGGAGCGCTACAAGAAGCAGCTCAAGCAGGGCCGCCCCATGTACGGCGTGGAGCTGAAGATCGTCGATGACGACGACAACGAACTGCCCCGCGACGGCAAGGCTTTCGGCCGCCTCATGATCCGCGGCCCCTGGGTCACGAAGGGCTATTTCCACCACGACGCCGAAGTGCTCACCGACGGCTGGTTCGATACAGGCGACGTCGCCACGCTCGATCCGGACAACTACATGCAGATCGTCGACCGTCGCAAGGACGTGATCAAGTCCGGCGGCGAATGGATCAGCTCCATCGACCTCGAGAACGTGGCCGTGGGTCATCCGGCAGTGAAGGAAGCCTGCGTGATCGGCGTGGCGCATCCCAAGTGGGATGAGCGCCCCTTGCTGCTCATCGTGCTGAAGGACAATCACACCGCGACCAAGGCCGAGATCCTCGGGTTTGTCGGCCAGCACATCGCAAAGTTCTGGACGCCGGACGACGTGATCTTCGTGCCCGACCTGCCGCACACGGCAACCGGCAAGCTTCACAAGGTGCCGCTGCGTGAGCAGTATGCGCAGCACCTGATGGGCTAGGAAAGTCCGCGGTGACGCTTCAGCTGCTCCTGCCGGCGCTCCCGGCAGGGGCATTTCAATTCAAGGACAGCCCATGTTTTCACCCGCTCACTGGCGCGCAACCCCCACCTCGGATTACCGAGGCCCGCGCATCGGCCTCGTGCACGGCCTGGCGGCCGGGTCTCATATGGAAAGGCATCTGCTGACTTTCCTGCGGGAGGCCGGCTTTGCCGACACCACGCTTTACAGCAACTACGAGCGGCCCGCCGTGATCGCGCGCGACATGGCGGAGGCGACAACAGCCGGCCGGGCCGTGGCACTGATCGGCTTTAGCCAGGGGGGCTTCCAGGTGGTCAAGGCGAGCCATGAACTTGATCGCCTGGGCAGGACTGTCGATCTGCTGGTCACCCTGGCGGCAGGGGGCGCCGGCCGCTTTTATTTTCCGCAGATAGGGGCCCGTCCCCGCCGAATCCCCGGCAATGTTCGACACTGCCTGAATTATTTTACCGAAGGTGATCTGCTGGGCACGGACCTGATCGCACACGCCAATCTGGCCCACGCGGACTCGCCCGCAACGCGGCTCGAAAACATTGCCTTTCCGCGCGACGCCAGAACGGGGCATGCCGGCATCACCCGCTGCTTTCCGCCAGAGCGGGTGGCGCGCCAAGTGCGTACGCAGTTTCTTGACCGGCTATTGCAGGAGCTCGGCTCTCTGCAGCGGGCCTGATCGCTTTCCTTCCCCAAAAAAAGGCCGCGCATCGCGCGGCTTTTTTGGGCGTCTCCGCTGCTCAATTGTCGAGGTCGATCTCGCCGCGTCGAATCACGCCATCGGCGTCGCCCAGGGCGAAGCTGAAGCGTGCATCGCTGCGGCTGAACGCCAGCCAGAAGCCCGCCGGAGTCTGGGCGTGGGCGGCGCCGGTGCTGTCACGCCAGGAAGAAGACCACACCGAAGTGTGGCCTTTTTATAGAGCGACGTCTGGAAGCAAGACGCCCCTTACTGGCAGCCACCGTTCTTGCCGCCCTTGCCCGTGCCCACGCTGCACTCGTCGAACTCGATGCGTGTCGTGCCGAGGGCCGGCGCGTCCTCCATCTGCAGGGCGGTGGCGAGCGCATCACGGTGCGCCTCGTGCGCCAGTTCCTCGCGGCCCGGATTCACCTCCAGCGTGCCGCTGGTATAAGCCAGGGTGTAATTGGCCGCCACGCCGCCGCTGACGGTAATCTCGTAGAAGCCGGGAGGCAGGCGCGAGTGATCGGGAATGCCAAGCAGCACACCGCTCACCACGTCCGGCCCGTCACCCGGCACCAGCCCGTCGAGTGCGTAACCGATCGCTGGCAGGACCGGCTGGCCGGTGTAGATGAAGGCATCCTTCACCACCACCGTGAGCGACTTTGGCGTGATATCCGCGCTCGTGCTGTAGCTCGCCAGTGTGTAGTTGCCGGCATCGGCGCCGGTGAGCAGCAACGACGCGACACTGACGCTCTTGGCGATGCCCACGTTTTTATCGGAGAAAGTGCCGGTCGCGCTGCCGGCGTCCAGGCTGACCGCGTCGCCACCGAGCATGCCGCTGACCGCAGCGCTGCCGGTATCGAGCGTGGCCAGCGTCGTGCCGTCGTAGACTTTGTCGCTCGCGGTGATGCCACTGGCGGTGAGGCCCCGCGGCGTGATGTCGGCCGTCGTGCTGTAACTTGCCAGCGTGTAATTACCGGCGTCGGTCCCCGTCAGCGCAAGGCCGCTTACACTCACTATCTTGTCGTTGCCAACGTTGCGGTCGCCAAAGCTGCCAGTGGCCGTGCCGGCATTGATGAGCACGTTGTCGCCTGCCACGGCCCCGCTGAGGCCGGCGCTTGTACCCAGCGTGGCCATTGTGCTGCCGTCGTAGACCTTGTCGTTGGCGGTGACGCCGGTGGCGCTCACGGACTTCGCTGTGATGTTGGCGGTCGTGCTGTAGCTATTGAGGCTGTAGTTGCCGGCGTCGCTGCCGGTGAGTGCCAGTCCGCTCACCGTCACCGTCTTGCCGCTGCCCACATTCTTGTCGGCAAAGCTGCCCGCTGCCACCCCTGCCGCGAGACTCACCCTATCGCTGCCGAGGACGCCGGACAGCGTGCCACTGCCGGTGCCCAGCATTGCCGCGAGCGTGCCGTCGTAGATCTTGTTCGCGGCCGTGATGCCGCTGGCGTTGATGGCCAGTGGCGTGATGCTCGCGCTCGTACTATAGCTCGCCAGCACATAGTTGCCGGCATCGGTCCCGGTCAGCGCGAGGCCGCTGACGCCGACCGCCTTGCTGGTGCCGACATGCTTGTCGGCGAAGCTGCCGCTGGCGGCGCCCACACTCAACGCCACCACATCGCCGGCGACCATGCCGGACAGTGCCGCGCTGCCGACGCCGAGGATGGCCGCTGTGGTGCTGTCATAGACCTTGTCGTTGGCGGTGATGCCAGTGGCGCTCACGGACTTCGCTGTGATAGTGGCGGTCGTGCTGTAGCTGTCGAGGCTGTAGTTTCCGGCGTCGCTGCCGGTGAGCGCCAGTCCGCTCACCGTCACCGTCTTGCCGCTGCCCACGTTCTTGTCACCGAAGGTGCCGCTGGCGCTGCCGGTGGCGAGCGACAGGGTGTCGCCCGTCACGATGCCCGTGAGGCCGGCGCTGCCGGTAGTGAGCATTGCCGCGAGCGTGCCGTCGTAGACCTTGTCGTTCGCCGTGAGGCCGGTCGCGGCAATCGCCTTCGGCGTGATGCTGGCGGTCGCCGTGTAGGCGCCCAGCGTGTAGTTGCCGGCGTCAGCGCCGGTCAGCACGAGGCCGCTGACGGCGACCGATTTGCCGCTGCCCGCGCTTTTGTCGCCGAAAGCGCCGATCGCCGTGTCCGTGGCCAGCGCCACGGCATCGCTGCCGATGACGCCGAGCACGCCGGCCAGCGTCGATGACAGCTGTGCCGCGGTCGTGCCGTCGTAGACCTTGTCCTGGGCCACGATGCCGGTGGCAGCGATGGCCTTCGGGGTGATGCTGGCCGTCAAGGAGTAGGGGTCGAGCAGGTAGTTGCCGGCATCGGCGCCGCTCAGGGCAAACCCGCTCACGACAACGGACTTGCCGCTGCCAACGTTCCTGTCGGCGAATTCGCCGCTGATGGCGCCGACATTGAGCGCCGCATCGTCGCCGGCGATAAAACCGCTGAAGCCGGGCGTGCTCACGTCGAGGACAACCGCGGTGGTCGCATCATAGACCTTGTCGAAGGCGGTGATGCCGCTGACGGCGAGTGCCTTGGGCGTGATGCTGGCGGTGGTGCTGTAGGGGTTGAGGCTGTAGTTGCCGGCATCGGCACCGACGAGGGCGAGACCGCTAAGGCTTACGGCCTTGTGGCTGCCGACGTTCTTGTCCGCGAAGGCGGCGCTCGCTGTGCCGACATCCAGCGTCAGCGCGTCGCCGGCGACAAGGCCGGTGAGCGAAATCGCGGCCGTGCTCAGGGTGGCCGCGGTGCTGCCGTCGTAGACCTTGTCGTTCACGACCGGGCCGCTCACGTCGATTGCGCGCGGTGTGATGGTGGCGGTCGTGGTGTAGCTGTCGAGGCTGTAGTTGCCGGCGTCGCTGCCGGCGAGCGCCGTTCCGCTCACCGTCACCGTCTTGCCGCTGCCCACGTTCTTGTCGGCAAACTCCGCCGTCGTCGCGCCAAAATCGAAACCGACCGCGTCACCGGCAAAGACACCGCTGAGCGCAGCGCTCGTGGTGGCGAGCGTGGCGGCCGTGGTGGCGTCATAGACCTTGTTATCGGCGGTGATGCCGCTGGCGCTGATCGCCTTGGGGATGATACTGGCAGTGGATGTCGTCGAGGCCGCGCTCAGGGTGTAGTTGCCGACTTCAGCGCCGGTGAGCAGCAGGCCGGAGATGCTGACGGTTTTGCTGGTGCCCACGTTCTTATCGGCGAACTGCGCCTGCGTGGCGGCGACGTCGACAGCAAGGTCGTCACCCGCGATCACGCCACTGAAGAGCACGCCCGCGGTGTCGAGGGCGGCAGCGGTGGTGGCGTCATAGACCTTGTCGAAGACGGCGATGCCGGTCACGTCCACGGCCTTGGGCGTGATGGTGCCGGTGAGCGCCGGCAGCGTGCCGGTGAGCTGGTAGCCGTAGACCGCGGCGTCGCCGTTGCGGCCGTCGACCACGAGTGTACCGCCCAGCGTGACGGCCTTGCCGGTGCCGGCGTTCTTGTCGGCATAGGTGGCCACAGTCGAGGTGATCTGCACGGTGTCGCTGTCGATCTCGCCATCGATGTCGAAGACGCCGGTCAACACGTTGGTGCCGTCGTATACCCTGGACGGGTTGCCGGAAAGGGTCGAGAGGTCCAGTACCGGCGCAAGGCTGTACAGGAAGCCATTGCCACTCCCCAGCACCGTGCTCGTGCCGTAGTTCGCGTTGTACTGCTTGAAGTCATGAACCTGTCCGCTGCGGTCGTCCAGCACCGGGCTTGCGGTCCATACCCGCCAGTAGCTGCCGGTGGCGCTGCTGAGCGCACCGTTGCCATGGAGGTTGGTGAATACCGGAGCCACGATCTCAATGCCGGTGCCGCTGTTTTGCGTGCTCGTGAGCGTGCCGCCCAGCACGAGGCCGCTGCCGCTGTCCTGCCGGATGGCGATGGTATTGGCCGTGACCGCGCCGTTGATGACGATTCCGCCGCCGGCATTGGCCTGACCGTTGCGCAGCGTGACGCGCACATCGCCGCTGCCGGCGTCGACGGTGCCATTGATGCTGAGGCTGGCCGGCCCGGCTGCGCGGTCGGCGGCGACCACGCCATTGGCCGTCAGGTCGTTGGCGATCAGGGTAAGGTCGCCGCCGTCGGTGTCGATGGCGGCATTGATGGCGAGGCTGCGCCCAGCCTGCAGGGTGAGATCACCGCCGGCGTCGGCCGCATTGCTGGCGATGAGCGCCGCATTCACGGTGATGTCGTTGCTCGCCTGCAGGGTGACGGCGGCGCCCTGGTGCAGCAGGCGCAGCAGCGCGTCGGGATGCAGCACGAGGTCGTGCCCCGTGGCCTGTGCGTAGGTGAAGCTGCCATCGATGTCGAGGATGTCGACGCGTCCGGCGCCATCGGCCGTCTCACTCTGAATGACGTAGCTGCCATTGGCGAGCGGCGTGACGTCGCCGCTACCGACCTGGCTGCCGCTGGTGAGGCCGATCAGCGAGTTTCCATAGCTGATACCGCCAGCAATGCCGGTCGCGCCGGTGCCGACCGTCACCGCACCGGCATTGACGATGGCGCCGTTGTCCCAGGTTGGCGTGAGTACGAGGTAGTCGCCATTGGCAAAGGAGGTGACGCTGCCAAAGGTGCCGACATTGTCGTTGGCATGCGTGCCGACCAGCGAATTGCCGGCGCTGACCACGCCGCGCACGCCGCTCGTGCCGCTGCCCCAGGTGACGGCGCCGGCGTCGACGGCGCTGCCGTTGTCCCAGGTATAGCTGTTGACGAGGTAGTGGCCGTTGGCGAGCGCCCTGACGCCGCCGGAGCCGATGCGATCGTTACTGCGGCCGCCGACCAGTGAGTTGGCCGCATTGATGGTGCCGGTCAGGCCGGTGGTGCCGTTGACCCAGGTCATCGCACCGGCATCGGTTGCCGTGCCGTTGTCCCAGTTCTCCGTGATCGCGATGAAGTTGCCACTGGGCAATACGAGCATGCCCGCAAAACCCGCCTTGTCGTTCGTGCTGCTGCCCACCAGCGAATTGGCCGCGCTCACTTCGCCGGTAATGCCGGTTGTGCCATTGCCCCAGGTCACGGCGCCGGCGTCGACGGCGCTGCCGTTGTCCCAGCCCTGGCTGCCAACCACGTAGTTGCCGTTGGGCAGCGCGGTAATGCCGAGCCCGCCCACGCCGACAAAATCACCTGCCTGGCTGCCGACCAGCGAGTTGCTCACGCTGACGGCGCCGGAGAGACCCGTGCTGCCATTGCCCCAGGTAACGGCACCGGCATCCGCAATGGCGCCGTTGTCCCAGAGCGAGCTGCGCACGACATAGTTGCCATTGGTGAGCGCGGTGACGCTCGCCCCCACCTTGTCGCCGTTGCTCGTGCCCACCAGCGAATTGCTGGCGCTCACCTCACCGGTGATGCCGCTCGTGCCGCTGGCCCAGGTCGACGCGCCGGCGTCGGTGACGCTGCCGTTGTCCCAGAGTTCGCTGCCTACGATGAAATTGCCGTTGGCGAGCCGGGTGATGCCGGCGCTGCCGACCTTGTTGTTGCTGCCCGTACCCACCAGCGAATTGCTGGCGCTGATGACGCCGCTGATGCCCGTGGTGTTGCTGCCAAAACTCACGGCGCCGGCATCGATGGCGCCGCCGTTGTCCCAGGTCGGCGTGCGTACCACGAAGTTGCCGTTGCCGAGCACGTCGACGAGGACGACGCCAACGCGGTCATTGCTGCTCTCGCCGACCAGCGAATTGCTGGCGCCGAGCACGCCGCTCACGCCGGCCGTGCCGCTTCCCCAGGTCACGGCACCGGCGTCGGTGGCGCTGCCGTTGTCCCAGTTCGCACTGCGTATCAGGTAGTTGCTGCCGGGCATGTACACAATGCCGTAGTTGCCGAGCTCGTCACCGCTGCTGCTGCCGACCAGCGAGTTGGCGGCGCTTACCACGCCGGTCACTCCACCCGTGCCGCTGCCCCACGTGATGGCGCCCGCATCGACGGCGCTGCCGTTGTCCCAGACCGAGCTCATCGCGACGTAATTGCCATTGGCGAGCCAGACAACATCACTACCGATCTGGTCGCCGGTGCTGCTGCCGACCAGCGAGTTGCTGGCGGAGATCACACCCGTGGTGCCCGTCGTACCATTACCCCAGGTCACGGCGCCGGCATCAGTGGCGCTGCCGTTGCTCCAGGAGCTGCTCGCCACGACATAATTGCCGTTCTGAAGCCGATCGATCGAGATGGGCCCGCCGACATAGTCAAAGTTGCTGCTGCCGACCAGCGAATTGCTCGCACTGACAACCCCGGTCACGCCGCTGCTGCCGCTGCCCCAGGTCACGGCGCCGGCGTCGGTGGCGCTGCCGTTGTCCCAGAAGCCGCTGCCGACCACGTAGCTGCCGTTGCTGAGCTCTATCAGGTTTCCACTGCCCAGGCGGTCGCCGCTCGTGCTGCCCACCAGCGCATTGCCGGCGCCGATCACGCCCACGGCCCCAGCCGTGCCGCTGACCCAGGCGATGGCGCCGGCATCGGTGGCGCTGCCGTTGTCCCAGGTAGTGCTGCCCACCAGGAAGTTGCCGGTGTGCAGCAGTTCCAGGACCACGCCGATGCGATCGTTGTCAGTGCTGCCGATCAGCGAGTTGCTCGCGCTGATCACGCCGCGCACGCCGCTCGCGCCATCGCCCCAGGTCACCGCGCCGACGTTGCTGACGGCGCCGTTGTCCCAGGTCGGCATGCTGAGGTAATAGCTTCCGTTGGACAGACCCTGGAATGACTGGCCGACGTTTTCGAAAGCCGCGGTGCCGACCAGCGAGACGTCAGGGCCAACTACGCCGCTGACGCCGCTGGTGCTGCTGCCCCAGGTCGCGGCGCCGGCGTCGATGGCGCTGCCGTTGTCCCAGCCCCAGCTGCGCACGACGAAATTGCCGTGGTTGAGCTCGGCAATGCTGCTGCCATGCATATCCATGAAATGGCTGCCCACGAGCGAATTGCCGGCGCCGATCACGCCGCTGCCGCCGTTGGTGCCGTCGACCCAGGTGACGGCGCCGGCATTCTCGATGGCGCCCCGGTCCCACAATGCGCTGACCAGAACGAAGCTGCCGTTGGCGAGGAAGGTCATGTTGGAGGCCCCTACCTGGTCGTTCGCCGTGCTACCCACGAATGAGTTGGCCGCGCTCACCACGCCACTGCTGCCCGTCGCGCCATTGCCCCAGGTCACGGCGCCAGCGTCGGTGGCACTGCCGTTGTCCCAGAGCGGGCTGGTGATCACGTAGTTGCCGTTGTTGAGCGCCTGCACGCCCATGAAGCTGCCGAGCTTGTCGCCGGCCGAAGCGCCCACCAGCGAATTGCCGGCGCCAACGATGCCGTTGATGCCGCTGGTGCCGCTGCCCCAGGTGATGGCGCCGGCATCCGCCGCCGCGCCGTAGTCCCATCCGGCGCTGCGGATCACATAGTTGCCGTTGGTGAGAACGGTGACAGCGTCGCCGATGCGGTCGTTCGCCGCGCTGCCGCGCAGCGTGGAGAGCAGCGCGCCACTTTCCGTATCGAAGAGATAGACCGCTCCGGCCTCTGGCGCGACGAAATCATCACCGCGCGAAGTCACCACGAGCTTGCCGCTGCCGACCACGGTGGCGGTGGCGCCGAAGGCGTTGCCGGCGGCCGCATTCGGGTCCTGCAGCTGGAAGCCGGGCAGCGTGCCGGCTGCGCTGATGGTGATGTTGCGCGGATCGAGCAGCACCGTGCCACTGCTGCCATTCGGCGCCTGCACGTCGACATCGCCGGCGAAACCCAGCGCCTCTTTGCCGGAGACCTCGACGAAGCCGCCATTGCCTCCGCCGTCGCCGGCGCGTGCACTGATGTGGCCGTTAAAGGTGGTGGCTTCATCCGACCAGACGATGACGCGACCGCCGTCGCCCGCCGTGGCATCCGCGCGGATCACGCTGCTGGTGTTGACGGTGGTGGTGCGCGCGTTGACGAGTTCCGGGTTGGCGCCCTGGTAGTCGCCACCGATGCGGATCTGGCCGCCACTTTCGCCATTGGCGTTGAGGTGCGCCGCCACCAGCGAGAGATCGGCGCCTGTGAGCGTGATGTCGCCACCCGCGCCGCTGCCGCCGTTGGCGTTGATGGTACCGGAGAGGAAGGCGCCGCCGGTTTCGCTGCCGAGCGCGAGACGCACATCGCCGCCGGTGCTGCTGCCGGAGGCGTCGATCACCGCGGCAGAGGTCTGGATGAGTCGCTCACCGGTGAGGCTGATGGTGCCGCCGTCTCCGGCCGTGCCTTGCGCGTCGATGCGGCCGTACTGGTCGACGTTGCGCGCGTCGATGGCGATGCCGCCGCCCTTTGTGCCGCTCGCGTCCAGCGTGCCGCCCAGGCTCTGGAAACCGCCGATCAAGCGGATCACTCCGCCCTCTTCCACGGCGCTGCCCGCTACGACAGTGCCGGTGTTGTTGATCATGCCGGTGAGCAGGCGGCGCTGCGCGCTGGCGGCGAGAATGATGGTACCGCCCTCGGCCCGAAGCGCGTGCCGGTTCTCGATCAGCGCATTGAGTGCGCTTTCCTCGACGTCCAGGCTGAGGCCACCGGCCAGCTCGAGCCGCACACGCGTACCGGCACCGAGGCCGATGCCGCCGGCCTGCGCCACGATCACGCCCTCGTTGCGCACCTCCGGCGCCAGCAGCGCGATCACGCCCCCTTCCGCAGCCGTGAGCGTACCCTGGTTGGCGACGCGGCCGCCCTCGCCGTCAAAGACATAATTGCCGGCGAGGAAGTCGTCGTTGCCGATATCCAGCGTCGAGGCGACCAGGCTGCCGACGCTCACCTGCGCCGTCGGCCCGAAGAGGATGCCGTTGGGGTTGATCAGGAAGACCTGGCCGTTGGCGCTGAGCGAGCCGTAGATTTCCGAGGCGTTGTTGCCCAGCACGCGATTGAGCGCGACAGCGCTGGCGCTCGGCTGGACGAACTGCACATGTTCGCCACCGGCAATGCCGAAGCTCTGCCAGTCGACGATGAGCTTCTGCGTGCCCTGGTGAACGGTGAGGTTGCTGCCCGAGGTCGTGATGGCGCCGCTGCCGGCGGTGACGCTGCCGCCCTGCGGCAGGGCGAGGGACTGGCCGGCGAGCGCGGTGAGGATGGCAGCGCTCAGGGCGTTGCGACGGAAGTGGCGGGCAGCATGACGCATGGTGATCCCCTCTGGTATTGCCGGCCCGTCGCGCGCATCGGCATCACGCGTCGGCGGCAGGCCCATGATTATTTTTGTCGGCCGGCGGCGGCGCCGTCTTTCGTGGCGTCGTGCCTGCGCTGCTCAGAAACTCAGCCTGCCCGCCAGCCAGAGACGGTGATTGCTGTCCGGCTCGGCCGTGACCGGCATGTTCTTGAGTGGCCAGGCCTGCCAGGCAGTGAGCCCCAAACCCCAGGGGCCCTGCCAGTCGAGGCCGACGCCCGCTGCGGACAGCTCGCGCTCATTGTCGCCGGTGAAGCCCGGCCATGTGTCGTGGTTGATGGCGACATGTCCGTAATCGGCAAAGACCAGGGCGGTCGGCTGCCAGCGCGGCGTGACCGGCAGCGCACGGCGCAGCTCCAGCGCAATCAGCTGGGCCTCATCGCCCTGCGCCTCGCCGGCCGGATAGGCGCGCACGCCATTGGGGCCGCTGATGGACAGTTTCTGTGACGAGGTGAGGTTGCCGAAGGCCCACTGCAGGCTGGCGCTGCCGCGTAGCTGGAGGCCGCCCGGCAGCGGCTGCCAGCGCTCGCCGAGCAGGTTGAATTTGGCAAAGCCGCCGGCGCTGCCGGCGGTGAGGGCATCGAAGGCCGCCTCGGCGACTTCCTGGATGTCGACACGGCCGGCGGTGGCCTGCGCATGGAGCACGCTCTGGCCACGCCAGGCGTCGACCGTCTGCAAGGTCAGGCCGAGACGCCCGGCGCCCAGATTCTTGTCACGCTCGCTGCCAGTGAGGCCGATGCGGTCGACCAGCCGGACGGCGTCGGCGCCGGCCAGGGCATGCAGACGCAGGCGCGCGTTCATGAGGAGCGGATACCGCAGGTCGGCGCTGGCGGTGCGGGCCCAGCCGTCGGCCTCGAGGCTGGCGAATTCCTTGCCGAGCTCATAGCGGGTGCTGCTGAGCGCGAGGGTGCTTCGCCAGGGGCCATGGATATCGAAATCGTAGGCGGCGCGGCCATAGAGGCGACCTTCGCCGGCGCTCTGCAGGCGCAGGGCCAGCTGGTCGCCGCTGCCCCGAGGCTGCCACTCGAGGCGCAGGCCGCCCTGCACTTCGCCGGTGTAGCGGTCGCCGTGGTTGTCCAGCGTGGCCTCGCCGGACCAGGCCGGACCGGGCCGGGTCTGCAGGACCACCACAGTGCCGCCGGGATCGGCACCGGCACGCAGGCGGGCGCCGGCCTCGATGCCCGGCAGGGAATCATGCAGGAGTACGGCACGCTCCAGGGCGGCCCGACGCAGTGGCTGGCCGGGTTGAAGCGCGGCCCCGAGGCGCCGGCGCAGCTGCGCATCGAGGCCGGCGCTGTCGTCGCTCTCCACCTGCTCGAGGCGGCCTTCCTGCACGGTGACCTCCACCACGCCCTCGCGGATCTCCTGCGGCGGCAGGTAGGCATGCGCCAGCAGGTAGCCTTGCTCGGTGTAGAAGCCGGTTATGCGTGCAGCCAGGGTTTCCAGCTCGGCAAACGTCAGACTGCGGCCTTCGGCATCCGCCAGCAGGGCATGCAGGGTGGCCTCGCTAAAGCGCGTCGCGCCCGTGATGCGTATGGCGCGCACCGGAATGATGGCGCCTTTCGCAGGGCCCGCGGCGGCCGTGCCCGCCGGTGCCTCGATGCGGGGCTGCTCCAGGGGGTGCACGATGAGGGGCTCGCGGCTGCGTTCAAGCAGCTGGCCCGCGTCGGGAGCCGATTCAGCGTGTACAGGCAGGGAGGCGAAAACGAGGGCGAAGCCGCCGAGCTGCGCCGGCCGGCGCAGGGACTGCAAAAAGCGCATGGGAAAATCCTTGTACGACTGCGGCGGGGCTGGCGGGTCCGCCTGCCATTCTTCTTGTGCGCCGGGCAGGGCTGGCTTGCCGTCTGGCAGTCGGGCGCTACGGGTGTGGTGTTACTTTGCCAGCGGCCTGCCGGGATGGCAACCCGAGCCACGGTGGCCGGAGGCCGCCGGCCGCCCTTCGCCCCACGTCTGAAAAAAACACGCCGAAGCGTGGTTCTCATGCCGCCGGGAGGGAACACTCAGAACTGGTAGCTAAGCCCCAATTGCACCAGCGGCCAGAACGGGAAATCCGAAAGATCGTCCTCGAGCTTCTGGCGGTCAGCCTCGGCATCCGCCTGCAGCTGCGCGCAACGCAGGGTGGTGCCGCAGGTAAGCTGCTGCGCCACCTCCGGCTCGCCCAGGTAATAAACGCCCAGATCGAAAGTCACCCCGAAGCCCTTGCCGACAGCGACCGGATTACCCCAGCCCAGGCCCACATAAGCGCCGCTGTCGGGATAGTCGACCGTCACACGCATGTCGGCGACTTCGGAGCCGCCATAGCTCACACCGTTCAGGTCGAAAGCTCCACCCGTGGGCACGGCATGCAGGTTGAGCTCATTGCCGTTCTGCAAATAAGCCGCGGAAAGCCGGAAGCTGCCGGTGAAGGGATACCAGTCGACGCCCACCTGGGCGTTGTCGAAGCTGTAGGTAGCCTCGTACTCGACATCCTCTTCCGTCGCATCGTAGTCATAGTCAAAGCTGTTGTAAGCGCCGCGCAGCACCAGCTTCTCGTTCAACCGATAGAACCCGTCGATGCCCGGCCCCATGAGGCCGGCATGCACGCCAAGGCCGATACCTTCGGCCTGCGCCAGCGAAGCAAGCGTCATCCCGCCCAGCAGCATCATTGCTTTCTTCAGCACGCTATTACCCCTAAAAAAATAGTGAAAAAGCAGGACGAAATCCCGCCAAACGCTCGAAAGCTAGCTGCCGCACAGACCTGAAGCAATTCTTCAGACGCCATCGCCGACACATGAAAAAGGGCCGCGAATGCGGCCCCCTGCTTCCGAAGCAGACACGCAGCTGTCCCCGCCTTACTGCTTGCCGTCCAGCCGCTGCCGCACCTGCTCATAGCTGGTATGCCGCACGTCGGCGCCCTTCACCAGGAAAATCAATTGCTCGGAGATGTTGCGGGCATGGTCGCCGATGCGCTCCAGCGAGCGCAGCACCCAGATCACGTTCATCACGCGCGTGATGGCGCGCGGGTCTTCCATCATGTAGGTCATGAGCGCACGCATCGCCGTCTTGTACTCGGTGTCGATGGCGCTGTCGGCCTGCATGACCTGGAAGGCGAGGTCGGTATCAAAGCGGGCGAAGGCATCGAGCGCATCATGCAGCATGGCGCGCACCTGGTTGCCGATATGGCGGGCCTCGACATAACCGCGCGGCGACTGGCCTTCCTCGACCAGGGCAATCGCGCTGCGCGCCACCTTGGCCGCTTCGTCGCCGATGCGCTCGAGGTCGGTCAGCGACTTGCCGATGGCGATGATGAAGCGCAGATCGGACGCGGCGGGCTGCCGGCGGGCCAGGATGCGCACCAGCTCCTCGTCAATCTGCGATTCCATCTGGTTGATCTGCTGGTCGTTGCGCTGCACTTCCTCGGCCAGCGCCGAGTCGGCGTCCAGCAGGGAGGCAATGGCGTCGATGACCTGCTTTTCCACCAGCCCGCCCATGGTCAGGAAATGGCTGCGCACCTCTTCCAGCTCGGCATTGAACTGCTGGGAAATATGATGGCCGTAATCATCTTTCTTCATGGTCACAATTCTCATGTAGGTCGGGCGTCCGCCCGACTGAGGAAATTCTTTCACCTGCGCCGGTCAGGCGCTCGCCCGACCACAGCACTTCCTTCCTCTGCGTAGGCCGGGCTTCAGCCCGACTGCGGCAGTCCTTCGCCAATCGCTGTCGGGCTGAAGCCCGACCTGCAGGCCCAAGGCCTGCCGGGTCTTGCCCTCAACCATAGCGGCCGGTGATGTAGTCCTCGGTCTGCTTGTTGCCGGGGTTGGTGAACAGCGTGTCGGTATCGCCAAATTCCACCAGCTTGCCCAGGTACATGAAGGCCGTGTAATCCGAGACGCGCGCCGCCTGCTGCATGTTGTGGGTCACGATGGCGATGGTGAAACGATTCTTCAGCTCGTGGATCAGTTCTTCGATCTTGAGCGTCGAGATCGGGTCCAGCGCCGAGGCCGGCTCGTCAAGCAGCAGCACCTCCGGCTCGATGGCGATGGCGCGGGCGATCACCAGGCGCTGCTGCTGGCCGCCGGAAAGGCCCAGCGCGGAATCATGCAGGCGGTCCTTTACTTCATCCCACAAGGCGGCGCCGCGCAGCGAGTTCTCGATGATGTCGTCGAGCACGCGCTTGCGGTTTTCGCCGCCCAGGCGCAGGCCATAGGCGACATTCTCATAAATGGTCTTGGGGAACGGGTTCGGCTTCTGGAACACCATGCCGACGCGGCGACGCAGGGAGGTGATATCCACCGAGCGGTCAAAGATATTGTTGCCATCGAGCAGGATCTCGCCGGTGACGCGGCAACCGTCGACCAGATCGTTCATGCGGTTGAAGGTGCGCAGCAGCGTCGACTTGCCACAGCCGGAGGGGCCGATAAAGGCGGTGACGCGCTTGCGCGGGATCACCATATTGACGTCGTAAAGCGCCTGCTTCTCGCTATAGAACAGATTGAGGTTTTTTGCCTGCAGGCAAACCTCCTCGTCTTCCACGCGGCGCGTGCGCTTGTCCCGGCCCAGGGAGCCGATGTTCATGGCGTGGCCGGTGGTGGGCTTTTTCTGTTCGCTTTCGCTAGTCATGTCGGGGCTCATGTTTCGTCTCGATTCTGTGCGTGTCCGGCAGCCTCCACAACGGCTGTCCTCAGGATTCCAGGGCCTTGTATTTCTCGCGCAGGCGATTGCGCAGCGCCACCGCCGACAGGTTCAGCGCCGCCACCACCAGCACCAGCAGGAAGGCGGTCGCGTACACCAGAGGGCGCGCGGCTTCGACGTTGGGGCTCTGGAAACCCACGTCATAAATATGGAAGCCCAGGTGCATGAACTTGCGCTCCAGGTGCAGGAAGGGCGCGTTCATGTCCAGCGGCAGGGTCGGCGCCAGCTTCACCACACCCACCAGCATCAGCGGCGCAACTTCACCGGCGGCGCGCGCGATGGCCAGGATGACGCCGGTCATGATCGAGGGCGTCGCCATGGGCAGCACCACGCGCCACAGGGTCTCGGCCTTGGTCGCGCCGAGCGCCAGCGAGCCTTCCTTGAGCGCGCGCGGAATGCGCGACAGGCCTTCCTCGGTGGCGACGATCACGACAGGCAGGGTCAGCAGCGCCAACGTGATGGAGGCCCAGAGCAGGCCGGGCGTCCCGAACACCGGCGCCGGCGACGACTCGGGATAGAACAGCCGGTCAATGTTGCCGCCCAGGAAGTAGACAAAGAAGCCGAGGCCAAACACGCCATACACGATGGACGGCACGCCGGCCAGGTTGTTCACGGCAATGCGCACCACCTGGGTGATAAAGCCCTGGCTGGCGTACTCGCGCAGGTAGATGGCGGCGATCACGCCCAAGGGCGTCACCAGCACCGTCATCATCAGCACCATGAGCACGGTGCCGAAGATCGCCGGGAACACGCCGCCCTCGGTATTGGCCTCGCGTGGGTCGCCGGACAGGAAGTGCCAGAGATTGTAGAAGTAGGTGCCGAGCTTGCCGATCACGCCCATTTCGTTGGGGCGGGTGGCGTGCACCATCTTGTTGACCGCGATTTCCTTTTCGCTGCCGTCGGCCAGCACGAATACGGCGCTGTCGCGGCCGGTGTCGGCGGCCAGTTTCTCGAGGCGCTGCCGCAGCACTTCATATTCCTGCTCCAGCGCCGTACGGGCAGCGCCAATGCGGGCACGCTCGGCGTCCGTCAGCTGCTTTGCGATCTCGAGCCGGCGCTGCTCCAGGCGCAAGTCCTCAAGGGCGTAGTTGATGCGACCCACGTCGCCTTTTTCAATACCGCCGATTTCCGCCAGCAAGTCGTTACTGCGCTCGATGCGCGCGTTAAGGGCGTCCCAGGCCTTGTCGGTGCCGGCCACCACACGGCCCTCTTCCTTTACTTCCTTGAGGCGGCCGTAGAACGAGCCCCACTCGTAGCGCTCCAGCGCCACGATGTCTTCCGGATAGTCCACGCCGGAGAGGCGGTCGGCAAATACCCACTTGAAGTCAGCGCCGCCGATGTCGCGGTTGCCCACCTTGATGGAGTAGCGCGTGACCGTCTCGACGCCCTGGGGTATTTCCACGCCGGCTTCGCGCAGGCGCTGCGCGGTATCGATCTTCTCGTCGTAGATCTCGCCCACCACCACCGTCTTGCTGCCGTCAAAATCTGTGTAAGTGGCCTGCATCACGTCGGCCGGCCAGAAGTGGCTGAGGCCGCGCACGGCGATCAGGCCGAGGATGCCGACGACCATGATGAGGCTAATGGCCACTGTGCCGGCGTTGAGCCAGACCCAGGCGTCGCCACTCTTGAAATATTCGCGCAGTTTCATGTTTTTACCCGATCCTCATTTCCAGCCGGTCGCCTGCAGGCAACCGGTTCTCCGGCGGCGCAAGGCCTGCGCCTTGCGAAACCCGGCCGTTTTACAGCGAGCCGTATTTCTTGCGCAGGCGCGTGCGAACGATTTCCGCCACCGTGTTGAGCACGAAGGTCAGCACGAACAGCACCAGCGCGGACAGGAAGAGCACGCGGAAATGCGTCGCGCCCACCTCGGCCTCGCCCATCTCCACCGCCACGTTGGCGGAGAGCGTGCGCATGCCCTCGAAGATATTCCAGTCCATCACCGCCGTGTTGCCGGTGGCCATCAGCACGATCATGGTCTCGCCCACCGCCCGACCAAAGCCGATCATGAGCGCTGAGAAAATGCCCGGCGATGCGGTCGGCAGCACCACGCGCATCAGCGTCTGCCATTGCGTCGCGCCCAGCGCCAGCGAGCCGTTGGTGAGGTGGCGCGGCACGGCGAAGAGCGCGTCCTCGGCAATCGAGAAAATCGGCGCGATCACGGCAAAGCCCATGGTGAGGCCGACGATCAGCGCATTGCGCTGGTCAAAGCTGAGGCCGGTGGAATGCTCCAGCCAGTGGCGCACGTCGCCGGCAAAGAACGCATTCTCGATCGGCTTCGACATCTCGAATGAGAGCCAGCCGGTGGCCAGGATGGGCAGGATCAGCAGCACCGGCGCCCAGCCGTCCGGAACGATCGAACGCTTCTCGCGCGAGAGCTGCGACCAGGCAAAGCCCACGAGCAGGATCACGATGGGCGTGACGATGAGCAGGCTGAAGATGCCGGGCAGGTTGGTCTCGATGGTGGGCGCCAGCCAGAGACCGGCCAGGAAGCCCAGGATCACCGTCGGCAGCGCCTGCATCAGCTCGATCGCCGGCTTCACCTTGCGGCGCAGGCGCGGCGCCATGAACACGGCCGTGTACATGGCGCCGCAGATCGCCAGCGGCGCCGCCAGCAACATGGCATAAAAGGCCGCCTTGAGCGTGCCGAAGGTGAGCGGCATCAGCGAGAGCTTGCCCTCGAAGGTGTTGTCACCCGACGTCGACTGCCAGGTGTATTCCGGCGCCGGATAGGACTCGTACCAGACCTTCCCCCACATCGATTTCACGGAAATATCCGGATGTTCGATATGCAGGCTCCAGAAGCTGGCGCCCTTGTCGCTCTGCACGAGCACGCCTTCGGAGCGACTGGAGACCGCCAGGGCGCGGATCGGCGCGTCGCTGGCCTGGTGAATGCCGATGGTGCGCTCGGAGGTCGTGAAGAAATAGCCGAGGCGGCCCTTGGCATCGCCGGCGACAAAGCCCTTGCGCTTCGCTTCCGGGGTAATCGCGGTGACCGGCGCATCGCCCAGCTCGAAGCTGCGGATTTTCTGCAGGCTGAACTTGTCGACCTCGGAGTGCGCATCGCGCACCAGGAACCACTGGCTGATACGGCCACGGCTGTCGCCCACCAGCAGCGAGATATTGCCCTGCAGCGCCGTCAAGGTCGTGACCTCGGTGCCGCCCGGCACCAGCGAGAGCTGCTGGTAGATGGCCGGGCCGTTTTCGCCCTTGAGGTTGATCACCGCCAGGTCACCGGCACCGGAGAGCACATAGCCCCAGCGCGCATCCTGCCCGATGACCATGCCGTGCACGGGCTTGGCCGGATACTCGATGGCGGTTTCGGCGCTGCGCGCGAACAGCGTCGGACCCTCGGCCTCGTCCATGGCGCTGCTGAGGCCCAGCCCCGAGTCGCCGTCCTCGGCCGCGCCCTCTGCCTTTTTCTCGGTGTATTCCGCCCACACCAGGCGCCCGCTGTTGAGGCCAAGCACCTTCAGGCTGTCATCACTGCCGCGCAGTGCGAAATGCAGCGCCGGCTGGCCGCTGTCATCGAGCGCCAGCGGTGCCTCGCCGTAGGGAAAGCGCAGCTCTGGCGTGATCTGGCGCTCATTGGCAGGGCCATAGCCCACCGCATAGTTCGGGCTGAACACGATCATCTGGCCATTGGACAGGCCCAGGCCGACAAGGCCGCTGGTGATGGCGCCGCGCTGTACGCTGACAACGCGCACGCCATCGGGTAGCGGCAGGCGCTGGCTGCCGATCAGGCCGCCATCGGCGATGCGGAAAAAGCGCATTTCGCCGTCCGCTGTCAGGCGCATGCCGGTGGTGTTGTACTCGTCCATGTCGGCCCAGGTGGCCGGCGCCTCTGCCTGATAGGTGTGCGCCTGCTCGAACTCGGCCTCGTCGAACAGCGGCTTCACTTCATACAGCAGGTAGAAAAAGATGAGGGCGATGGCGCCAATGACAAACACGCCACCCAGTCCGATGACGAGATTGGCCAGCTTGTCCTTGATCCGGCGTACGCGGGCGCGACGGGCCAGCGTGTCCTTGGCAACAGGGGTGATCGGGTTCGTCTGCATGTAAGGCTCAGTGGCAATAGGTCCGGGAGTCCTGCAGGGCCGCCCGCTCAAGCCGCGAGAGGGCGCCCCTGAAAAACCCGTCAGGGTCTGGACGAACCAAAAGGGGCACTAGGCCCCTTTTGGCAGTACTGGCGCTTACAGGCCCAGCTTGGTACGGATCTTCTTCGCTTCGGAGGCGGGCAGCGGGATGTAGCCATCCTTCTCCACCACCTGCTGGCCCTGCTTGGAAAGCACCAGCCTCAGGAACTCGGCTTCCAGCGGCGCCAGCGGCTTGTTGGGGGCCTTGTTCACGTACACATAGAGGAAGCGGGCCAGCGGGTACTTGCCGGACAGCGCATTCTTCTCGTTGGCATCATAGAACTCGCCATCAGAGCCCTTCAGCGGCACGGTGCGCACGCCGGAGGTCTTGTAGCCGATGCCGGAGTAGCCGATACCGTTGATAGAGGTCCCCACCGACTGTACCACCGAAGCCGAGCCCGGCTGCTCGTTCACGCCGGTCTTGAAGTCACCCTTGCAGAGGGCATGCTCCTTGAAATAGCCGTAGGTGCCGGACACCGAGTTGCGGCCGTAGATCTGCAGGTCGCGCTTGGTCCAGGCGCCCGAGAGACCGGCATCGCCCCACTTGCTCACCGTCTTCTCGAAGCCGCACTTGCGGGTCGAGGAGAAGATCGCATCCAGCACCGGCATGGACAGGCCCTTGATGGGGTTGTCCTTGTGCACAAAGATGGCCAGGGCATCCACGGCCACCGGCACCGCGGTCGGCTTGTAGCCATGCTTCTTCTCGAAGGCCTGGATCTCGTTTTCCTTCATGGTGCGGGACATCGGGCCGAAGTTGGCCGTGCCCTGCTCCAGTGCGGGGGGAGCGGTCGAGGAGCCGGCGCCCTGGATCTGGATGTTGACGTTGGGGTACTGCTTCTTGAACGTCTCGGCCCACAGCGTCATCAGGTTGTTGAGCGTATCCGAGCCAATGCTCGAGATGCTGCCGGAGATGCCGGAAGCCTTGCTGTAGTCCGGCAGCTTGGGGTCAACCGTGGCCTGGGCAGCGCCCGTGAGGCCGAGGGTCAGGCCCAGGGCGGCGATAATGCCTTTGATCTTCATTGTTCACTCCACTTGGGTAAGGGGGTTCACCGATGGGCACAGCCTATTTCAGAAATGTTGCAGAAATATGGCAACGCCCGCCGACGGTCATTTTTTAGCCAGCCAGGCGTCCAGAACCTCGTAGCTCGGGCCTTTCAGGGTCATGCCCTCCGGACCCTCCCCGATCTTGGAGACATGGACGGCCGGCTCACCGTTCTTCTGGAACTCGGCCAGCTCCTTGGAGCCCTCCGCGAAGACCCAGAGGCGCTCGTCCTGGATCTTGGTAAAGAAACCAGGCTTGTCATGGGGGCTGTCGGCCAGGGCAAGGCCGGACAGGGTGATGGCCAGCGCGGCCGCAATGATGTGCTTCAGCATGGGGATTCCTCCTTCTTCGGGATGCCGCCACTGTAGTCAGCCAAATTGACGGTTTTGTGACGCTCCGGTGGCAGTTCCGCGGCAGTCCGGGCGCTTGCGCCGACTGACTTTTGGCTGAGCTGGCGGCATACTGCGGGCATCATTCCGAGGTCCCCATGAGCCACAAGCCCACCGATAACGCCCCCTCCCCGCGCGGCACCCTGAGCCTGCAGACCATCGCCATGCCCAAGGACGCCAATGCCAACGGCGACATCTTCGGCGGCTGGCTGGTCTCGCAGATGGATCTCGCGGCCGGCGTCTCGGCCCGCAAGCAGGCCCGGGGCCGCGTCGCCACCGTGGCCATCGACGCCATGGTCTTCCTGCAGCCGGTGAAGATCGGCGACATCATCGGCTGCTATACCGAGATCCACTCCATCGGGCGCTCCTCCATGCGCATCCTGGTCGAGGTCTGGGAGACCAACGACCTCGACGGCCACCAGTCCAAGCTGACCGAAGGCATCTTCACCTTCGTCGCCATCGACGACGAGGGCCGCACCCGCCCCGTGCCGCGCGACTGATCCGCTCCGCGCCCCGCTTCCCCCGGCACCGCCCCCTTCCCTGCGACACACCCCAACGCTCCGCGCGCCCAAGCCCTGCAGGTCAGGGCGCCGAGCCCGGCAGAGGCCGTGTACGTCGGGCTCGGCGCCCCGACCTACATCCCCCGTGAAGCTCTGCTATAACCCGGACACTACCGACCCAGGAGTGCCCCATGAGCAACGCCCCCGCCGACACCACCCGCCCCCGCGGCGAGATCGCCCTGCAGACCATCGCCATGCCCGCCGACACCAACTGGAACGGTGACATCTTCGGGGGCTGGCTCGTCTCCCAGATGGACCTCGCCGGCGCCGTCGCCGCACGCCGCCGCGCCCATGGCCGCATCACCACCATCGCCATCGACGGCATGGTCTTTCACCAACCGGTGCACATCGGCGACGTGTTGTCCTGCTACGCCACGATCCTGAGAGTCGGCAACACCTCCCTGCGCATCCATATCGAAGTCTGGGAAACCACCGACCTTTGCCAGCCGCCGCGCAAGGTGACGGAAGGACAGTTCACCTATGTCGCCATCGACGAGCAGGGCAAGCCGCGCCCGGTGCCGCCCGAGGCCTGCCCGGCCTGAGGCCACTGCAGGGGCCGGAGAAACAGCCCGGATCCGCCAAAGTACGATCGTCCTGTCAGGAGGCCCGGCGTTCGGCCTGCACATTGGCCAGGAACCGGACCCGGCAGGGATGAGGGTGTCGTCCGTGGCGCCGTGGGCCCCACTGTCATTTGGCGACAATGAGCGGCATGTCGCGACACTGCTCCGGCAGAAAGGGCCGATGCGACCTATACTTGCCTGTGCAAACCTATCGCTGACAACAAGAACACGCCTATGCATGTCCTTCCCTGTTGCCTGCAATCCGGCGGCGGCGACCGCAGTGGCAGGGCGGCAGCCTCCCGTCGCGCCGCCAGAATCACCGCCACTACAAGCGGCGAGGCCGTTCGAAAAAAATCACGCGGCTCCACCGTCGCTGCATTGCGACCGCTGACGCCGGCCTTGGGCCGTGCCGGAGCGACGCCAGCAGTCCGCGCCTCACCTTGCCCGAACTGCCGGTTCCGACCATGAGCGATGTCCTCACTCCCGCCAGCCTGGTCCTGCTCACCCTGCAGATGCTGATGGACGACCTGGACATTGACGACCTGCTTGACCACGCCGGCGTGTCGGAGCAAATCTTGCTCGCACCCGATGGCGCCCTGTCCCCCCGTGACATCCTGGCGCTGACCGCGAGCAGCCGGGAGCTGACCGGCGACCCCGCGCTCGGCCTGCACCTGGGCGAGGAAATGGGCGTAGAGATGCTGGATGTGGTCGGCATGGCCCTGTCGACCGCCCCCACCCTGCGCGACGCCTTCCGCGTGCTGCAACGCTACTCCCCGCTGCTGACCACCATGGGCCAGTCCGAACTGATCGAGGACGGCGACAGCGCGACGATTGTCCTGCGCCTGCTGGACGAGATAGTACCCATCACGGATTTCTGCGTGGAAATGGTGGCCGCCGCTGTCTGGCATATCGGACGGCGACTGGTAAAAGGTGAACTTCGCCTGCGCCGCCTGACGATTAGCGCGCCACGGCCGTCCTGGCATGAGGAATATGCGCGTGTACTGGGGGAAGAAGTGGTGTACCAGACGCTGCTCGAACAGGCGGCGCGGCGCCTGGCCGCCCTGCCGGCGCCTGAAACGACCCGGGCCAGCGTCCTGCGCCTGATCGACGAGCACATGGGCACGCGGCTGCTGGACCTGTCGACCATCGCGATCATGATGGGGATGACCCCGCGAACACTGCAGCGTCGTCTCAAGGACGAAAACACGACCTTCCAGTTCATTCATGACAACCGCCGGCAGCAGCTCGCCCAGGACATGCTGCGCCTGGACACGGACATCGAAACCATTGCCGCCACGCTCGGCTACTCCGAGCCCGCCAACTTCTATCGCGCCTTCAAGGCCTGGACCGGCCTGTCCCCCAACGAGTTCCGCCGACATCACCGCCGGTAAGCCTGCCTCGCAATAGCCTTTCCTTCTCATCTCCCGCAGCCTCACCGCTCGTCAGGTCGGGGTCGCCGCTGTCGCCGGATGCCATCCGGCGTCGCTTCTTGCAACTGCCGCGCCGCGCTGCCGTTCCTAGACTGCGACGACTTTAAAAACAAAAAAACCTGACCCATGCGCAGTCGCATCGTCACCCTGCTGTTTGTCCTTTCGCTGCTGCCGGCCGCCCCGGTCGTCGCTGCGCTTGAGGCATTGGACGACGGCGCCCTGTCCGCCGAGACCGGCGCCGGCGTCGCGATTGCCCTGCATGACTTCCAGTTCGCCATGGCGCCGACCAGCTATTTCGAGCAAGTCGGCTCGGCGCCTGCGGGCGGCGGCTGCGTCGGCACGGGCTCGGTGGCCGGCAACACCAATTGCTGGCGCCGAGGCGACCTGCGCTGGTATGGCATCAATATCTCCGCCGCCGCCGGCACTGGCGACGGCTATCACTGGAACGACGCCACGGCCTGCAGCTCGAGCTCGCTGGACTGTCCTCGCGGTGGCGCCATCGCATTATTCTCGCCCTTCGACAATCCCTATCAGATACGGGCCAACTCGCCAGCCGGTATGGCCTACAACGGGGACTGCGTGAACGGCGCCTCGGTCGGTTGCACCACTCCCGCCACGCCGATCAACAAGGCCATCTACGAATTCCTGGCGCCGACGGCACAGCCCAACTACACGTTCTCCTGGTGGGGCGAGATGGAGTCGGGCAGTACCCGCAACTCCGCCACGCAAACACTGGCCACTGGTGCCGGCACAGTGCTCAAGAGCCAGAACATCATCCGCGGCAATGCGGCCGGCTCCGTCTTCCGCCTTTACCAGTTCACCCAGGCCGGCAACCAGACCTTCGGCATGCTCTATCACAGCCGCCTGCGCGGTGATTACCGCTTCAGCGTCAACCAGGTCGATCCGGACGGCGCCGGCCCCATCGTGACTACCGACGCCATTGGCTTGCCCACCTATTTCTCCGCGATCGAAGGCATGTACTTTCGCAATGTGGACGCCTTCCTCCCGCTGGGCCAACTTTATTATCAGGCCCTGACCGTGAGCGCCGTCGGCTCCTCCGGCAACTTCGAGATAGCCCTGACGCCCATTCCCGACACTCCGCTCGTGTACAACAAGCACTACGCCCTCAATGCCGGCGACACCCGCGGTTATGAAACCGCACGCGCCAACAACACCGGCGGCCTCAACACTGCCGATTACGACCTGACCCACGGCTTCTCCCGCTGGGGCGGCTGGAGCGCCACCGGCACCTACACCCCCAATGCCATCAATGCGACTGATGATGGCATCTATTTCCGCGCCTGTAGTACTTGCGGCAACTTCTTTGCCTATGCCGACAGCCCCGTCCGCATCGACAAGCGCTCCAACCATTCGGCCGGCCACGATGTAGGCCGCTCGTACTCAGAGGAAGTCATCCGCACCTACGAATGCAACGCGGGCAACACCGGCGGCTGCACCACCGCCACACCGCCCGGCCCCACCTTTACGGGAACCAGCACGACACAGGCCCGTTTCAACGGCAGCCCCGCTCCCATCACCCGCAGCTATCCCACGGCGGCAGTCAATCTCGGTGACAGCCGCATCGAAGGCCTGATGTTCAACAGCATGCGCTTCCAGAGCTGTGCGGCGGGAAGTTGCTGATGCGCGCGACGATTCCTGCCCTCGCGCTGCTGATGCTGGCCGGCATGAACCTGCCGGCGCGCGCGGAAATGTCCAGCCTCTCCGAGGCGGATCTGGCGGCCGTGGCCGGGCAACAGGGCGTGTTGCTTAACCTGGACCTGCGCAACAACGTCGACGCCAGCCTGACCCCGATGGGTTGCAGCGCGGTCGTGGGCACGCCCAACCCCTGCCGCATGGGCCTCGAGTTTGCGGCCCGCACCGGTACCTGGCTCATGTTGAAGGAGTTCTACGGCACGCTGCAGATCAAGGATCTTCGCATCGACATCGGCTTCATGCCGGCAACCGCCACCGCCTACGCAAACCCGGCGCGCTTCGATGCAAACGGCAACGCCGCCTGCACCAATCCACTGCTGCCCTCGTGTTCGCCGGCGGGTCGAGCGGCACTGACGCTCACCTATCCAGGCGCCGACAGTGCCGGCACCTACGACGACATGCTCAGCCTTCTCAACATCGGCCGCGTGTGGCTGGAATTCGACGCCGGGGGGACGCCGGGCTATGCCCGCGATACCAGTCTCAACAGCGCCTTTGGGGTCCGCATGAGTGATTCCCGCGCACTCAACGAGCCCGCGCACATTCGTTTTCTCGGAAAAGCCTATGTCTACGGTTTCTGATTTTCGGCTGGCCGCCGCCATGCTGCTGATCCTGACGGGCCTGGACGCGCAGGCGGCCGCCGTTCCCCATGCCAAGCCGGCCGCCTTCGCGACCCCGGGCGGCGAGCTGCAGGAAATGAGCGATACGGCGTTGCGGGAAGAGGTCGCGCAGGCGGGCAGCCTCATCCTGCTGGATCGCATCGGCCCCAATGAACTCACGGGCGCCGCGACCGCCGGCACCTACGCAAACTTCACCTTTCAGCGCATGGGCCTGGACGGAAAGCTCGACTTCAACGCCAATATCTCGAAGCTCCAGCTCGGTTGCGGGGGCGTCAACAATCTCCTCGCCGGTCCTGGCTGCGACCTCGACATCGACTATCTCGGCTTCATGGGTCTCAATGCCGCCAAGGACCGCCCTGGCGCAGCCGGTTCGGCGTTCGAGATGACCCGCCCTTTCTTCGAAATGGCCTTCAAGAATGAGAACAATCCCGCGACGCGCGAATTTGTTGGCCTCCGCGTCGGTGCGCAAAGCATCAATGGCGCGCTGCGTATGGGCCGTGACTACACCGGCTTCGGCGGGCCTGGCGTTGAGCCCAGCCTGACCAACCTGGAGAACGGCGGTACCTGTAATCCGTCGGCTACCACCGGCGCCGGTGTGGTCAACTGCCATTCGGGCATCAATTCGCTTTCGGGCTATCTTTCAGGCATAGAACTCTCTGCGGGCATCGATGCGCGTGCCTACGTCTGCCTTACTGTCTGCCTTTTTAACATCGGCGTTTTCGCCGCACCTCTGGATGCCTGCCTCGGCCGCATTAACTACGGCCCGTGCACAGATTCCGACCGGCCCTTCTTTGTCGATGCCGGCGGCACCCGCATCCAGACCCTCGACGTGGCGGCCGCCAACCTGAAGATCAGGTCGCCCTTTACACTGGGCCTCGCCCTTACAGGTTACGGTCGCCTTGCGCTGAACCTGCGCCAGGTCCACTACCTGCTGGCGCCGGACAGCCCCGACTTCTTCCTGTCCTTCCAGCGTGAGCCGGTTTCCTGGCCGCGCTACAGCAAGACGCCGCCGCCCTCCAACATTGCCTACGACAGTTGCAATCCGGCCTACAACCAGGTCGCCAGTCGTTGTAGCAGCGCTTACCTGCCGGCCGCCAACACGGGCTGGTGGCTGTCGGCCGCGAATACCAAGGTACTCAACCTGACGCCTCCCGACGTCATCACCGTCAATACTCCCGGCACTCACTACGGACCGCTCAGCCTGCTTGCCGCTCTCGGGCCTAACAACAGCCCGATTTTCATCGACAACCCGAAGCTGGGCCTTGTTGCGGCGGATAATTGCCATGGCAGCGGCATTTTCTGCTGAGCGCCTCAGGCGCCTTCTCACCCTCCTGGCTCTGGTGCCAGCGCTGCCGACTGCTGCCCTGGAGGCGCTCGACGACGAGGCCCTTTCGGCGGTGCAGGCACGGGACGGCATCACCGTGGAAATCCGCAACAACTCCCCGATCACGACCAGCAGCCTCACCTGGTTCACGGACAGCAACGGCTCCTTTGCCGCCAACTGCACCGGCGGCATCGCCAACCGGCAGGCCTGCACCCGGCTGGCGCCCAGTGTCGCCGGCATCGCCGGCGCGCCGCTGCGCGCCACACTTGCGCTGGATGCCGGCGCCGAGTCCAGCTCCGGCGTGGCCTACATGCGCACGACCCTCGACTGGCAGCCGCAGCTCCTGACCGTATCGCGCCTCACGCCGATGACGCCAACCGTCGACTACAGCACGCACTCGCTGGGGCAGTTCGGCCTGTACTCGCAAGGACATCTCACCCTGTCCAACCAGGGCGGGCTTTTCAACAACGGCGGCAATTTCGCCATGCTGGACTTCAGCATGGACGGCAACCTGGTCTACCGGCAGGGCGCCGCCGGACAGCCCGAGCTCAGCCTGGGCAACCTGCAGTTCAGCAACTTCTTCAGCAATGGCGCCGGCGGTGGCCACGTCGCCGCTCCGGGGCGAGTGGGCTTTGATGCCCAGGGACTGCTGCTCGCCGCTCCCTACAGCCGCACCGACCTGACGTTCGATCTGATGTTCAAGGGCGCGCCCGGCAACTTCGATACCAGCGGCCGTTCACCCATGATCCGGCTGGGCTGGACCGGTGGCCTCATCAATCCGCTCATGCGGGTCTCGCCCGGCGGCATCGGCTATGGCACCTACACGTCCGGCGCCCAGACCTTCTACGACATCGACGGCGGCAATGGCGGCGGCGCGCGCTCGGAAGGCCTCAACGTGCTGGCCAGTTGGGACTTCGACAGCGACTTCGCCTGGATCATCGGCCAGGCCGGCGGCAACGGCACTTCGGCACGGCTGACAAACTGGCGGCGCATGGCCACCGTGCCTTCGTCCACGCCCATGCTCAGCATGCCCCTCACGCTCGATGTGCTGCAGAACGGCACCGGTCCCGCCGGCCTCTGCTTTGGGGGTGGTTTCACCAGCGGCAGTCCGGTGGCTGCCACCTGCACGGCGGCCGGAGGCAGCTGGATCGCCGGTGGCGTCCCGACGGGAAAGGCGGCCTTTGCCACGCTGATCCGCGACGGCCACCTGCATGCCTACAGTCAACAGACCGAAGTGCGCGACCCCACCAGCGGCACTCCCGCCTCGGTTTATGACTGGAGCCTGCTCTACACCTTCGGCAAGCTCGACGCCGACATCCTGCTGTATCCGGAGGGTCGCAATCAGGGCGTGACCCTAAGCACCAACACTACCGGCATCAAGGCCGACATTACCCTGACCGCGCAATCACCGGGCTACTGGGCCAAGGCCAACAGTGCCAGTGCAGCTGTCCGCGCCACCGCTGGTGCCGGTTGGGCGACCAATACGCATTTCATGGTGGCCAACACCAAGGTGGACGGCGTCGTCGGCCAGCAATACGGCGTCGGCCTCGTCAACGCGGACCTGCTCTGGTCGACCCGCGATCTCTACTTCCGCCTGGTCAACAGCGACAGCGGCTATCCGCTGCTGCCCGGCGGCCTGTGGCTGCAGACTGACACCAGCGCTGTCTACCAGTTCCGTGGACTGCTGGGCGGCGGCAACCTGCAGGACCTGTCCGCACCCACCAGCGTCGCCCTGCTCGACCTGCGTCTTTCTACGAACCGATTTATTTTTGCGCTGAGTCCGATGGCCCCCATCGCCGGCGATGCCCCCATCGGCTTTGCCGGCCTGCTCGACCTGGACGGCAGCGCATATCTCTCGCTCGGGGAAGTGTCGAGTCCCTCCAGCACCTTCCGGCTCTACGATCTGTCGGGGCGCATTGGCTGGGCCAATGGCACCGTCAATCTCGTCTCCGGCCAGAACAGCCCTGATGGCCTGCCGCAGCTCGCCATCAGCAACGACCTGAAGTTCGGCGCCTCCGCCAATTTCCTGGATCCCGGCGCGGCCACCCCCCAGGGAGGCGGCGCGGCCGTGCTGGGCAAGGTCGGCTTTGGCAGCGAGAACTTCGGGCGCTTCGTGTTGCCGGCCGGAAACTGGCACAGCGACGTCAGCCTGAAGATTCCCGGCACCTGATTCCGTCGTCGCCCGCAGGGGCGATGAATAAGAACCGCACCCCACGCGGACGCCTGAAATAGAAGAAGCGGAGAACTGCCCTATGTCCCCCACCCCCTGGCGCCTTGCCGCGGCTTTGCTCGGCGCATTGCTCTCGGGCTGCGCCTACCACACCCAACCGCCGCGGACATACGATGCACAACGCGCAGCCTGGCCCAAGTACTATCAGGCCGAAGTCGAAGCGGAAGACGGAACCCGAATCCGCATGACCGTCTACCAGCCAAAGCTGCGGCCCGGGCAGACGGCGCCGCTGTTGATTCATGCGCACGGCTTCGCACTGCACCGCATGAAGCGCCCTCTTTCGCTGTACGGACAGATCCTGATCGCCGGCAAGGTGGCGAAGGAGGCCTGGAAGGACGGCTACTGGGTGATCAGCTTCGACCAGCGCGGCTTTGGCAACAGCGAAGGCGACGTTGGCCTGATCCGTCCGGAAAAAGAGGGCAAGGATGTCTCGCGCATCATCGACTGGGCGGTGCGCTATCTGCCCCTGAGCTACCGCGGCAATGATCCCGTGGTGGGCATGATCGGCGAAAGCTACGGCGGCGGCGTGCAGATGGCCGCCACCCTGGTGGACAAGCGCATCGATGCATTGGTCCCGCTCACCACCTGGTCCAATCTCGACAAGGCGCTCTACCCCAACAACGTGCCCAAGTCCGAGTGGCTGACGCTGCTGGGAGTCGCCGGCTATGCCGTCAGCCCGCTCAGCATGGACAGCAACGTAGCCACCGGCACCTTGAGTGAAATATTCGGCAAGGGCGACCCCTGGTTGCGCAATCTGCTCCGCAGCAACAGCCTTGCCGAGAATTGCGGAGGCGGCAACGGTCCGCAGGCCGATGCCCTGCTCATCCAGGGCATCCGTGATGTGCTCTTCCCTTTCAACCAGGCGCTGGATGCGCGTCAGTGCTTCAAGAGCGCCGGTCGCGACGTGCGCCTGGTGGCGATTGAACATGGCCACATGATGCCGGGCTCGCAGTGGTATTGGGGGTTCCCGGTCTGGAATGCCCAAAGCGAAGTCACCTGCGGCGGCAAGACCCTGAAGACCGCCACCCTCATCCGGGACTGGCTGGATGGAAAGCTGCGCAATGACCCGGCGGCGCTCGCACGCGTGCCGGAGTTTTGTGTTACCGGCGATGCCGCTGTCGACACCTTGATGGCCCGCGGCGAGGTCAACCTGCGATGGGAGCCGATACCTGAAGTACATGTGGGCAGTGGCTTGTCCGGGCGCATGGAGTACGTCATGCAACCCCTCGACCGTCTCGGCAACCTCTTCGTTCCCTCGCGCCTGCCCGGAAACTGGCAGCAATCCGGCAACGGCTGGTTGCGCCCCGCGCGTGTCCCCCTCCTCACGCCCTCGCAACCCACCTGGATCGCCGGCCCACCGCGCATCGAGCTCACGTGCAGCGACACCGACCGCGAGGATGCCGTGGTCTTTCTGCGCATGGCGGTCTGGCGCCCCGGCGCCGGCAGCTACCGCGTGCTGAACGATCAGGTCACACCGGTACGCTGCAACGCGGAAGCACAGGTCATGGTGGAGCTTGCCGCCGTACGCGCCCGGCTCGAACCCGGCGAGGTGCTGGGCCTGCTGGTCGAGGGCTACAGCAACCAGTTCCGCCTCTCCGGCTCCGGACTGGGCGTCGACGCCAGCATTGCAGGCCGCATCGGCCTGCCTCTGCTGGCACCCGAGGCGGGCAACCTGGCACAGCAGGAGGCGGCCATCAGCCCGGGGGGCTGAGCCCTGCCGGACAAGTGCAGGGCGCGCAGCCTGCGGAGAGGGCTCATGCTTGCGGCCTTAATGGACCGGGACGTCTCGTCGCCGACGGCACACTCTCCGCTCGGCCGTCTGTAGAGCGGCCCGGCATCTTGCCGGGCGCGCTGCCTGTCACTTTTACTCGCACCGACGGCATTCCTTCATAACGCCTCGGCAGCCTCGAGCGTGCCCTCCATGCCGAGGGCAGCCGGTGCTGCTGGTGCTGCCAGCGGAACGCCAGGCTGCCAGATGATCAGGCCGTGGCTACGCTGCAGCCGGTAAAAGGCCTCCTCCGGACTTTCCCTCGTCAGAGCCTGCCCCTGCGCGCGCAACTGCAACGCTGCCTCCGAGAGCGGCTGCTCTGGCACACGCGCATCCAGCCAGGCAACGATGTCCGCCCAGACTGCGCCCCGGTTGGTGTCATGCAGGGTGCAATGCGACATGCCGGGATAGACCTTGCGCGTTTTATCCGTGCTGCCGGCGTTTTCCATCAGTGCAGTACCGGAACCCGGCGTGGATACCAGGTAATCCTTGTCGCCCTGCAACACAATGAAGGGCTCCCTTACGGCAGCAAGGTTGTCGCGGATCCGGGCCGCGCCCTGACCCAGGGCGGTGACGTAAACTGCCGCGACGGAGCTGCGCGTTACGTACGGCTCCTGCTTGAGCATCTGGCGACTGAAGTCGTCGAAGATGGCCTTGTTCCAGATCCACGACAGCGCCCACTCGGACTGCATGGGATAAATCGGCGCATTCGGCGCCATCCAGCCGACGCGGCCCGCCATCCAGAGCGACGGCGTAGCCAGCCAGTTCGGCATGCGTCCCGGCCCGATCTTGAAGTTCACGTATACCGGTGGCGCGTTGAGGATCAGGCCCTGCGAGGGAAATCCGCCGCGGATGCTGGCCAGCAAGGCGACCGCGGCGCCCAGCGATTCACCCTGCAGGAAAACCGGCTTGCCCGGATAACGGCGCTGCACTTCGGCAAAGGCCGGCGCGAGGTCGTCCACATAATCCTCATGACTGCGCACGAAGGCCCGGCGCCCGAAACCCTGCGACTGGCCCCAGCCGCGCAGGTCGAAGGCGAACATGGCGTAGCCCTGGGTGGTCAGGTACTCGGCCCAGGGCGCATAGACACCCGAGTGGGCGGCCGTGCCGTGCAGCAGGAGGACGACGGCACGGGGCTCCTCCGCCTTTGGCGTCCACCACTGGCTGAACAGCGTCAGCCCGTCCGCGGTTTTCAGCAGGCCGGGTTCTGCACCGGGATACACGGTGTACTGCGTTGGCAAAGGGCTGGCCGGTGGAATCGCCGTGCAGGCCGCCAGGCCCAGCAGGGAGCAGATGACGAGCAGGCGAAGACAGCGCGCCAGCAGCGCGCGGGCAAGGGAGTTCATGGTGGGGAAGACCTTTTTTCATTATTGGAGGGCTGAGGCAGACAGCCGCAGCTCTTGTCTTTGCAATCCGGCATTGCACCCGGAAATGCCAGCCCTCATTAAAAATGGGCCTATCTAAAGTATCGTCGAGCTGGCAGCCCTGCAGTGTCGATTCGCGGCATCAGGTGGTATTTGGCGACGCCAGGCGCTGGTGGTGACACCCGCGGCCATGCGGCGGGCGACAAGACAGGCATGCCTGTGCGGCGGGCCACAATTGCGTTCCCCGGTCCAGACTCCCGCCTGGTGCCGCGAGCAGGGCCGGACCGGCGTGCGCGTGCCCTGCAATAAAAAAGCCCCGCAAGTTGCGGGGCTTTTGCAGTCTGCGAGTCCTTACAAACCAAGGTTCTTCAAGCGATTGGCCTGGGCGCGGAACACACTCTTGGGGTCAGTCTCGAAGATGCTGGTCAGGCCCATGATCTGGTTCACTTCATCCAGGTGGTTCATGAAGTAGTTGTCGCGGATGACCTTGCCAAGGTGGCTGGAGCAGCGGCCAACCAGACCATCATTGGCTTCCGGAAAGACCAGGCCGAGGGCGCCCAGGGGCAGGTCGACCGGGTCGAGGACATTGGTCAGGTGGCCCGTGCCGCTCCAGGAGAAGTAGCGCACGCCGTTGACCGAGTAGGCGCCTTCCGCGCAGCGGTTGCTGGCGGCGGGCATGCCGGCCGGGAAGCGCTGGGTGAAAGCGGCGGAGCCGCTGGTGCTCAGCGAGGCCAGGCCGGCCAGCGCGTCCTGGCGGAACTCCTGGCCAGAGAGGATGTCGACCAGGCTGAAGAAGCCGTTCACCACGCCGGCCAGAATCGGCTCAGCGATGGGGCCGATGCCCGGGATCGAGGTGGCGCCCTGGATCACATCGGCCACCGGCGAGCCGCCGTTGGGGCCGCCCACGGCCGTGGCGGAGGCAATACGGGTGGGCAGCACGCCCGCCACATAGCGGATGGAGTGGCTGCCATGGCTATGCCCGATCAGGTTGACCTTGGGGGCGCCGGTAATGGCCAGGATCATCTTCACCTGTGAGAGCAGCTGCTCGCCGCGGGCTTCGGAGGAATGGAACGAAGCGACCTGGGTCACATAGACGCTGGCGCCGTTCTTCGCCAGCTCCTGGGGAATGCCGTACCAGTAGTCCAGGGGGCCGATCTTGGAGAAGCCGGCCATGCCATGGGCCAGGACGATGGGGAACTTGGTCTTGGAGTAGGTGCTGACTTCCCAAGGCCAGGCGAAAACCGATTCGGATGCACAACTGGTGGTATTGCAGATCTTGTAGCTGGCGGCCTGGGCGGCGGCACTGGCGACAAGGGCAGCGGAGGCCAGCAGGCCGGCAACGAGTTGACGCTTCATGGGAACATCCTCTTTTGTTGTTCTGTTCCCGGTGCCGGTGCGGTGAGCCTCTGGCGCGGGACGATTTCTGGTTCTGGGCCGGGCGCCTTCGGACGCCTCGTGGTGTGAGCAGAGAATAGGCAGCTGCGCGGACAGGACTAAGGGTCAAAAAGGACATCGGGTTAACCGGACCGGCCAACCACCCATCCGCCGACAAACGGCAAATGCTGACCGCAGGCCCTGCCTGTAATAGCTTCAGGGTCTCTCCGGCTTCTCTGAGTCCGCCCTGGCTGCCCTCATGACCGCTCCCGTTCCTCCTGGCCAGCAAGTCATTTCCGCCCTCGTGGTGCAGCAACTCATCCGCCTGGCCAAGTCACGCGGCATGGCCACGGAGAGCTTCCTCAATGGCGCCGGCATCAGCCGCGACCAGCTCGCCCTGTCGCACCTGCAACTGCCCTTCTCCCCCGTGGAGCAGCAACTGAAACGGGTACTGGAGGAGATGCAGGACCCCATCGCCGGCCTGCGCATTTCAGCGCTGGTGAACCTCGCCACTCTGGGGGTGCTGGGCTATGTGGCGCAGACCAGCAGCACGCTGCAGGACCTGATTGCTACCATCATTCGCTTCGACAAGCTGCTCAGTAACGTGGGGCATACCTGGGAGCGCCGGGAGGGCAATACCGCCGTCTGGGGCTGGGACTGCTTTATCGAGGACGACCTCGTGCGCCGGCATGCCATCGACTGCGTGACCGGCTGCCGGGCCGTGATGATCGTGAACCTGCTGCGGCGGCGCGCCACCTCGCCTGTGCTGGGCGTGCGCCTGCCGCACCCGTCACCCCGGAACCCCGAACACCTGCGCGAGTACGAGGCTTTCTTCGGCTGTCCGGTCCAGTTCAACCAGGCCGAGGCGGCGCTGCTGCTCGCGCCCGATGCCCTGGAGCAAACACTTGCCCTGGCCGATCCCGAACTGCACAGCCGCCTGGAGGAACACGCCAGCCTGCTGCTCAACAAGCGCGTGGGCAGCGTGGCGCTGATCGACCAGGTGCGCGGCGCCGTGCGTGGCCAGCTCGCCCAGGGGCGGGCGCCCACCCGCGAGGAAATCGCCGAAGAGCTGGGCCTCAGCGCTCGCACCCTGCATCGCCGGTTGCAGGATGAGGGCAGCAGCTTCCGCGAGATCCTCGACGACATCCGCCTGCAACTCGCCAGGGACTACCTGCGCGATTCGACGCTGACCGTGGAGGCCGTGGCGCAACGCCTCGGCTTCCAGGAAAGCCAGTCCTTCATCCGCTGGTTCCGGCCGCTGGCGGGCGCCACGCCGGGAGAGTTCCGGCAACGCCCGCCCCTCTCCTGAGCCTTCGCTCGTCGCCGGCGGCGATGCATCGCTTGCAGGTCGGCCATCGGCCGGGAGCGCCTGGCCCGATAATAATGGCCGCTGTCGGATTGAAGCCCGACCTGTGGGAATCCGTCCGCCACCCGCAAGGGGTTACCTGAAAGGAGGTAGCGTCGCTTGCCGCCCGTCATTACGCGCTCCACTTGCACGCCGGGAATCACCATCCATCTTCTGGCGACTACTACTTGCCGAGGCATTTAGTAGCGTTAGGCCTCGAACGCCGCCGCAGCATCGCGCCGGCGCCCTCCCGGAAGGAACCCGAGGCTCCCATGCCCCACAGTGACCGTGGCTTTACCCTGATCGAGCTCATGATCGTCGTCGCCATCATCGGCATCCTGGCCTCGGTGGCCATTCCCGCCTACCAGGACTACACCGTGCGCGCCAAGGTGGCGGAGGGACTGACGCTTGCCGCCGGCGCCAAGACCAGCGTCACGGAGGTACGTATGTCGGTTGGGAATTGGCTGTCTGGCAACAACGCCTCCTACGGCCTCGCCCAGCCCTGGAGCATCCAGGGCAACAATGTGCTCAGTGTGGCGGTGACGCCGGGTGGCTATATCGGCATCACCTACCGCAATGACAGCGCCATCGAAGGCAAGCGCCTGTACCTGATCCCGGTCGAAGAAGACGGCGGCTCCATCCCCTGGGGCTGCGGTTCACCGGACCTCCCGGACAAGTACGTGCCGGTCAATTGCCGGGACAATCCGGCCACACCGCTCTGATCACTGCCCTGAAGCCCGGAGGGGGCACTGTCCAAGACTCGCCGTCATGCGCTCCATTGCAGACCCTCTCTCCCCTGACCACTACTTCTTCCGAAGACGTCTAGTCGCGTTGTACATCAAGCGCCGCAGCAGCACCGCCCCATTCCCGGAAGGAACCAACCCGAGGCCTCCATGCCCCACAATAACCGTGGCTTTACCCTGATCGAACTCATGATCGTCGTCGCCATCATCGGCATCCTGGCTGCCGTGGCCATTCCGGCCTACCAGGATTACACCATCCGCGCCAAGGTGGCCGAGGGGCTCACGCTTGCCAGCGGCGTCAAGGCCACCCTCGCGGAAACCCGTCTTTCAATGGGCCGCTTCCTGGCTTGGGACAATGCCTCCTATGGCCTCCCGGACGCCAACAGCATCAATGGCAACAACGTCCGAGGCATCTCGCTCGACGCCAGCGCCATCGTCATCGAGTACGAGGGCGATGCGGCCATCCAGAACCGTACGCTGCACCTGTTGCCGCTCGTGACCGCGGGTGGCATCAAGTGGAGCTGCACACGGCAGGGCGGCAGCATCATCGACGAGAAATACAAGCCGGCGAACTGTCGTCGCTAGGCCCCCGCCCCTACACCGCCTCCAGGCGCGCGTACTGCGCCACCAGCCACTTGCTGCCCACGTCCTTGAAGTTCACCTGGATGCGGGCATTGGGGCCGTTGCCTTCGAACTTGAGGATGACGCCGTCGCCAAAGCGCGGATGGCGCACCGCCTGGCCCAGGCGGAAGCTGCCATCGCCCTCTTCGTTGCCGCCCAGGCGCTTGGGCGCCGTGCTGATGCCGGCGGACGGAAAGCTGAAACCGGAATGCTGAATGCCCGCGCGCACCGGCTGCAGCAGGTGCGCGGGAATCTCCCGGATAAAGCGCGACGGCGCGTTGTGCTTCTCATCGCCATAGAGCCGGCGAATCTCCGCATACGTAATCACCAGCTCACGCATGGCGCGGGTGATCCCCACGTAGCACAGCCGGCGCTCCTCCTCGAGATTGCCCTCGTTGAGCGCCATCTCGTGCGGAAACAAGCCTTCCTCCATGCCCACCAGGAACACCAGCGGGAACTCCAGGCCCTTGGCCGAATGCAGCGTCATTAGCTGCACCGCGTCCTCGAACTCGGAGGCCTGGGCCTCGCCAGCCTCCAGCGCGGCATGATCAAGGAAGGCAGCCAGCGCCGTCGGCGCCTCCGCCTCGTCCCATTCGAACTCGCGCGCGGCGGCCACGAGTTCCATCAGGTTCTCGATCCGGGCCTGGCCCTTCTCGCCTTTTTCCTTTTCATGATGGGCGCGCAGGCCGGAGGCCTGGATCACCGCCTCCACGCGCTCATGCAGTGGCACCTCGGCGGTGGTCCGCTCCAGCTCACTGATGAGGTCGGTGAACACGCACAGCTTGCTCAGCGAGGCCGAGGGCAGCAGGCGCCCGGCGACGGCCTGCTGCACCGTGGACCAGAGCGACACGTTGAGTTCTCGCGCCAGCGCGCGCAGGGCCTCCAGGCTCTTGTCGCCGATGCCGCGCACCGGCAGGTTGACCACGCGCTCGAAGGCGGTGTCGTCGTGCGGATTGCCGAGCAGGCGCAGGTAGGCCATGGCGTTGCGGATCTCGGCGCGCTCGAAGAAGCGCAGGCCGCCATGGATGCGGTAGGGCATGCGGACGCGGATCAGGGCCTCTTCCAGCACGCGCGACTGGGCATTGGAGCGGTAGAGGATGGCGATCTCGCGGCGCAGGCTGCCGCGGTTCACCGCCTGCTCGATCTCGCGCACCACGTACGAGGCCTCGTCCAGGTCGTTGAAGCCGGTATAGAGGCGGATGGGCGTGCCTTCCGTGCCCTCGGTCCAGAGCTCCTTGCCCAGGCGCTCGGCATTGTTGGCGATGATGGCGTTGGCGGCGGCCAGGATAGTGCCGGTGGAACGGTAGTTCTGCTCAAGGCGGATGATGTCGGCGTCGGGAAAGTCGCGCTGGAACTCGCGGATGTTCTCGATCTTGGCGCCGCGCCAGCCATAGATGGACTGGTCGTCGTCGCCCACCACCGTGAGCATGCCCTCCTCGCCCAGCAGCAGGCGCAGCCAGGCGTACTGCACCGTGTTGGTGTCCTGGAACTCGTCCACCAGCACCTGGCGGAAGCGGCCACGGTAATGGGCCAGGATATCGGGACGCTTGAGGAAGAGTTCATGGCTCCTTAACAGGAGCTCGGCAAAATCGAGGGTGCCGCCGCGGGCGCAGGCTTCCTCATAGGCCTGGTAGATCTTCGCCATGGTCGCCAGGAAGAGGTCGCCGCCATGGGCGATCTGGGCGGGCCGCAGGGCCTCGTCCTTCTGGCCGTTGATAAACCAGGCGGCCTGCCGCGCCGGCCACTTCTCCTCGTCGAGGTTGAGCTCGCGGATCACCCGCTTGAGCAGGCGGACCTGGTCGTCGGCGTCCAGGATCTGGAAGTTCTGGGGCAGGCCGGCATCGGCCCAGTGCGTGCGCAGGAAGCGGTGGGCGAGGCCGTGGAAGGTGCCGATCCACAGGGCTTGGGTGGGGATGCCGAGCAGGGCCTCGAGGCGGGCGCGCATTTCCGCCGCCGCCTTGTTGGTGAAGGTCACCGCCAGCACGCTCCAGGGCGAGAGGCCGTGCTCCTGGCAGAACCAGGCGATGCGGGTGGTGAGCACGCGGGTCTTGCCGGAGCCGGCGCCGGCCAGCACCAGCAGGTGCTGGGCATCGGAGGTCACCGCCGCCAGTTGGGCCGGATTGAGGCGGGCGGTCAGGTCGGGGTTCTGCATGGCTCGGATTCCGCAAGGCAGCGAGGGATAAGCTTGCGCTACCCCTGAACAAAGGAGGAGCATGGCGCACGGCGGCAGGAAAGCACCGCGGGGGTCACAAGATAGGGCGTCATCCCGTCACAAAACAGCCGGTTTGTCGGGCTTGTGTTAACAATTTCTTTAACTCGGTGCTATCTTCCCTTGAAATGCGGAATTAGTCGCCCGGGACCTAACCGGGATTGGACACGGACGCCCTCAATAATAAGAAGTACACAGGGGAACGATGTCGTATGTCCGTGAATCAGGATAGCGAAAGCCTGGCTGCCCGCCCGGGAAGCACGCTGCCGCCCGCCGGCCTGGCCGGCCCTGCCTTGGATATCATGCAGAACCGGCAGATCTACGATCAATTGCCGGCATTCATCATTGTCACCACCCTGTCTGCCCTGGCGACCGTCGCCCTCTACTGGAACGATCCCCAGGTCCACCTGCTGCAGTTGCAGGTCTGGCTCGGCCTTTTTCTCGCCTTCATGCTGGTTCGCACCGCCGTAGTGTGGCGCGTGCGCCGGCGCATGCTCGAGGACGCCGGCCGCGCCCACGCCCTGGTCACCCTTTCCGCGGGCATCACCGGCCTGTTCTGGGGGGTGGCTTGCGTCCTGTTCAACCCGGTCCCGTTCCCGGTGGGGGCCGAAAACAGCGCCACCTTCTTCCAGCAGGCCCTCTTCGGCGCCCTGCTCGGCAGCCAGGGCATCGCCGCCCTTGCCTGCTACTCGGCCTCTTTCCGCTCCTTCCTGGCCTTCGTGGCCACCAGCCTGGCCCCGGCCATGTTCTACCTGCTGGTGCAGCCTTCCCCGCTGGCGCAGCTGGTCGCCGGCATCGGCGGCCTGCTCGTGATCTTCCTGCTGGCCACCGGCCGCAGCATCAACAGCACCACGCTCTCCTCGCTGCGCCTGCGCCTGCGCAACGAAGACCTGATCAGCTTCCTCGAAGGCTCCAAGCGCGAGATGGAGGCCATCAACCAGAAGCTGGCGCTGGAGATCTACGACCGCAAGAACGCCGAAGTGCGCCTGCAAGAGATGAACGACAACCTCGAGCGCAAGGTGTCCGAACGTACACAGGCCCTGTCGACGCTCAATGACGCCCTGCGCCAGAGCCAGGAGCGCCTGTCGCTGGCCATTGACGCCTCCGGCATCGGGCTCTGGGACTGGCACCTGCCCTCCGACGAGATCTACCACTCCAACTTCGAGCAATTGCTTGGCTATTCCAGCAAGGAGCTCACTGGCTTCATGGGTCACCTCAAGCCCCTGGTGCACCCGGATGACTACCCGCTGGTAAAGAAGGCCATCGTCCTGCACCTGCGCAAGCGCACGCCCATCTACCATGTGCAGTACCGCATGCGGCATTGCCGCGGGCACTGGATCTGGGTCGAGGACAACGGCCGCGTCGTGGCCTGGAATGAAGAAGGTCGCGGCATCCGCATGATCGGGACCCGCCGCGACATCACCAAGGAGCGCGAGCTGGAACAGCGCCTGCGCCTTTCGGCCTCGGTGTTTCACCATGCCGCCGAAGCCATCTTCATCCTCGATCGCGACCTGCGCTTCGTGTCCATCAATCCCGGCTTCACCCAGATTACCGGCTACACCGAGGCGGATACGGTGGGCACGCGCATTACCGACCCCCGCCCCGCCAGCCCCGAGGTCCATGGCAACTACCTGGCCGTGGCGCAGCACATGCAGGAGCGGGACGAGTGGCAGGGAGAGTTCACGGACTACCGCAAGAACGGCGAAGCCTACCCGCAGTGGCTGCACCTGACCGCGGTTCGTGACGAGCATGGCGACGTGACCCATTACATCGGCCTGTTCAATGACATGACGTCGCGTCGTGAAGCTGAAGAGCGCCTGCGCTACCTCTCGAACTACGACAAGCTGACCGGCTTCGCCAACCGCAACCTGTTCCGCGACCGCCTGCACGCCGCCATCAGCCGGGCCCGCGACAACAACCATCAGGTGGCGCTGCTCTACATCGACCTTGACCGCTTTCGCCAGATCAACGACACCCTGGGCCACGAGGTTGGCGACGAGCTCCTCAAGAAGGCGGCCAAGCGCATCAGCTCGGTGGACGGCACGGTTGACACCATTTCCCGCATCGGCGGCGACGAGTTCACGCTCATCGTCGACCAGTACGAAGACCGCGCCGCGCTCGAGCATCTTTGCGACCGCATCATCGCGGAACTGCGCCGGCCCTTCCGCATCGGCGAGCACGAGCTGCTGCTTGGCGCCTCCATCGGCATCTCGATCTTTCCGGAAAACGGGCGCGAACTGCAGATCCTGCTCAACCACGCCGACATCGCCATGCACCAGGCCAAGCGCCTCGGCGGCAACACCACCAAGTTCTACACGACCGACCTGCGCGTCGCCTCCATCGAGCAGCTCAATCTCGAGACCAGCCTGCGCAAGGCCATCTTCCGTGACGAGTTCGTGGTGCACTACCAGCCCAAGATGGACCTGCGCACCAACCGTATCGTGGGCGTAGAGGCGCTGGTGCGCTGGTCGCATCCGTCCCTGGGCCTGCTCTACCCGGGCGACTTCATTCCCCTGGCCGAGGAAACCGGCCTCGTCTCCGCCATTGGCGAGCTGGTGATGGACAAGGCTTGCCGCCAGGCGCAGCAGTGGAAGGAAATGGGCCTCGGCGACATTCGCACCTCGGTCAACATCCCCGCGCACCAGGTGCGCAAGGGCAACCTGATGCAGGTGATCAAGCGCGTGCTGGACAACAGCGGCCTCGACCCCACGCTGCTCGAGCTGGAACTGACCGAGACCTCGCTGATGGATGACAGCGAGAACGTGCTCACCCAGCTCCAGGAAATCCGCAGCCACGGCATCATCATTTCCCTCGATGACTTCGGCACCGGCTATTCCTCGCTTTCTTACCTCAAGCGCTTCCCCATCGACGTGCTCAAGATCGACCAGGCCTTCATCCGCGACATCGGCAACAGCCCGGACGACGAGGCCATCACCCGCGCCATCATCGCCATGGCGCACAGCATGAACATGCTGGTCGTGGCCGAAGGCGTGGAGACCGAGACGCACCTCGACTTCCTGCGCAAGGAAGGCTGCGACTATATTCAGGGCTACCTGCTGAGCCGGCCGATTCCCGAGGGCGAGATTTCGCAACTGCTGCGCCGCCAGGGTTGATTCCCGCCCCCATGAAAAAGCCCGCTTGCGCGGGCTTTTTCATGCCTGTTTCAGCAGGTCGGGATTCATCCCGACTGACGACATGCCGGGCGGCCTGCCTGGATAAGTTCTTGGTGGCACTTCACGCTTCCGTATACTTGTTTATGGCTGGCCCGGCCTTGACCGCCAGTACCCCCGGCGCGCGCCGGAGAAACAGCCACCTCCGCCGCTACAACAGCAGCCCGCCCTTCGCGGCCGGCCACTAGCCTGACCTCACGGCCTCAGCACCTCCACCCTTCAGCACGGGCACTTTCCCGTGCCGCTGCCCCCGTAGCGCGCCTCCATGCGGCCACGTACGAAAGCCTCGCGCGTCAGCGGCACCAAGTCCGGATGCTGCGCCTGCATATGCGCAAGGTAGCGATCGTAGTCCGGCACCCCGACCATCAGTGCGCCGCCTTCCCGCAGACGTTGCCAGAAGTGCCGCAATCCTGTCTCACGCTCCGCCGGAGCCGCCATGGCCTCGCTCATGCCACGCCCTCCGGGGCCTCGGGCGCGGGCCCGTGGTAATCGGGGCCGACTTCCTGCGTCGTCACCCTCGGGTTGCGCCAGGCCTGCCACATGGCGCGGGCAGAGAAGCCCAGCATGGCCAGTAGCACGCCCATGAAGATCATGCACAGCGTGGCGTTGGTATAATCGTTGATGATGATCTGCTGCATCTGCGCCAGGCTCTTCGCCGGCGCCAGCACCTCGCCGGCGGCATGGGCGACGCTGAACTTGTCCGCATGCGCCAGGAAGCCGATCTTCGGGTTGTCATGGAAAAGCTTCTGCCAGCTGGCCGTGAGCGTGATCACCAGCACGACACAGGCCGGCACCAGCGTCACCCAGGCATACTGCTCGCGCTTCATCTTGATGAGGATGGTGGACGCCAGCAGCAGCGCGATCCCCGCCAGCATCTGGTTGGCGATACCGAACAGCGGCCACAGGGAATTGATGCCGCCCAATGGATCCACCACGCCCTGGTAGAGGAACCAGCCCCAGCCGCCCACGCACAATGCCGTAGCCACGAGGTTGGCCGCGAGCGAGCCGGTATGGGCCAGCGGCTTGTGCGCCATGCCCATCAGGTCCTGGATCATGAAGCGGCCCACGCGCGTGCCGGCATCGATGGTGGTGAGGATGAACAGGGCTTCGAACAGGATCGCGAAGTGATACCAGAAGGCCATCATGGCCTGGCCCCCTATCAGGCCGGAAAGAATGTGGGCCATGCCGATGGCGAGCGTGGGCGCGCCGCCGGCTCGCGACAGGATGCTGCCCTCGCCAATGTCGGTAGCTGTTTGCGACAGCATCTCCGGCGTCACCACGAAGCCCCAGGAGGAAATCACCTGCGAAGCCGATTCCACCGTGGTGCCGATCAGGGCGGCCGGCGAGTTGAGCGCAAAGTAGATGCCCGGATCGAGCACGCAGGCGGCAATCATCGCGCTCACCGCCACCAGGGATTCCATGAGCATGGCGCCGTAGCCGATAAAGCGCGCATGCGACTCGGTCTCCAGCATCTTGGGCGTGGTCCCCGAGGACACCAGCGCATGAAAGCCGCTGATGGCGCCACAGGCGATGGTGATGAACAGGAAAGGAAAGAGCGCGCCGGCGAACACCGGGCCGCTGCCATCGATGAATTGCGTCACCGCCGGCATCTGCATTTGCGGCTGTACGATCACGATGCCGAGCAGCAGGCCCACGATGGTGCCGATCTTGAGGAAGGTCGAGAGATAATCGCGCGGCGCCAGCAACAGCCACACCGGCAGCACCGAGGCGACAAAGCCGTAGCCTATCAGCCACAGCGCGATGGTCTCGCCCTTGAGCGTAAAGAAGGCGCCCCAGAACGGATCCGCGGCCACATGGCCGCCGCCCCAGATCGACAGCAGCAGCAATACAAAGCCGATCACGGAAATCTCGCCGATGCGCCCCGGGCGCAGATAGCGCATGTACAGGCCCATGAACAACGCGATCGGCATGGTGGCGGCGATGGTGAACATGCCCCAGGGCGAATGCGCCAGCGCCTTTACCACCACCAGCGCCAGCACGGCCAGCAGGATGATCATGATGGCGAGGATGCCGAAGCTGGCGACGATGCCCGGCAGCGTGCCCATCTCGGCCTTGATCATGTCGCCCAGCGAGCGCCCGTCGCGGCGGGTGGACGCAAAGAGGATGACAAAGTCCTGCACGGCCCCGGCAAAGACGACGCCGGCCAGCAGCCAGAGCGTGCCCGGCAGATAGCCCATCTGCGCCGCGAGCACCGGGCCGATCAGCGGGCCGGCGCCGGCAATGGCGGCAAAATGATGGCCGAAAAGCACATAGCGGTCGGTGGGCACGAAGTCCATGCCGTCGTTGCGGCGCACCGCGGGCGTCAAGCGACGGTCGTCGAGCCGCAGCACCCGGTCCGCGACAAAGCGGCTGTAGAAGCGGTAGGCGATGAGATAGACGCAGACCGACGCCACCACCAGCCACACGGCATTGATGGTCTCCCCCCGATTCAGGGCCAGTACGCCGAGCGCGAAGGCGCCGGTGAGCGCCACCAGCGTCCAGATGAGTATCTGCTTGAGTGAAGTCATGAGAGGGTCGTCTTGTTGTTGTCCGGTCAGTACCGCGGGCGGCAGCCGCCGCCCGCTGATATTCCCCGCTGGCCGCGCCGGCGGCAACCTTTCCCGCGCCCCGGCCAGCAAAAAGCCCGATAGGTCGGGATTCATCCCGACTCACAAGCGGCAGGCTGCGCTGCTGAAACAGGCAGTAAAAAGCCGCACCCGGGTGCGGCTCTGGCAGTGCGCTTGCGACCGGCCGCCCCTAGTTGCGCAACCGCTCCATCGCCCAGACCACCGCCTCCACGCGCGAGCGCAGGCCCAGCTTCTGGAACAGGTTCTTCACATGCACCTTGACCGTGCCCTCGGTGATGCCGAGGTGGACGCCGATCATCTTGTTGCTGTTGCCGGCGACCAGCATGCGCAGCACCTCGGCCTCGCGCGTGGTCAGCTCCCCCACGGCCCGCAGGGGGTCGACCTGCAACGAGTCGTCGAGCTGGCGCGCCAGGCGCTCACTGACCACCACCGCGCCGGCCAGGGCGGCGCGGAGCTGGCGCAGCAGGTCTTCCGGCTCCATGTCCTTGAGCAGATAGCCATCGGCCCCGTGGCGCATGGCGGCACGGACATCCTCGCTGTCATCCGAGACGGTATAGAGCAGCACCTTGCCGGCATAGCCGGCCCGCCGCAGGCGCAGCAGGGTTTCTATGCCGCTGAGTCCCGGCATCTGCTGGTCCAGCAGGATGAGGTCGGGCTGCAACTCCTGCTGCAGCGCCAGGGCCTGCTCCCCGCTTGCCGCCTCGCCCACCACATCGAGTTCATCCCCGGTCTCGATGAGCTGGCGCAGGCCACGGCGCATCAGGGGGTGGTCATCGACGAGCAGGATCGTCGGACGGAGTTGCTCGGTCATCAGCTTGATTCCTTCGAAGGTTGGGCCAGCAGCCGCGGCCGGAAGCGCAGGTGCACCCGGGTTCCGCGAGGCTGGCGCGGTTCCAGCAGCAACGTGCCGCCGATGCTGCGTGCGCGCTCCTGCATGATGGCAATGCCGTGCTGGGGAAGGCCTGGCGCAGGACCACACAGGCCGCATCCGTCATCCTCGACAATGAGTTCGACCTCATCGCCGGCCTGGCGCATGACCACCTCGACACGGATAGCCTCGGCGTGACGCACGCAGTTGGCCAGCGCCTCGCGCATGATTTGCACCATATGCACCTTTTCCTGGTCCGACAGCGGTGTCGCCAGTGCATCGGCCCGCAGACGGATGTCGAGATTGCTGAGCCGCGAAAATTCCTGCACGGCGGCCTGCAACGCGGCACTGAGCCCCCCGGCGCCAATGTCCAGCCGGAAAGTCGTGAGCAGTTCCCGCAATTGCGCATAGGCGTCATTGATCCCCGTGCGCAATTCTTCAGCCACCGCCTCCACGGCATGACAGTCCTTGCCTTGCAGGATCAGCGCCTGCAGCCGCGAGATCTGCAGCTTCATGAAGGATAGCGACTGCGCGAGCGAATCATGCAGCTCACGCGCAATGGTGTTGCGCTCATTGAACAGCAGGAGCTGGTTGTCCTGCTCGCGCTGTCGCCGCAGCACCAGTGCGCTGCCGATAAGGTCGGCGAGCGCCCGGATGAGATCATCCTCCCACCCGGCCGGCGTGGGCGCGACGTCGCAGTGGGCGCGGATCTCCCCCATCACGAAGCCCTGGCTGCGTATCGGGTAACGGCAAACCGTTCCCGCCCTGCCTGCCTCCCCGGCTTCCCCGGCCGCCAGCGCCGCGCCCGGCGACACGCCATCGGTAACCGCCGCCCTCGCCTCCGGCTCCAGGCTTAGTTGCAGTTTCAAGCCCGGCAACAGTGCCTGAAAGCGCTGCATCAGCTCCTGCAACGCTTCAGCACTGTGCAGGCTGTGCGCAAGACTGTGGCTGCTGCGGAACAGTAGCTCGAGCGCGGCATTGGCCTGGGCCAGCTTGTGCAGCTTTTTCTGCACTCGCTCCTCGAGCCCGCGATGAGAATCCGCCAACGCCTCCGCCATCATGTTGAAACTCGTGGACAGGCGGCCGATCTCGTCGGTCGCCTGATACTCCACGCGCACATCAAGATTGCCGGCCCGGAGCTTTTCGGTGGCATCGAGCAGGCGGTCCAGTGGCCGGGCCACCCTCACGCGCAGGATATAAATGGCCAGCAGTTGAAGGCTGATCACCAGCAACATGATGACCACCACCTGCTGGAGATCCAGCCTCTGCAAGCGCACGCGGGCTTCCTGCAGGCCCGCGGCGAGCTGGTCGATTTCGTGCCCGAAGGCGCCGGCATGACGCAGGAAGCGCGCCTTGTCCCCCTGCTCTATCGCAGGCAGCAGCTCGAGCGTCCCGATCCGGTTGACGCGCTCCCACGTCGCCAGCAGGTCCTCCCGTCCTGGCCGGTGCAGCGCCTGACGCAAGTGTTCGTTTTGCAGTTGCTGCTGAAGCCGGGCCGTTTCATCACCCGGCTGCAGGCCGGTCTCGCTGCGAGCGGCGTGCAGCGTCAGCTGGTATGCCGAGGAATGCAGGGCATGGATATTTTCTATGGCGGCGTCGTCGTGCTGGCCCATCCAGTTCAGCCCCAGCGCAAAGATGGCGCGCAAGAGGGCGATGATGAGCAGAACCCCGATGACCAGGGTTGCCTGGGCGAGCAGGGAGGTCCGCAGTTGCCGCAGCAGCATGTCGATTCTCGAATTCCGGCGCCTGAGGCTCCCGCTGAGCGTAAGCCCATCGGGATCACGGTCGTACGGTGCCGCGCCGGAGCGCGTAATCAGGGGAAAGCTGGGATGCGAATGCGTCCCAGTGTCATTATGCAACCGAGAAGGGACAGCGGTATTTACACTAAAGAGGTAACCCGATGGTGGGGGGCTGTAAAAGCCCCCTTTTGCGGTGGAAAAGTGACAGGCGGTATCAGGCGCGAGCCAGCTGGGCGGCCTTGCCGCGGACCGGACTGGCGAATTCGAGGACGCCGTCCTCCATCTTGCCGAAGCGCAGCGCCATCAGGTCCAGCGTGTAATTCTGGTTGAGCTTCCAGGGCGCCTTGTTGCCCTGCTTGGGAAGCTTTCCGGCGGCGCGCTGGATGTAGCCCGAGGCCAGGCTGATCATGTCCTCCTGATGCACCGCGACATCGTGGTTGCGCGGCGTCACCTGGCGCACACCCTTCTTGTCCATCAGCTTGAGCAGGCGGCAGACGTATTCGCTGGTGAGGTCGGCCTTCAGCGTCCACGAGGCATTGGTGTAACCGAAGGTCATGCCGAAGTTCGGCAGGTCCTCGAACATGATGCCCTTGTAGTACATCTTGTCGGCGGTGTTGTAGGGCTTGCCGTCCACGCTCACCTGCATGCCTCCCATCATCTGCAGATCGAGGCCGGTGGCCGTGATGATGATGTCGGCCTCCAGGTGCTGGCCCGACTTCAGCAGGATGCCGGTTTCGTCGAAGCGCTCGATGTGGTCGGTCACCACCGCCGCCTTGCCCTTGCGGATGGCCTTGAACATGTCGCCGTTGGGCACCGCGCACAGGCGCTCGTCCCAGGGGTTGTAGCTCGGCGTGAAGTGCTTCATGTCATAGTCGGGACCGAGCTTGCGCTTGATCTGCGAGAGCACGAAGCGGCGCATGGCCTGCGGCTTGGCGCGGCTGAACTTGTAAAGGCCGAGCGTGATGCCCACGTTGCGCGCGCGCGTCAGGCGGTACACCGCCTTCTCCGGCAGGAACTTGCGCATGCTTTGCACCATGGGATCAATCAGCGGCACCGAGAGCACATAGGTGGGCGAGCGCTGCAGCATGGTCACCAGCGCGGCCTTGTCCGTCATCGCCGGCACCAGCGTCACGGCGGTGGCGCCGGAGCCGATCACCACGACCTTCTTGCCCGAATAGTCCAGGTCCTCCGGCCACTTCTGCGGATGGATGACCTGGCCCTTGAAACTGTCGCGCCCGGCGAACTCGGGCTCGTAGCCCTTTTCGTAGTTGTAGTAACCGGTGCAGGACATGATGAAGCCGGCGCTATAGGTCACCAACTCGCCCGTGTCCGTTTTCTCGGCCTCGACCGTCCACGACGAAGTCGTGCTGCTCCAGGACGCGCGCTTCACCTTGATGCCGTAGCGGATCTTCTTGTCGACGCCATGCTCTGCCGCCGCTTCGCGGATATAGCTGCGGATATCGGGACCGTCGGCAATCGACTTGTTGTTGGTCCAGGGCTTGAAGCTGTAGCCCAGGGTGAACATGTCGGAGTCGGAGCGGATGCCCGGATAACGGAAGAGGTCCCAGGTGCCGCCGCTGGCGCTGCGTCCCTCGAGGATGGCAAACGACTTGTTGGGGCATTCGCGCTTGAGGTGGCAGCCGGCGCCAATGCCGGAGAGCCCGGCGCCGATGATGAGTACGTCTACGTGTTCAGCAGGCATGGAACTTCCTCGTGCAGGATGGTGCGGCAGACCCGGCAGGGGGTCTGCAATCCGTCCCGATGATGGCATGCGCCCCCCCTCCACGGCACGTCAGTACGGGACAATCACTTGTCAGGGACGGCCACGCCGCACCGGCCGGAAATGACCCCCGGGGCCCCGACAGACCCGCCGCCGCTCAGTCCCCGGCGGCCTCGGCGAACTTCTCGGCCACCAACTGCTGCATGGTGTAGAAGCCCGGGTCCCGCCCGCGCAGGGCACGCAGCGCAAACAGCGCGCCCTGGCCAAAGGCATGGCGGCTGATCGAGTCGTGCGCCAGGCGCACGGTCTGGTAGGGGAAGCCGAAGATCACCTCGTGCCGGCCGACGATGCCACCGACACGGATCGAGTTGAGGTGCAGCGCCTCGTCCAGGCCCAGTTCCTGGGCAATCCGGCGCGCGGTGCCGGAAATCTCGCCCTTGGCGCGAAAGTGCTCCTCCACGATCTCGATGTCGGCATGGGGCGCCAGACGCTGCAGCATCTTGGCGGCCAGCAGCACGAAGTTGATGCCCACCGTGATGTTGGGGGAGTGCAGCACGGGGATGCGCGCGCCCAGCTCACGCAGCAGCGAGGCCTCCTCGTCGCCATAGTTGGAAATGGCCGAGATGATTCCGACCCCGGCCTCCGCGGCAGGCCCGGCATACCGCCGGCAGCTGCCGACGCCGGAGAAGTCCACGATGAAATCGACCGGCTGCTCCTCCAGGAGCCGGGGCAGCATGAGGGTGTCGAGGCCGAGCAACGGGGTACAGGTGCCATCGGCACAATTGCCGACCACGGACTCAGCCGTATCGGGTCCTTGGGACTGCCGGCGCAGTACCCAGCGCAGGTCGATGTCGGGGGCCTTCAGGAGCTCCATGCAGACGGCCTGGCCGGCCTTGCCAAAGCCCACCAGGCCGACCCGGATCGGGCCCTGGCCTTGGGCCAGAGAGGTGTGGCCCGTATTTTCTTGTAGTTGCATGACAGTGCTCTCCGCATACCGAGGGAGGGCCGACCATGTTTACCGGTAGTAGCCGCAAAGGTAAACCCTTGATTTTCTTGATTGACTGCCCTGCCGGACGAGCGGTTTTCCGGCAAGGTCGCAGGCGCGACGGGCCCTCAGCCACGCGATCGCAGGGGCGGGCAACCCTGAAGCGGACAAAAAATGGGCAGCGCAGGAGAGGGGGTGCGGCAGGCTTTATCGTTCCCCGGAGAGGACAATCATTTGCCAAAAGGGCATCTAGTGCCGGACGACGAACAATCCTAGCCTGTGTTCATCGCATCTCCCCCTGACTGAGCAGAGGAAACGCCATGAACATCCTGCATCTCGACGCCGGCCTTTTCGGCGACCACTCCGTCTCCCGCATCGTCGGCAAGGCCGTGGTCGAGCAGTTGCTGGCGGCCCACCCCGGCGCCCGCGTGATCCATCGCGACCTCGCCATCGCCGCCCCGGCGCACCTGACCGGCGCCCTGTTGACCACCCCGGTCGACCAGGCCGAAGGCGCCACCAAGGCCGAACAGGAACTGACCGACGCGCTGATCGCCGAGCTCTTCGCCGCCGACACCATCGTCATCGGCGCGCCCATGTACAACTTTTCCATTCCGACCCAGCTCAAGGCCTGGTTCGACCGCGTGCTGAAGGCCGGCACGACCTTCAAGTACACCGAGACCGGCCCGGTAGGCCTGGCCGGCGGCCGCCGCGTCATCATCGCTTCCTCGCGTGGCGGCCAGTACGGCGACAACTCGCCGATGGACTTCCAGGAGCCCTACCTCAAGGCCCTGCTCGGCTTCATCGGTCTTACCGACATCGCCGTGGTCCGCTCCGAGGGCTCGGCCATGGGCGACGAAGCCCGCAAGGCCGGCATCGAGCAGGCGCTGGCGGCGGTCGCCCGCCTGCAGGTAGCGGCTGCCGCCTGAGCGGCCGCGGTTCCGAGACCCGCGCCAGCCACAGCCTCCTCCTCCGGTGGCAGGCGCGTTGCACTGATCGCATGTCCCTTGGCCCCGCGGATGCGGGGCCTTTTTTTGTCCGCGACCCGGGCGATGCAAGCTGACAGGCCTTCGGCTGCCTTATTCATTCACCTTGCAGTCAGGCACTTGCAGGCAGAAGGTCCTTGGCCCGCGCGCTTGCCAAAAAGGTACAGCCGATGTACTCGCCAGCACGCCGACACCTGAATAAGCGGCAATGCCTTCCATCACCGCCGCGTCAGCCGATGGCCTTGCTCACCTGGATCAGGCGATTCAATTGCACCAGGTGCCCCGCGTGCTCCTCGATCAGGCCATGCAACACCTCCCGCTCGTCACCGCCCAGCTTGCCGCCATGCCGGCGCAGGATGTCGACAGCGCCGGTAATCGCACTGCCGCAAGCCTCGACATAGTGGTCGAGTTCCTCGGTCGCCTGCGGTGGCTGTCGCACCAGTGTGGCGTGGGCAATGTAGGCCTCCGCCAGCCGGGCAAGGTCGTTCAGCGTCGCCTCGTCGTCCTGCGTCCAGGTTCGCGGCTGGCCATCAATGGCGCAAAGGGAGCCCAGCGCCTCGCCCTGCATGGAAATCACCGGTACGCCGGCATAGGCCACCACGCCGAGATCGCGCAGGGCCTCATTGTGGCGCAGCACCTTGTGTTCACGGGCATCGGTCACCCGCACCGGATCACGGCCGCTGACCACCCACTGGCAGAAGGAATGCGACAGTGGCGTTTGCCGGGCCGAGGCCCAGGGCTCGGGCAGGCCCACTGCGCTCTTGAAGAACTGCCGGTCGCGATCGAGCAGGCTCAGCAGCGCAGTCGGCGTCCCCAGCAGCCGGCTCACCAGCAGCGTGAGCCGATCAAAGCTGTCCTCCGGCGCAGTGTCGAGCAGGCCCGAGGCCTTCAGTGCCGCCATGCGCATGGGATTGCGCACGATCTCGGCAGGCGCCTCCACGGGAACCGGCACCGCCTCTTCAGGCCTGCCCAGTGCCGCTTGCAGGGCAGCCGCATCGGAGGGATCGGCCACATGGGCCTGGGCACCCGCCGCCAGCAAGGCCTCGACCGGTCCTTCGCGACCCACCAGCACGATGGGGGTCACCGCTGTGTCCACAGTCGCGCGCAGGCGCTTCAGTGTGATCATCGCGCCCCCCGCGGGCAGGCCGGCATCAATGACCACTGCATCGGGAGGTGACTTGCGCGCCGCCACGATGGCCGCGACCACATCAGTGGCGAGGGCTGATACCCATCCCCGCCCGGCGCAGGCGGCGGCAATTGCACTGGCCGCCGCAGGCTCATGCTCCACAATCAGGATCTTCAGACTGTCAGCCATGGTTGCGTTCTCTATATTCAAGGTTTCGATGTGATATCCACGCGAGCGCGCTTCTCTTCGTACATGCGCGCGTCCGCCACTTGCCAGGAAGCCTCCATGCCCAGCGCCGCATCCCGTGCCGCAAGCCCAATGGATGCCTTGACGCCGCGGTCCGCAAAGGCCTGACGCAGGCGAGCGCACAGCGCCTCGGCGCCGGCAAGATTGCAGTTCACCGCGACAATGCCGAACTCATCGCCGCCTAGGCGGGCTGCCAGGTCCGGCTCACGGACAACCTCGCGCAACGCTTCCGCCGCCCGCACAATCAAGACGTCGCCCGCGGCATGGCCTTCGGAGTCATTGGTTCGCTTGAGCTCATTAAGGTCAATCGCCAACAGCGCGGCAGGATCACCGTAGCGCCGGCAGCGCTCCTCCTCGCGCATCAGGAAGGCGTTCCAGGCGCGACGGTTGGGCAGGCCGGTCAGCTCATCAGTCTGTGCTTCCTGTGCCAACCGGTCGGCCTGTCGCGCCGCATCGGCGGCACGCAATTCGGTGCTGAGGATAAGGCTGAGCAGCCCCGCCATCAGGTCCACCAACTCGCCGGCGTCGTGCAGGGAGTCAGGCTGCACCTGCGGATCCACGGCGCACAAGGTTCCGAACAGGGAGCCGTCGGCCCGCTTCAGCGGCGCTCCCACATAAGACTGGATGGGAATGGCGCGCCCGATCGGCGCCGCCGCGTAGGCCGGCACCAGACGCGAGTCCGGCGCGATGCGCGGGCCTTCGCCGCGGACCATGGCGGAGCAGAAGGAGTCGGCCCAGGGAAAGACGGCTCCCGGCTTGACGCCGTAGCCATGGTCTTCCGTCTGCAGCACGATCCAGTCGTTGTCTTGGGTACGGGTGATCATCCACAAGCCCATGCCAAGACGGCGATGCAGGAAGGCAAGCACGGCCTGGCCGGCGCCCTCGAAATCATGCGGGAGAAAACTGCCCATCAAACCTTCCTGGCGTGCGCGTCGCGGTATGCCCCGGTTCGCTTTCCGCCAGTGTAGATTGCCTCAACAGCAGGGACATACCTCCTCCGAGGAAGATGGCTTGGCCCGGAAAAGTAAAAAGGCCCCGGGATTTCTCCCGGAGCCTTTTTCTGACTTTCAAAGGGTGAGTTGCTTCTGACTCCGTGGAATAAAGTCTGTCACAAGACATCCTGTAACTCACTGATTTCGCTAGGGCCAGACTAGTCGTGCAAAATTCCGAAAGTCTGTCTTTGAATTGATGATGCAGACTTCCTGATCTCGCGGTCAACCATGACGCCACGTTGGCGTAAACTGCGAGGCGGATGCCCCCCCCCTAAGTCGCTCGATGAGCCGGTTTGCCAGACCAGCCAATCTGGTGATAAATCTCAAACGCTGCTCGAACCGAGCAGTTGATGGAGAGGGGAAGCGGACTGATGGCAACCCGGCTCACCAAGACTCCCTCAACCCAAGGAACTCGCTGGGATGGACACCAAGAATCGCATCATCATCCTGACTGAACCCTACGAGGCTTTTGTCCACAGGACACGCGAAGCCGCACGCAGGGCAGACGCCGGAGATGCTTTTCCCACCGCGCATACCCTAACGTTCCATCAGCTTGAAGATCTACTGATGACACTCTCGCCGCCGCGCTGTCGACTGCTCGCTGCGGTATTGACCAAACCGAAGACGGTTCCGGAACTTCAGGTTGAACTGCGCCGGGGCCGAAAGGCCCTGCGGGAGGACATTGCCGCGCTGGCCGCCGCGGGTTTGCTGGTGGAGGTGCCGGACACCACTGCAAGAGGACGTGTTCAACTGCACGTACAGGCGGCAGCGTCACAGATCGAAATTCGGGCGACGATCGGGATATAGCCCCTGACTTCATGGATTAGGTCTGTCGAGGGGAAGCCGACCCTCTGTGGAGAGTGATGAAAGTCTGTCTGCCTACGTTCAGCTTCAGACGCTTGGAACTCCTCTCATAGCACTGCGTGCTGGCACGCCGTCGAATAAGTCGAGCTGCGTCAACGATTGGCAGATCGGTTAATTGTTCACCTTCGAGACACTCCCTTGCATCCCAAAAAAAGAGAGGCGCCCGAAGGCGCCTCGTCATAAGTGTATGGCTCTCAAGATAGGGGCATTCAGATTATCGCTAAACCCATGCGACGATCCGTAAGCTCACGCAACCTCGCACAACTTGAGATTGCCAACACGAATCGACATTGCTTGATCACTCACACCAAAGGCCAAAGCTAAAAGAGCAATGTCAAACTCGTCACTAATATCTACTTTCTTTGAGGCGATATAGTTCAGCACTAGGGATTTTGGCATCAACAGAGACTCAGCAAACTTGTTGGCCTCAACCTCATGTTCATAGCTAGTTGTTGAGTCAGGAGAAGCATAAATCGCCGCACTTGCGGCGCCAGCACGCTTGTACACTCGGTACTTGGTGTCTACAAAGAGAGTACCTTGATCCTTGTGCAGGACCAGGTGCCCTACTTCATGCGCCACAGTAAACCGCTGCCGATTACTGTGGTGCGAGGCATTTACCATGATGTGTGGAACATCATCTTCTATAACCAGCATCCCCGAAATCTCATTCTCAAGGGGCTCGAAGTGTGTTTTTGCCCCAAGATACTGAGCAACTTTCTCAACGTCCACGGGGATGCTTAAAGCGTCAGACTCAACCAAGAGTTGCTCAGCTCTAACCTGGATAGCCTGAATTCCTCGGCTCCCTTGGTCGCGCGTAGAGCTAGACCGCTTAGATACGTTCATTTTCAGCCTCGAGAGGGACTATAAATTATTTATTCTTATTGAGTATGCGACTGAGGGCCTCTGCTGCTTGGGGGGGCAGAGGCACCTCACCGAGATTACTAATCGAAGGAAGATCCCATGCTTCACCTTGAACGATGGAGACGGGAGGAAGAATCTGCGATATGTCCACCTGAAGGGCGCCACAGAGTCGATAAAGAATATGCAGAGGAACCTTTTGAGCCCCTTTCTCTATGTTGGTGATTGAGGTTCTTTCGAGACCCACCAGCTGAGCAAGCTCCGCTTGCGTGAGCTTTCTTCTGCCCCCAGCTCCCTCCCTCAATTCACGCAGCCGACCTCCCAAAAAGCTGTAGAGCCTTTCTTCAGAAATCATAGCGATGAAACCCTGAGTCACCGAACGTCTTCATTTTACCAGCATTCACTGCGGATGTCAGCAATTTTGACCCCATTTTATGTCAGCCATATTCACATCTTGTTACTAAGCGGCAACATGGAAACTGGTCGGTCACTGCTGATGTGGTTGTGTATCAGTTTAACTTTTGGTACCGTACCAAAAGCTCAGGGATTCCCCCTGGGCCAGCCAAGAAGCAAGAAGATAGGAGGAGCAATGGAAAAGCGAAGGCAGAAATAAAAAAGGCAAGCCGAGAGGCTTGCCTTGGTGAATCACAAGGTCGCTAGGAACCCTGCTCTTCGGGGGAAGAATAGGCTCCTACAGCACCCCGTCCCAAGTCAAGACCTCATGGCATCCGCTTTGTAACGGCGGCTCGCACGCGAGCTGTCTCTCATAGGTTTTGACTTTTAGGTGCTGGAAATGGCAATTACGCCCGTCTCGGTCACGATCGATCGTGCCCAAAAATCCGTAACTCCTGGCCTCGTCATGGGCCAGACCCTCTTGGACCTGGCCGGGGTAAAGCCCCCGGAGCAGCTGTTTCTGGAGGTAGCCGATGACTTCGATGTCCCTGTGGCTGCGAAGGATGGAATCCTGATCCGTGGTGGAGAGACCTTCTCCATCGGAGATGGAAGCCCGGCACTCTGTGACAACCCCTCCCTTCGCGAGGGAGTTCGGTTTCATCTCAACAAACATCCCATGCAGCTCCCTGAGCCGCATACCCTCAAGGTGAAGGCCACCGGGAAGGAGCTCAAGCAACTTGATCCCAATCTCCGTTCTGAGGATGCCCTCTATGCCGACCTCTCCGGCCTGGCAGATGAGCCGATAGCAGACGACCTCCGGCTCATTCTGCAGCCTCAAGACCGGTTCTTTACGGGCTCTGCACAGTGCGTTGACGTTGAAGAATGCGGCAAGGGTGGCAAAGAGCCACCGCGTGCACATCACTACCGCATCCGGGTCGATGATGACCACTTTACCGTCAGTAAGGATCATCTCACCGGACGTGAAATCCTGGAACTCGCCAGCAAGACCCCTGAGCAATTCGCCTTGCGCCAACGCCTCCGCGGCGGAAAGGTGGAAAGCATTGCGGCGGACGACGTTGTTGACTTGCGCAAGCCGGGCATAGAGCGGTTTTCCACCATTCCGAAGGAAAACACGGACGGAGAGGGCTCTGTGCCCTCTCCGCGCCGCGACTTCGCGCTCCCTGAGGCTGACACCGAGTATCTCGACGCCAATTTCCCTGGCTGGGAAGCGATTCGCGAGGGTAATCAGCCCTACGTGATCCTCCGAAGCTTTCCTCTGCCGCCTGGTTACACCAACTCGCACTCCGACATGGCAATTGCTATCAGCTCTGGCTATCCGCTTGCCAAGCTCGACATGATGAACTTCATGCCGCGCCTTGGACGGACAAATGGACGCACGATACATGCTACCCATGATTGCTCGATTGAGGGCAACTCCTGGCAAGGATGGTCTCGCCATTACCACTGGCGAGAAGGGGTTGATGGCTTGGCCACGCACATCGAACGGATTAAGGCTTGGCTTGAAGCCGAGCTGAGCCGGTAGGAGCGCCAGTCATGGCCGTCAAACTGCGCATGACGGGGCGGCAACATGCCGCTCTGTCAGCTCACCTCTATCCTGGCGACGGCAAGGAGGCCGTCGCACTTGCGCTGTGTGGCCGCCTCCAAGGTCGGGAGTCTCACATCCTCATGGTTCATCAAATCGTCCCGATCCCCTACATGGAGTGTCTGGTGCGTACTCCTGTACGGGTCACTTGGAAGACGGACCTCATTGAGCCGCTTTTAGCTGAAGCCAGCAAAAAGGGAATGGCCATCCTTAAGATTCACAGTCATCCGGGTGGATTTCCGAAGTTTAGTGAGACGGATGATATCGCTGATCGCGAGCTCTTCTCCTCAATCTACAGCTGGATTGACGACGAACTTCCGCATATGAGCGCAATAATGCTCCCGGGCGGACGTGTTCTTGCCCGGGTAGTTTCGCGCCAAGGCGAATTCCAAGACGTGGACATGGTGTCTGTGGTTGGTGACGATCTTCAGTTCTGGCGTCCCTCACCCACTGACGCGGCGGAATCAGACCCACTTGAGCTGAAAAGCCGCCAGTTTTTTGGTGAAGAAACCTACAGGCGTATGCGGGGTCTGTCGGCCGTAGTCGCCGGCTGCTCTGGAACAGGGAGCCCACTCGTTGAGCAGCTTGCACGCCTCGGCGTCGGCAGACTCACGCTCGTTGATCCAGATGTAGTCAAAGAGAAGAACCTGAATCGGATTCTGAACACCTCTCGTCTGGACGCCATTGAGGAGCGTTTCAAGGTTAACGTCATTGCCGATGCAATTGCCCATATGGACTTGGGGACTTCGGTCCAAGCTTTGCCAGTGAACCTTATAGACGGTCAAGTCCTGCGTCAGCTAGCAGAGTGCGATGTTCTCTTCGGCTGCATGGATAGTGCTGAGGGACGGTATTACCTGAACCGTCTCGCCGTTTTCTATTGCCTTCCTTACTTCGATCTTGGCGTCCGTCTCGATGCGGATGGCACTGGCGGCGTTTCATACGCATGTGGGAGCGTGCACTACCTGCAGCCCGACGGCTCAAGCCTAATCGGCCGAGGCATGATCTCCCTCGACAGTGTCCAAGCGGAAGGGCTGGCACGTCGGAATCCAGCCGAGTACGCACGACAACTCAAAGAAGGCTATATCCGCAACGTCCATGTCGAGCGACCAGCCGTCATCACCATCAATATGCTGATCGCTGCCATGGCGGCCAACGAGTTTATCGCCCGGCTACACCCGTACCGTCGCGTCGACAGCTCGGAATGCGCCATTCGCACCTTTGATCTCCGGGAAAATGACCACCTTTGCCAGCCAGATGGCGAGCCCTGCTCCCTGCTTGCTCACTATGCAGGCAGGGGCGATGCACGCCTCTTCCTGGATGACCCTGCCCCGGAGCTACAGCCTTGATCAAAGATGCTTGGAACAGCCTCAGCCATCTCGCGACACGCTTCTGGGGTTGGCTTTTTGGAAAAGAACACCAGCCGATAAATAGCGAAACCAGGGAAGCAGACTCCGCACCTTCCAGCGTCGCGACCCCTATCTATAAGACCGTCTTCCTTGAGGATGATGCAGACCTGCCGAAGCTCCTGGATGAGCTTACCCTCTACATCGTGGGCATTGAGGGCAACGAATGGCTGGCAGTTATGGGCTGCCCTTGCAGATGTGGTGCTCGACTCTCTCTCAACATGCTACGCGATGAGTCCCCCTGCTGGTACTGGCAGATCAATCGCAACGGCGCTGTAACACTATCGCCGTCGGTATGGAGAAAGGTGGGCTGCCGCAGCCACTTCTTCCTGCGAGATGGAAAAGTGCAGTGGTGCCGCGACTAATCATCGACGAGGAGATCTTCATAGTGCGAATGCAAACTTTCCGACTCTACTTGCAGCCCGCTTCTACAGCTGTCCTTGCCTTAATGGTGGGCTTCCTGACCCACGTAATAGCGGAGGCCAGCCAGACAGCGACTCTCCCTGTACTGGGAAGCGTTCTCCACTTGATGGGCAAGACTGGAGGCTATGCTACGCCAGCGCTCTTAATGATCGCCGGAGCCCTGTTCCTTTATAAGTCCTATCTGCACTGGAAATGGCAGAGCGGTGAAGGGCCGTGGTGTCGGCACTGTCAGGGAATGTTGGAAGTGGGACTGACGCAGTCGAAATGCCTTCACTGCGGGAGAATTCACAGAGATTACTAAATAAAGTACTGGGCAAAAAAAAGGGGCAATCACGGTTGCGACGCGATTGCCCCCTTATGCCCCGGGCAAGGTGGTTGGAGTGTCCTCTGCCCACCATGCAGCCGAGAGTTACTTGAGCAGAGCGACTCTACCAAGGTCTGCATGGCATTTCCACTATCACTCCGCCAACCAGCAGGAGGAATGCAGCCATGCATATCTGTCCCATCGATATGCCGGTCAGCGTGACCGCCTATGTTCGACGCCGGCGAGGCCAGTTCGAACATGTGCGGGCGCACTGTCGGCACCAGCCCAAGCGCTGAACTCCGGGCCACCGGCGGCTTTGCCGCCCGTGGCCTTCACTTCGATCTGTAAAGGTAGAGTCGCATGAACATTGTTCACACTCCGCCAGGCGCCACGCTCCGAGTTTGGCTCGGCGGGTACTGGCACTACGGGATCCTCGTCCACGAGGGTCGTGTCATCCACAACTCCAAGCAACACGGCCGTGTTGTCGAGGAGCCCATCCATCTCTTCGCTGAAGGCAAGCCGATTGAGCACTATGGCGAAATCTCCAGCCGTAACTTGCTGTTGGCATGCCTGCGCGCTCGCCAGCTTCTAGGCGTCGCGTACTCACTTTTCACTCGAAACTGCGAACACTTCGTTCGTGTTGTTCACGGGCTAGTACCCGAGAGCCCACAGGTTCAGAGGGCCGTGCTGGCGACTACGGGCTTTGCGCTCGCGCTAGCCTCAAGCAATCCGCGCCTGCAGCTGGCAGCTGCGTCAGCGGCTATCGCGAGTCTGCTCACCCCAAAAGACGGTAACCCGGTAGTCAGCACCTTCTGGGGCGCAGTCATCGGCAGTGTTTTTTCCTTGGCTCTATAATGAAGAGGTGAAGGATGGATAAATACGATCTGACGCACGACGACGGCAAGTGGAAGCTGACGCGCGAAGGCGCGACGCGGGCCACGAAGACCTTCGACACCAAGCAGGAAGGGGTGACTTTCAGCACGGGCTATGTGGGCGAAAAGACAGGCTCGCTCCGCATCCACAAGGAGAACGGCCAGTTCCAGGAGGAGCGTACCTATCCCCGCAAGGATGACCCCCGCAAGAGTAAGGGCTGAATCACGCGGGACAAGGACGTCCCGCTTCTCTCACACGCGCAGGTAGAACTCATCCTGCACCACAGGCGTCTTCCCGCAAGGCACGGCACTCAAAATTCCAGCGATCCTCAAACGTGGGGGACGTCTGGGCCGAATATTGCTGGCGCCGATCCATACTTGGCGATCGGATTTAGGCGCTAGCGCCCGTAAGTGAAGCCTGCCCGGCTACGTTCCTTTCAGCCTTAGACTGGGCGTTGCATAAAATGTTGACGGATATACTCTTCCTGCTCCCATGTCTCAATTGCCCCCTTTCGTGCCTGCCGCACAGCCGCAATCGCCTGGTCGGCAGGCACCCCTGCCTCCACCAACAGCAGCGCCGCAATCATTCCCGTCCTTCCCAAGCCCCCTCGGCAATGAATGACAACCCCCGCACCCGATTTCAGCACCTCATGGATTGAGTTACGGATCGCCGGCCAGCCGCGCTCAAATCGCTCATCCGGAACATCCGAATCCCGGATCTCCAGCCAGTGCCAGGCAAACGGCTGTCGTCTCATTTCTTGAGGGAGGTCCGCCACACCAAGCAACCCGAACTCATGTGGCTCCATCAGTGTAAGTACCGCCCCTGCGCCCCACTCCCGTATTGCACCAAGGTCGGTGCGCAAATCCCGATTCCAGGCACCGCCATAGAGAGCTGGCCCCGTCTTTCCAGGACAGAAGGTCAGTCCCAGTCGTCCGGGCACGCCCGGCACGCTCAGCGCATCCACCCTTAAGGGGTGGGTCAGGCTGGTCTTCTGCTGAGCCGTATCGTGGCGCGATGCCCAGGCGACCCGGACATGTTCCAGGGGCGCGACAAAGCCCCGCCTTGTGTCCTCTACCTTCCAGAAGGACCAGCCGGCCCCATCCGGCACCTCACGCCCCAGCACATAAGAGGCGGCATCAGTGGGGTCGGCAAAGACCTGCCCGTTTACGTTCAGGCCCTCCGGGCAGACTTCTGCCGCAACCCCCGGCAGGGAGCAGGAAAGCTGCTGCCCCTGCCCCAGCTCTCCCGCCTCAATCAGCTCCAACAGCGTCGATGACTCTGGCATCTTCCCCTCCCACCCTCATAGGCTTTAGCGGCCAAGTGGCGACGACCCCGCCCAAGCACGCCCCTCAATTACTCTTTTTCTTTGACCTCGAGGCATAGCTATTCCGCCGCTTGAAGTCGTCGAAGACCTCTTGCCCCTTTTCCTTCCGAGCGGGAGGCGGCGACGCCTCTGCACGCGCTGGAACGGGCTCCGTCCCTGACTTGGCTTGTTGCTTCTTGTCCGCACCCCGTTCCTTCAACTCATGGAGAGTACTTTGCGCATCAATCAACTTTTGCGCAAAGCGCTCTTCCTCCCATCTCCGCCACTGGACGGCGCGCGACCCCTTCCTGTCAGCCCCCTCAAAGGGACACCAGTAGTCTTCATCCAGGCAACGCCCTTCAATTTCCTGCCGGCGCGTGATTTCCACCGTCCGCCGATAGGCTGCATAACTCCTCGACCTATACGCTGCATCCAGGTCAGGCAACCGGACCGACTGCCGCCCCGACTGTCGCGCGCTCAAGTAGGCAAGGTGAAAGAGATCGATAACGAGCCGCTTCAGGCCAGCGGTATAGTTGAATATCTCCCATGCATCGCGGTCCGGGTCGATCTCCAGGCACCCTCCGGCTACACGTCGACACTCCTCGAGGTACAGGATCCAATCCTCGCTGCATGGTTCGTCGGCCTCGATGACTACAGGATTGGAAAGGAACCTCTGGGTAAATTGCGGCGCTTGCCGGAGCAGCTTGTGCACCATGCTGAAGTTGGCCGCATAAATCATCGGCGGATTTATCGAGGCGAAGTCCTGAATGGTCGTCGATATTCTTGAGGTCGCATTATCTCCTTTGGCCATGAACTGAAGCTCATCAACGATGATGAGCGCTATGCCCTGCCGAATCGCCTTCTTCAGCACCAGTTTTTTTGCCACCTCATGAGAAGGCTTGGTGTCGGCCTCGCCCGGCGACCGTAATAGCTGGCGAAGGAGATCCAAAGATTGCTGTTGGGGACGAACGTGAACCCCCCAAGCCGCCTGGGTAAAGAATGAACCATGACCCGACCCCACCTCAATATCCTGAGGAGAAGGCATGGCCGTCATCAGCGCCCGCAGAAAGGCACTCTTACCCACCCCCGCCGGTCCTGTTACACAGGTTGGAAAGGTGTCGTCGGCGGGCGGCGGAGTTTCGTAGACCTTTTCGAGAAACGCCTTCGTTCCGGAAAACTGCTGCCGGCAGTAATGCCGGGCACTGCGGATGAACCGCTGCATGGTGGTCAGCGCCTGCTCACTGGGCAGGTAGATCTGCATCAAAGCATCTTTCATGCCAGTCGCAATCTCATCTTCAGATAACTTGCGGTCAGCAATGAAGACCTCCGGACGCCTGGCGACCTTGCGACGTAGGGCCTCACGGCAGTCGAGCCCTGCAAACCGCTCGACCCACGGCGACTTGGTCATTTCTCGACCCCGCGCCCGGAGTATTTCCCGATCTCCCTCAGTTCGTCCCTGGCGCTTTTCGCGGGCTTTGCTCGCCCCTTCCTGATCTGGCTATTGTCGTACTCCTTTCCCGTGTCCTCCCGAAAGCTCTTTGCGCGCATCAAGCGATAGGCCAGTTTATGCTCCTCGGAGTCAGGGCTGATTTCTGAAGCTAACTCATTGAATCTTTCGGCATCCGGATGAGACATACGGAGAAGACTCGTGGCGTCGCGCGTCGGCGGCACCACATCAACGGCATGCAGCCGCCCATTGACATCCACCCATATCCTGCGCAGGCATGCTTCCAGCACATATGCTGTGGTCTCAGCAGGTGCGCCGCGTGCGATGGTGTCGAAGAACCCAGCCTGCTTCAGCACAGTGGACGTGTATTTCAGCTTATGATGATGGATTCCGTCCTGCTTGATCATCACCGTCTTAGGCTTGAGCAACCGCCTGACGGCCGTTTCAAATGAAATCTGCTCAGCGTCATTCCGGTAGTTCTTCTCCAGGTAATTCCACAAATCCATCGGGGAAAAGCCAGACACCTTAGAGATCATCTCGAACGTAAAGAGATGGCGGACATTCGCCGTGTGGTTATCGATCAGCGCGCGATTCAACTCCTGCTTGACGAGCTGGAAGTAATTGAGATCACTCTGGATGAATTCATGGCCCTCCATCTTCCGGAGCCTTTTGGGGTGATGGGTTTCAACCGAAGCCTTTGCCTGCCCCTTACCCGTTGGCGTGACGTTGATCACCGAAAGCTCAAGTTTCTGAATGTCCTTAAGGAGAGCCATCCCTGGTCCCCGGTCAATAATCAGCATGCCCGGCAGCCCGATGCAGGGCCATTCAGACTCGCCGATCTCAAGGCCAAACAGAGCGCAGAACTCCTTCTTGCTGACCGCCATCGAGAAAAGGCAATCGCGGTACGCCGATTCTCGCTCTTTCCAGAAGGAAATCCCGACGCCCACAATCGCTTTGGTTCTAACGCAAACGGCCCGAATGACACAAAGCGGCGGCATTGAGCCGTCACCGTCAATGCTTCTCGGCAGCTCCTTCACGTAGTAGCCGTCAAACTCGACCCTCTCCATCAGGTTGGCGACCGCCTCGGCGTAGGCTCCCTCATCAGCCTTGAGTCGATTGTGTACGTAGTGGCTCCCATACTTGATCCGGTCAATTGCCTCCTGGTCGAATCGCTTCCGTACGCAGTACTTGAACTGTTCTAGCGTCGGGAATGGCTGGCCCTCCGGCTGAATGAAGACCAGCTTTTTTGTCGCCACATCTGTCCCGACCGTGCAGCGAAAGTCGCGCTCCATCGCTTTCACATAGATCTGCGTCCATGACTTGCACTCTCGCGCATGCCTTAGAAATGCCGCCACGATGGCACCGGCCAGGTCTTCGGTAACAGCGTATCCATGCTTGCGACCGCGCCGGGAAGAGGGCCGACCGAATTTTCGTCCTGCGTGGCGACCCCTGGTTCGAGGCCAGCGCCCGCACCTAAACGTCTCAGGCAACAAGGCCTTCGGATCTCTGCCATGCAGAATGAAGACGAAATACCACTTGGCAATGCGCGTGGCGTTCCCCTTCGAGTCCAGCTTTTTTAGGCACCTGGAGATCGCTGCCATGGGATTCGTGGCTCCCAGCAGGTCACGGTCGGCCTCCAGCAGCCCTCTGATCGATTCGAGACGGTAGGCAATGGTTTCCCGGTGAAATTCGTTCCAGGGCGCGATGGCTTCGACGTCGCTACCCAAAATGGCATCTTCGCTTTCCCACAGCCAAGGGGGTAGGCGGTGCTGAACCGCCGCGCCCTCGATATCACCGCGCTGCAGGGCTTCCTCAAAGGCACGCCGCGGAATGCTAACAAAGTGCGCCCGGGCGGCAGCTCCCTGCCCCAGAAAGGTGATCATTCTGGTAACTGGATCCCGGCCGTAGTTGGACAGCAGGTAGTACACAAGGCCCTTTTCCAGGCCAAGTAAGCCTTCCCTCGCGATGAGCTGTGACCCGATGGCCATGACTAGCGTTGGAACCAATGGGCATAGTGGAGCAGTACATCGTTCCGCTCTGGCTCCAACGGCGCGTCGATGCAGATCGACGAGAACAGGTCTACCCGGATGGCTCGCGTCCAGATGCCCTGATAGATGGCGCAGAGGACATCGTAGGGACCACAACCAAGCTCGCTCTGCAGTCGGGGGATGTGCGCAGTGATGACCTCTCCCCTGACCACCAGCACCCTGGCTTCAGATAGAAGCCAGGCTCGTTGCGAGGGTGTCAGATGGTCATCACGCCGCTCCCATGTGAAGAGCTGATCCAGAGTACACGCCAGGCTGTGGGGAATTGCATCGCCGGTCACCCGTTCCGTCCGGATTCCGAACTCCTGGTAATAGCATTCTTCAATCCGATGCCGGTTGGCGACGGCTTGGCTACCGCGCTCTTCCGCAATCAAGGCAGCGCGGATATCGATCGGGCTCCGATCGAAGCCGGCAGCTGATTTCTTGACCGTCCAGTTGATGCAATACAGCCCATCCCGGTCTTCGAGGAAGAGTAGAAAGTCACCAATGTAGGGAAACGCGATGCGCTCCCCCGTGTCCGCCGCCCAAACCCAGGGATGCTGGCCGAGACATCGGAGGTCCTCCGCGCTTGCGCGCGTTCCCCGAGAGTAGGACAGCCCAACCTGCATCAACCCAGGATACGTGGTGAGGGGATGCTCGATCTGGCTCGGCGACAGCATCCTCTGCTCATGCAGGTCCCGCAGACCTGGATGATAGAGAGCCAGCAAGGCGGCATGGCGCTCCGGCTGTGACAGCACATGAACCGTCCGGCCCAGGCGCCGGCTATTCAGTACCGAGGGCCGGCTAATGGGCGGCGCCTCGCTGGTGCAGACCTGTATCGCTGGCTCGTACGCCACTCCCCATTTTGGCGGACACTGCCGCTCCACGATTGTGCGCAACCGCGCTTCCGTAAGACGTTTTCCCATCGCTGTGCTCCCCGACAGAGTCGTGGCTAGCCTTGCCACTTGCCCACTGCAGGCAAGCCGGCGCCCTGGATCGCGCAAAAGTCGTGCGACACCGGTATTGACGGGGGAGGAAGGCACTTCGATACTGAACGTGCGAGGTGTGGGTATCGAAGGATGCCTGCTCCCAAGGGCCACTCCACGGAGTGGCCCTTGTCATTTCTGCGCAGTCATTTCTCTATCCTCCGTAAGCGCGATCATCTTGAGCATGCACTGTACGGATTCCCGAATGGTGCCCAACTGAGCCTCACTCAGACTCGGCGCAGCGTCAGCCATGAGCTTGATCAGGTCCACGGCGGCATAGCTGGTGTCCGGTGCGATCGGGATGCGACCGACGGCGGCGTCCCGGAGACTGCCGAGACGCTGCCGCTCTTCCGGTGACAGGCTCAGAGCCTCTTCCAAGCGCGCCATAAGGACGTCATTGAGGTAGAGCTTCTTTCCGTGCTCAAGGCGGCTCAGGTAGGGCGCGCCAATACAAAGTCGGATCGCCAACGACTGTTGGTTCAACCGCCGCGACACTCGTAAGCGCTTGAGGTAGTCACCGAGACTTTCGCTCATGACAGATGTCGGATTTCCTGAATTGGAAAAACTATGGGCTAGGAATGCGCCCCTCGCAATGCCATATTTATTCGTATGTCATTGTTTTTGAAGAATTAAATCCATACCGCCGGTATTCGCTAAACTTTTCAAGGGGTTGGGAACCGTGCGCAAGCCGCGGCCCGAGACAGGTGTTACAGACGCCCGACAAGTGGTGCCAAACTGGCTACCAGACGAAACCGTATTCAGCATTTGCTCACGTATTCATGTACTAGCAGGCCACGCCGCAGACCGCAGCACCTGCCTGGCGCTATTCGGCCATCCCAGGCAGGGCAGCCAACACGACCTTCCCGCCCGCCTGAGCCACTTTTCCCAGATCGCCCCCGACCGGCTCGGCTCTCCATCCAGCATCATCCGCGACCACACCCTGCTCGGGTTTTACTTGCCGCTGCGTCCGCCAGCCTTTGCGGATGTGGCGATGGCGGCCATGGCCGGCGACGCCATCGGTTCCCTGAAATATCGCCTCGGCCTGCTGACGTCGCGCTTTCGCGCCCATCATCCCCTCAAGAGTTGCCCGGTTTGCCGGACTGAGGATCGTCATGTCTACCAAGTGGCCTACTGGCATGTGTCCCACCAGCTGCCCGGGGCCTGGGTCTGCCCACATCATGGCGAGCCCCTGCAGGAAAGCCGCTTGAAGAGTAACGGCGTTGGGCGCTTCCACTGGCTGCTCCCAAGCGGGACCACTTGGCGGTCGCCGTTGCAGAGCCCGTCGTCGCTGGTAACGGGTCGATTAGTGAAATTGGCCGAGGGGGCGACGGCACTACATCGCCTGCCGCCGGGCTACCTGCTCGACCAGCCAGCATTGAGGGCGACTTATCTTGAGGCGCTTGAGCAGGCGGGATTCGCGAAAGGGGGGCGCGTCCACCATGCTCTTGCTGCCCAAGCATTGGTGGATAGCTATCGGCCGCTGCGTCATCTTGATGAGCTACAAGCGCTGCCCGCCACCGAAGCCCAAGCAAGCGCCATGCTGACGCGGCTGGTCAGCGTCCATCGGATGCTCACACACCCCCTCTGGCATCTCGCCGCAATCGAGTTCCTCTTTGGCGGGTGGCAGGCTTTCCGGAAGTCGTTTGAGAGCCATCGTCGCTCGGCCGCGACGCCAGGTACAACAGGCCCAGCCGCCAGCCTCAAGACCATTCGCTCCCATCCGCGTAAAGCGGCCGCCCTCGCGCTGCTCAAGAATGGCGCAACTTCATGCCGATCAGTGGCCCTCTCTGTCGGTGTGGATACCGGTACCGTGATGGCGTGGGCAACCGCGGCGGGCGTCACCGTAGGGCGACGCCCAAAGCAGCTGACGAAACCCAAACGCGCTGCGCTCGTAAAGGCATTGAGAAGAGGAACAGACAAGGCAGAGGCGGCAACTCGTCATCAAGTATCGGTTCAGACGGTAACCCGGCTGCTGAGAACTGAAGTGGGCCTACAGACGGCCTGGCATGCCGCCCGCCATGCCCGGGCACAAGCTGACGCTCGCCACGCGTGGTCCTCGGCATCCAAGCGGAAGACCACGCTCGGTGCGAAGGCAATCAGGGCCCTCGCACCTGCCGCGTACGCCTGGCTCTATCGTAACGACCGGGCGTGGCTGCAGGGGCAGATCGCCACCCTCCCCAAAGTCCCCGCTGGCAACCATGCCGGCACGAACTGGAGGCATCGGGACGCAGAACTCTCCCGGCTCGTATCACAGGCCATCGAGGACCTGGGTGCCCGCGCCACACTGCAACGGGTGTATCAAGCGGTCCCTGCACTCAAGGCGAAGCTGGGACAGCTGGACCGCCTACCGATGACGAGCGCGCTATTGGCGCCCGTGCGACGTCGACAACACCACTGACGTCAGGATCGGTTTCCAACGGCATCAGAGCCACAACGAATCTCCCCCAACCCAGCGGATCGTCGGCGCTACAGTCAGGGCATGGAAATCACTTGCATCAAATGTGATGTACCAGCCGCCCATACCAGCGCAGCTAGTGGCAGCTTCGCCCCTACCAGAAGAGTTCATTGCTGGACACGTCGGGCGCCTGGCCTGCCTCAACGCCTCAGGCTCAATTGAGCACTTCATCAGGCGCTTGACCGCTCGCTCCCCTGAACAATCCATCAGCTTCTCGCCCCTCGAGATCTTCCAGAGAGCCGCCCTGCTTTCGGGAATGGAGGCAAACACCTACCTCGCTCGCCACACGCTATGTCCAATCGAGCATCTGTGCGCGCCGACCCCGGAGCGGGCCGAGAGCTATATGCACGAAAGCCACCTTCGGCAGCGGACGGCACTCCTGCGGCTGCAACAGCCTGCCGGGCTCTGTCCTGCCTGCGTCGAAGAAGATACGGCCACCTATGGCTTCTCTTATTGGCGCCGGACCCACCAAATCCGCGGACTTCATTGGTGCCCGCTGCATGAGCAGCCCATACGCAGAGTGAAGAAGGCCATGCCGTATTCGGCATGCCCCGGCTACTGGTTGAGGCAACCGGATTGCCTCGATCAGGCGCCAACCCTCTACTCCATGGACCCTGTCGTTCGTGCCTACGCAAGCATAGCGTTATGGATACTGGCGACCGGGAAGCGTACAACCAAAGCGAGGGTCGGCGCGCTGCTGACGCAGGGGGTGGAGAACCATCAGCTGAGGTCAAGGATCCCGGGAAAGGGCTCCCGGATCAGCGACCAGGCTCGAGAGAAGACCCCTTGTGCGTGGCTGAAACTCTACTTTCCTAAGATTGCCGACGGTGCACCTTATATTTATTGCCCAGCCATCGACGCGGCCCTCTTTGGAACCTCGTGCTCGCCGTACTCGATTATTCTTGCCCTATCGGTTCTTGGGCTCACGGACAAGGGACTGTTGTCACGCATGCTCCATGGCAAGCAGCGCGCTCTACGGGTCCGGGAGCAGAAAGATATCGAACTGAGGGATCGCGCCTTTGATGCCTATATTCGCGCGGGGGGAAGCTACGAAAAATCCAGACATCTGATTGGAGCAGCGAGTTCGAGTACGTTCAATCTCTATCTAAGACTTGGGCTGCCATCCCTGACAAGAGCTGACCCTGACGCCTCCGCAAAAATACTCGCCTTCCTCAGTAGCGCATCCGCCGAGGAACGAGAGCTCTGGATGAGCCAAGTGGCTGCTTCGATGGGGGGCGGACTGCGCACCTCAAGGAAATGGATACGAGAGATTCCTCTTCAGTTGCTTCCCAACAGATTTCGAAACGGAGCGTGAGTCAGCAGGAGATGATGCGGCCTCTACATAGGGCTAGACACTGCCTTTACCGCATCAATTAGGGTCGCGATTCGCGCAGCAGCGCCGCCTCTTACATACAGACCAAGCTCAAGGGAATATTCAAAAGACCACTGATTCATATTGGACGAGCCCACATAAGCTGCATCAGCATCTGCAAGAACTACCTTGGCATGAAACGTCTCATTACCCGGCGCATTGGGACGATCCAGCTTGAAGTTCATCACCCGAACCCCGAGCTCTAAGAGGCGCGAACTGATACCTGACAAACCAGGCGGCTCTGCTCCGTCTTTCAAAGTGCGCAGGACTAGGCACTTATCCGGCGCGGGCGCAAGTTCAAACAGATTCAATACGATTGACGCGCCAACACTATCAAGATAGGGCGTCATCACGGTGAAAGACCTCTCAGCCTTTTCTGATATGGCTGGAAGAAGCTGCTTAGTATCCTTGAAGCCGCGGCTGCTCATTAGCATCTCCTCCAACTTGAGAGAAACCTGACTAGGGGCTGGCGGCTTTGTTAAAACAACATCTACCACATCTATGTCTCTGTGAATTCGCAATTTATATAGCTGCGCTCCCTGAAGAAGAGGGGCAATTTGGCTAACTTTTTCAAGATCAAGCACTCTCCATCGCATGTGCGTTGCCTTGCTAAACAAGCCAGCCTCCTCACCTGCCATCAAAGCACGCTCAACATCTCCTGCTCTCGCCTGGGGAAGGCCGATACTCGTGCAGATTGCATGCAAATCTTGAAAGGACTCCAGCAGTCCCTCCCTTGCCGCCAAACAAAGCGGAGCAGATACTTCACACATTGGTGCGAGCGCGTCAAATGCGACAAGTAGGTTGCTACTCATGAGCGCCATTTATAACTTCCAGAAATCCAGGAATTCTATGTCCCCGATGTGTAGCATCCTCCCTGGGGGCGGGGCCTCCTCTCAGAACGGCCCTAGAAAGTAGCTGGTTCTGCGCCAAACATGATGTTTCTGGGATCATGATGCAATCAGGACAAGCGCCTCCAGAGGCATCGCAAAGATTTCCCGAATTGCATCTATGGGTTGAGGGCTCAAGGAGCCTGTAGAGAAACTTGTTGTTCTCATTCCGCCAAAGCGAGGATAGATTTCCAAGATCCATTGTTGTGCCATTTCGGTAAACAACAAAAGCCAGATCTAAAGGAAATATGTATTCACCAAGAGAGCCAAGATCCAACCCTGAAAGCTCGGCAATATTCTTCATCAGCACATGTGCGTAGGTGTGAAGAAGGGTATAAACATATCTGTAAGTTGACGCATCTCCTGGCTTGAGAAGCGAGAAGTACCGACCGAAAGGCTGAGCCACTTCCAATAGCTTTCCACCAAATCGTGGTGTTCCGGCAGGATCCCATGACGGGAGGTCTAAAACCCCCACCTCCCTAAGCCACGCGTAGACTGCAGCAGGGTCAAGTCTGACGTAAATCGCTTCATTTGCCTGAGTCATTACATATATCGGACGCTTCCCACTCCTCAGCGGCTCAAAAAGCTTTAGCCTAACAGGCATAAGTTGATTCCGCTTTTCCAGAGTCGGAGTTGCAGAAACACGCGTATATCCATGCGTGAACCGACAGAGATCAAATTCGCGGATTAGGCCGATATCAACCATCCCGAGCTTAGCCTTTAGGGTGCTTGTAATGCGCTCCTGTGCTTCCTTCCTATCCCTTTCCTTGGGTGCCAGATCGTTATCAAGATGGTCGAATCGAACAAACTTGGCTCTTCTGCCATCCGATGGTGCAGAGATCTTGCCTCGATTGAGCGCCTCATGCTCAACCGCGAGAACGAACGGATCAAATCGACTCGTGTAATCCGGCCGTATCCGAAGTTGCTCGGTGACCGCAGCTGGCAGCTCAATCCTAGGCGGCACAAGCGGCGGATCACCGGCCGTCCATTTGTAAATGAGCTTTTTTATCTCCGTTTCGGCTCGCACGATAAACTCCTCGTCCGCCGACTTTAGTGCGAGTTCCCGCATTCTCGACCAATTCTCATAAGTTTCCCACTCGTCAGCTTTCCCGCTTGCTAAAAGTGACGACTTCATTTCTTCCGTAGACAGCTCCGCCGCGCCAAGTCGGAACCTATTACTTATGAAGGCCAATAGGTCGACCTGTCTTTGTGGCTCCAGTAGAGTTAGCAACCGATGTTCTGACTCCGGGAACAAGACAAACTGCTCGGCCTGAGAGTAGTAAGCGGAAGACGCGCGGTATGAGATAGGCTCCATTCGCCGCTCACCTACTCTCGCACTGGACCTGTCTCTAAAAATCTCAGTTGTGAATGGGTCATTCTGCCTCCACTCATTAGAGCCCTTATGCCCGCATGACTTATTCGCACAGTAGAAATGCCATTGACCGATTCGTGGCGAGTCCGTGTTCAGCCTGAAATCTTTACCTCTGCAGACCTTGCACTCTTCCCCAAAAAGCCTGAGCGCACTGTTACGGTCATCCCACTCCCAGCGACCAGGCGTAACTGGCATCCATTCGCCTGACCAATGGACAAATATGACGTCAACCTGCCTCCACTGGCATGGCCCCTTGGCATCCGCAGAACTGCATTTTGACTTCTTTAGGTGATGAATCCCTGTCGCCATTTCATGTACCGAGTCGAACCTCCGAAAGAGGTGACACTTGTTACACACGAAGCTAAGGGGTGCAGGTGCGTAGCCCATTCTGATCGGATTCAGGAAGGCCACGCGGTCAGCCCCCAAGGGCAAGAGCGCATCATTTCGAAGCAGCGCCTCATCTAGGCACTGGCGAGCATCAATGGCACGGTCACCTCCCCCAGCTGAAGACGCTCTTGCAAACCAGCTTTGCCATATTTCTTGTAGCCGTAATAGGATCTGGGACTTTGTCCCAGAATGTATGGGAGCATCGTCGACGGTTGCAGAAAGATCTGGGATTGATATGCATGCCCCAAGTCCACCTTCGAAGGTGAAGAATGCACCGGGTGCATAGGCGGACCCCAGCTGCCCCCTGGAGCGAGCCATTGTTGGCGCGCTAAGGGTCTTCTCATCCTCTTCACTTTTGAGAAAGTCACTGTTCCTGGGCATTTCATTCTCCATGCTGGGCGTTGTCGGCGCCCTCGCTGTTTGCAACTCCATGGCGTAACACATCCATGACCAGCGAAGTCTCATTCGCTGACTGTCTATGCCCCTTTGCATCCTTGGGTGCCATTTGAATTATTCCGGCTTGGTCCACGTCACGCAGAGATGTCATGGGTTTTAGCATCGGATCGGTCATGCTTTTGAAATAGCCGTCCATGGTCCCACTGCCCCAGACTGGGCTGCTCCATGCGCCCACAATAAGGTTTCGAGTATTTTGGTCTATCCGAACTCGATAGTGCTCTTCTCCCTCTGGTGAGAAGGAGTCTCGAAGCCCAACAGCGAGCTCAATAAACTCGTCAATTTCCGAAATGAATGCATCACCACGCTGATTGAGCTTCCTGCGGACATTAGGTATGAAACTGAAGTCCGGGACTTCCCCCTTCCTTTCTTCGTCTAGGCGAATGGCTTCGCAGGTAGGGACAACTCCCAGGAGATATGCTTGGAACAAGCTGGGAAAAACTCGCTCCACGGCTCGCTCTGCCCATCGATCAATTGCAGCTGGCTGAACCATTCGTTCCAGGAAGCGGTGGAAAATATCGAATATATGGACAATGTGCCGATCTCGACGCCTTTGTGGCGTAGGCACCAAGACAACAAATCCAATATGCGTCCGACCCACGCGAGATGATGCCTGTATGTACTCAGCTATATCAGAGGGCATACCAGCGAAAAACATGGAGTTGAACTCGTCGACATCCACCCCATGCGAGATCGCAGAGGTAGCAATCACTGACCGAAGCTGCTCTCTTAATGGCGGAAATTTTCTACCGGGATCAACGCGCCGCTGAGCAGTATCAACTACGCCCTGGATTTCCCCCTGTTCTACTGAGCCGGTTATCAACCGAGTATCCAAGCCATCTAGTGGGATCCCTTCATTGAGATGCCGCTTCCGCGTTTCCTCTGCCTCCGCGGCCATGATCTGATCGCCACCTTTCTTATTTGTCACGTAGGTCAGCGCGATACGGTGAAGGTCAATTAGCGTTGCCAGATCGGACGCACTGGCTGCTCTCAGAGTATCCCTATGCAGATCACTCAGCGGGCCTTGAGAGACATGCTCGACTAGCATCTCCCTAGCCGCCGCCACCTCTTGCTCAGAGTCACTTAGGAGGCCATCAAAGAGACGCGTAATCACAAGGTGAAAGCCCGATAGAACTGCGACGCTGGTAGATGTATGCGGCTTACCGTTAGTCATGAACGCGGTGTAAATGCGCGCCTGCTGGCTAGCCACCTCAATATCCGGATGCGTGCGCCGCTCCTCTTCTGCCGCTGCGGCAGGCTTTGCATAGAACGATTCATACAGAGACGGGCCTGGCTCAGGAAATTGAGTCGCTGGAATCGCCCTCTGATACAGATGCTCTAGCTGTCGTTCGGGCTCCGAAACAGTTGCAGACGCCGCAATGACCTTCGGCCGACGCCTGCGACCTTTGCCATCTACCGCGACCAGCGCAGCTAGCGGCTGAGCCATGTAGTGAAATATGGCATCCAGAGTTGACTCGAATAGACCAGCAAATGTTCCGAGCGACTCGTCCAGCAAGTGCGCCTCGTCCTGAATGATCAGGCTGGGGAATGGATCGTGGAATACACTCGCGCCTGGCTTATACGCTGGAAAGATGCCGCTCATTCCCTTGGCAGCTGGTCCGGCGGCGATCTCCTTTCCGTTCTCTGGAATGTAAAGCCGTCCGTTAGCCCTAACCCAAGGTGCGCCTCCAAACATGCCCAAGATGCGCCTGATGGTTCTTCCCGAGTGGCCAATTAATGCGAGCTTGTCAACGGTTCCTAGCAGTACCGAAGGAGCGAGGTCATATATGTCCTCATCGACTATGTAAAAGGGGAGCGGCTTCCATTGTCCCTCGTTTGAGTCACACGACTTTTCCGTACAAACATGACCGAGGATCTGATCACCGCGGTCATCAAACAGGCGAAGTGCCGTCTCACCTGCGCAGAAGGGGCATTTTGGTAGTTTTCGCCACGCACGCATCGCTGCAGAATACTTTGTGTCGTTCTCACGAAGCGACATCTCGCGCCCAAGCTCAGGTGAGACAGCAGATACGTTGGGAATGCTTTTCACCCCTTTGGAGCTATGGCGGTTCGGCGAGCCCCCACTACCAACCCAAAATCCAATAGACAGTGGGTCCCCGCTATAGCCATGGTTCCGGCGAACCTTTTCGCCAAATGCGAGCACCCTAGCGCATCGCTGCGCCTGTTGAATGGTCAATAGCCTCAGCGGATACCGAACTAGCGCGGTAACTCCCCTATGCTTCCCACGGAGCCTATCTAGCATTAGATTGAAAAGAAGCAGGCCGAAGAATGCTTCTGACTTACCGCCGCCCGTTGCAAAGTAGAGAAGTGTTACCGCGTCGTCTCTGCGCTCATCGTAGAAATCTTGGAACTCTGGAATTCGGGAAGCCAAGGCAGGAATGTTGGCAATCACAAAAGCCAACTGAAAGAGGCGCCACTCGTTGTCGTCTCGCTTGAATCGGGCCTTCATGAAGTCAGCCATAGCCTCATTCATTGCAAGCCACGCTTCGAATACCATAGCTCGTGGATTAGACTGCGGCCCCCGCTTAAGCCATGAGTCCTTCGACTCCGTCAAGCACCTCAGCCCCTCAGCCACGGCCTCCATCTCGGATCGCCATTTCCTTTGATCGAGACGAAATGCCAGTTCTTCTCTCTCGATCGCATCGACATCCGATGGCTCCACACCCTCACCAGGATTCACATGGCCAGGTAATTCTTCTAACCATGCTTTCATGGCAGGCACAAGCGGTGACAGAGCCTCTAGTCCTTCCGGCTGCGCGAGTACTCTGACTTTGCGTTCTACGCCATTGGCGCTGGTCGGAATAATACGTGGCTGCACGTAACGAGGAGTCCAAGTTGTCTCAAGAGTATGACTCTCGGGACTACTGGATATTTGCTTAACCCCGCAATTATGACCCATCGCCGGATAGGACAAATACTTGTTGTATCTATACGATGGATCTATACGCTCAAGCTTTAGTGGATGATGCAGCGCACTTGGCAGGTGCATCTCAAGAGACACAAGGAAAATCGCTTCTTCGGACTCATCAACGTGCTGGCGGGGGATATCACTCAGATTCTCTATCGCAATAAACATACTGCGCTTTGAGGCATCTATCCAGTCAGCCTGAAGCTCTAGCTCCCAACCCAACTTAATCTGAGGTGTCACTATGCGAAGCTGAGATGCTCTGACCCTTTCGAGGAAGTCATCCCACTTTGTATACTGGCTTGCTGGAATCGCCATTTGATGACGATAGCCCCAGGCTTTCCCTCCCCACTCCTTATCCTCGCTCTGCACCCAGTCTGAGAGGCCTTGCGCAATGGCCTCGTTCATCTGACGCGCATGATCCTCTAAATCAAGCTGCAGAGCCCCCGCAGACTTTGAGGGGTCTAACCGGAGCGCTGGAACCTTGATCTCTAACCGCATCCACTTGTGGGGAACCCGCAGCGGCTCAAAATGCTCGTCCTTGATCGGAAGAGGCTCATTGGCGGTTAGAGGCACGGCCTGAGGCGACTCTCCATCTGGAAGCTCGCCGCTATCTGACCTCTCCTCGGCCAGCTCAGCATCATTAGTAGGGATATTGGAAGTAAGCAGATGGCGAGGAATGCCCTTTGCTCTATAGATATCCTCCACAATCTTGGCACATACGGCAGCCCACTCTGGATGCTTCCATCTAGATGTATGTTCGCCCTTTATCTGCTCCCATGCATCGTCGAGTCGACGGTTTCTTTCGGCCTTAATCTCGTCTACCACTGTTTGCCGCATCATGAAAACTGGGCGGCAATTTGGTCTCTTAAGATCCTCCTCACGGGGGATGACACGCACATAAACAGAAAGTCGTGGCTGAACGGTAATTACTGCTTCGTTCGCAGAGCTGATCTGAATCTGCATACCGTGAGAAGAAATCCATATCGGCGAGGTTACTTCGTCATCACCTGACAGGCTTTTCTGTGGCAGGAGAAAGCCGGAATTCAAGAGTGCACGAGGTCGAGCCCCAAGCAGGTACTGTCCTGTGACTCCCTGGCCACTAAGCTGCGCGTATGTCAGATTAAGAATGCCGTCAACAACAGCTTCTTTCAGAGTCGAATTCAACGCAGCCGGATCTACTCGAAGCAATTGATCCCTCACTTACCCACCTCCATTTGGGGCCCCACATACGCGACCGTGGCAACGCTTTCACGGGCCTTCTCGAATAGTAAGCCCAGGGTACTTCTTCTAATATTTGAGTTCGCCATAGCGCTTTCTGGCTGAAGCAGCATATGTTCATAGATGTCTGACACATGGCGCCCATCGAGACGACGAGAGTTTCTTACTGCCATGATTACTCTTTGCCAGTGATACGCTGCCTCTAATGAAGAAAATCCCAGAACGATTGCGAAAGCCTTAAAGACGGCCTCCTTCAGGGGGGCCTGAGGCCGAAGTTCCTCAAAGGGTGTTTCCTGAGACTTTTCCAGATCAATCCAGAGGCGCATGGAATGCTCAATTGGCAATTCCCTTTCCAGCTTTGGATTAATTGAGAGCATTTCGGCTCTAATGCTTCTTACTCTTTCGGAGATTGAGCCATCGGGGAACCTCCTAACCAAGCGGTCCTTCACCTCAGCATGGTAGCTTCTAAGCGCTGCCTCATAAGTCTTATCTGATTGAATCGGTATGCCTGCTTCCCGAAGCGCCTGCTCAACCATTTCACGAAGCTCGGCCGACATGACGAAGACCTTGTCTCCCACCTCCAGCGACTTAACTTGAGCCGATCGAAATCCGGCCTCGGATGCATGATGTGATGCAGGGTCGTAAACATATGCGTCAGATGTTTCACGGCGATAGTGCAGTGCGCCACTTTCATATCTAATCTGCCAAGCTTCCGGATCAACCTCATGATCAGAGGAGGCGGCATCAGACGAAAGCTCGACACGGAATGCTGGGAGTGCGTAGTCACCCCCAGTGAGCACTGAGGCATCGTCAGGGAGATCCTTTAGATTTCTAAGAATCGACTCCATTCGTGGCTTGAACGACTTGAACTCCTGCATGTCCTCTACTAACGGCCTAAGTGTCGCCTTCAGGAACTGTCCGGCTTTTTGCGTTAGCAATATGACTGAATGCGTTGGAATCCGGTCGTCTGTAAGAAGTATTCGAAGACATTCATCATTTAACCCAGCAAATACAAAAGTTGAGCCATTCAATCCGTCCAAATGCTCAAGGAGAGCACTTGCTGGGATTAGGAATACATTTTCTCGGATATCTGAATAGCTGACCCCGTTAGGAAAATCACGGTATTCCTCGAAAAATCTTTCCGCAAGCCGTCGGTAAAGGGCACTGGTAAAGATGACGCCCACATTTTTCCTTTTCCCTGCTGCAGCATTCGCTACCACTGACGCAAGCTTGTGGGCAAACGGCGTTGCCTCATGATAATTTCCAAATAAGTCGGAGCCTCGCTTCATGGCATCTTGTAGGGCCTGCCGATTTTCTCCAACGCCAATTGTTCGCTCGAATTCGAGAACAGCGCCATAATGTCCTGGCCAGTCAAAGTTGGCTCGAGATTGATTGGAAACATCCGGGCCCGCCAAATAGTTCGACATGTGCCTTACGCCACATGGCAAGGCGGCCAACCGCGAAATGTAGGTTGCCGCCTCAACAATTGGCTTTGCGTGATCTTTTCCGCCAGGCTGGCAATTCGCTATCTTTAATAGCTTGTTAGATACTTTTGCAGCATCAGAATCGACTATATGCACGTCAAATTCCCGCGGCGCGGGATGTAGACTTTCCTTTGTCCCTGGAGGCAAAAGACCATTCGAACCTACTGTGCTCGGTACGCCGGATATTCGAAACTCAAATGGCTTATTCCATCTTTGCCCTTGATCTCTCTTATTATTCAGCTCCCATAGCTCATTCTTGAGCCTATATGCAGATACAGGATCATCCGTAACGATGAGCACGCCCGGTGGGTTTTCGCGGAAAACTTCCTCGAGCATAAGAGCAAAGCGTGCAAGCTTCTTTCTCCAGGCAGGGGCTTCCATTCGAACCGCTCTCGTTGCCAAGAGAATTATTGCTTCGGGTGGCTTGCTCTTCGCCAGAGCTCTGCACGCTTGCCTAACCTCATCCTCTGACATACGACCGTCGAGCGCGAAAATGGCGTCTGGCGCTGAGTCTGGGCAGCCGAGCGTTGCACAGTTGCTTTGGAGCGCCTTTGCGTGGGCACGCCTGGAGAGTTTCGCCCTAATCAAGGATAGCAACCTAGACTCGCACGATTCCCATCCTTCAAATTGAGGCTGCCCTAAGAAGCACGGGAGGATCTCACCAATTGTTGGATTAAATGGCTCATTCGGATCATTCGGCAGACTTTGATTAGTCAGGGAAAACAGGAATGGATCTTTTTCTGGAAAGGAACGCTTCACTTTCGCATTTTCGCCAACCTCTACCAGGTCACTTGCGATCGCGAGCACTGACTGACGGTCAAATTGGATATGGTTGAGGCCATGAAAGACGTTTGACTTAACCGGATAGGTCAGGCCTCTTATCCCCTGCTTATCGCCCTCCCTCCAGCGCGTCGTTGTCGCCAGAGCATGTACTAGGGTCAGCGATCGTAGTGATGCAGGCCATAGAAGAGCAATATGCCGCGTCCGATGTTGGGCCGCATGGAGATACAGGTCTGCCAACGAAAGAAGCGCTGCCGATGGAGCACTCTGAGTTTTGGCATCATCCGCATATAGCGGAATCATCGCCTCTTTGACACGAGGCACAACTGGAGCCGGCTCGCTTTTCTCGGCCACCGTCTCGGGGAGCGCAGGCGGCTCCTGTTTAGAAGCTTTGGCCGTCGCAGGGCTTGGCTTTCGCGATATAAGCTTGGACAGGGCTTCATGCCGCTTTTGCAGAGCACTCTGCAACTGATTCAACCGACTCTTGTGCGTCATTTTTCTTCTTCTCTAAATCCTTTTAGGCTTGGCTCAGCTGGGCATTCAGATTTCCTCGATTGCCATTCTGGCTGCCGTCGCCATATCGCGCCCAAATTTAATGTGTCGCTTTAGACGACCCGGCTCCGGAAGATTCAGCTGATTAAGCTCAAATATCGAAACATTAGTGGCGCCAGAGATGCAGCGAAAGCAGCGGTCTACGGTTGGCGTTCTAAGGAGCTCTGCAAGTTCCTTGGGGCTTAGTTCAGGCGTGGAGGTCTGCTGTTCCAGAATTACGACGTGGTTCTCTCCCACGAAACCACCATAAGCTTCGTATATCCTCTTCGGCACATGCACAGCCACAAGCCGGCTAGGCTGATCGTTAGATGTCACTCGTTGCAGCAAGACACTTGGCCTTCTAACGATGGATCGGTGATTTAGGGAACCCATCTTGATAAAGCACGGCTCATTGT
>JAJFBF010000081.1 GCA_020697295.1 Moraxellaceae bacterium | reverse complement strand
ACCGCATGGGTTTCGGCGCCACCCGCTCCGAAGCTCGGCAGCTGGTGAGCCATCGCGCGATTACCCTGAATGGCAAGCGTGTGAACATTGCTTCCATCCAGGTGCAGCCGGGCGATGTGGTTGCGGTCTATGAGAAGTCCCGTAACCAGCTCCGCGTGAAGAGTGCCCTCGAAGTCGCCGCCCAGCGTGGCGTGCCGGCCTGGGTTGAAGTTGATGTCACGAAGATGGAAGGCACGTTCAAGGCCAAGCCGGAACGTACTGACCTGCCGTCCGAGATCAACGAGAACCTGATCGTCGAGCTGTACTCCAAGTAAGGGACCGCCAGAGGTTTAACCAATGTCACATTCTATCAATGAGTTTCTGACTCCCCGGAGCATTGCGGTTGCCGCAATCAGCCCCACGCACGCGAAAGTGACCCTGGAGCCTCTTGAGCGCGGCTTCGGCCATACCTTGGGTAACGCACTGCGTCGCATCCTGCTGTCCTCCATGCCGGGTGCTGCCGTCACCGAAGTTGAAATCGATGGTGTCGAGCATGAGTACAGTGCGATCGAGGGCGTGCAGGAAGATGTGATCGAAATCCTGCTTAACCTCAAGGGTCTGGCCATCAAGCTTCACGAGCAGAACGAAGCTTTCCTGGTGCTCGACAAGAAGGGTTCCGGCGTCGTGACGGCTGCTGATCTCGGTCTGCCGCACAATGTTGAACTGATGAACAAGGGACATGTTATTGCCCACCTTGGCAACAACGGCCACCTGAAGATGAAGCTTCGTGTTGCTCGCGGCCGTGGCTACGAGCCGGCTGATGGTCGTTACGCTGAAGACGAGACCCGTCCCATCGGTCGTCTGCAGCTGGATGCGTCCTTCAGCCCGGTGCGCAAGGTTGCCTACGTGGTCGAAGCGGCCCGTGTGGAACAGCGTACCGACCTCGACAAGCTGGTGATTGATCTCGAAACCGACGGGACCATTGATCCGGAAGAGGCGATCCGTCGCGCGGCCACCATCCTGCAGCAGCAGATTGCGGTGTTCGTCGATCTGCAGAAGGACAAGACTCCGGAAGTCGTGGAGACCCGCGAGGAAGTCGATCCCCTGCTGCTGCGTCCGGTTGATGACCTCGAACTGACGGTGCGTTCTGCCAATTGCCTCAAGGCCGAAAACATCTATTACATTGGCGATCTGGTGCAGCGTACCGAAGTGGAGCTGCTCAAGACCCCGAACCTCGGCAAGAAGTCCCTCACCGAGATCAAGGATGTGCTCGCCTCCCGTGGTCTTTCGCTCGGCATGCGCCTGGAAAACTGGCCGCCCGCCAGCCTGCGCAACGACGATCGTCTGAATTATCGCAGCCGCTAACGCGGTTGCCGCTTTTTAGGAAGTTTAGCCATGCGTCATCGTAATAGTGGTGTGAAACTCGGCCGCAACAGCAGCCATCGTAAGGCCATGTTCCAGAACATGGCGATTTCCCTGTTCGAGCACGAGCTCATCAAGACCACTCTGCCCAAGGCCATGGAGCTTCGCCGCGTTGCTGAGCCCCTGATCACCCTGGCCAAGGTGGACTCGGTGGCGAATCGCCGTCTTGCCTTTGCGCGCACTCGCAACAAGCAGGCTGTTGGCAAACTCTTCACGGTCCTCGGTCCTCGTTACAAGAATCGCAGCGGCGGCTACCTGCGTGTCCTCAAGTGCGGTTTCCGTGCCGGTGACAATGCGCCGATGGCGTATGTCGAACTGGTCGAGCGTGAAGTGGTGGCTAAGTCGGCGCCTGTTGCTGACGCTGAATAATTCAGCCGTTTAATTCGCTGAATACAAAAACCGGGCCTTGCCCGGTTTTTGCTTTTCTGGGCTAGGCTGGGATGAAGGGGGTGGCCTGCTTCTCATGCCCCGGGGGCATGGCGCTCCTGCAGGTTTCTTCGACGGACAGGGAGTCTGCGATGATTCTGGAGTTGTTGCCTGGGGCTTTGGAAGTTGCCGTGCTTGCCGGCGAGGTCCTGCATTCGCCCGCCCTTCTCTTGTTTCCCTCTCTAGTGATTCTTGAGGTGCTTTATCTCTTCAGTGCCTGGCTGGCGGTACTGTGTTGCCGCCGGCGGTCAAGGGGGACTCCAGTTTTGCTTGGGCTGCCGCCACTTCCCTCACGGCCGTCGGTAAGTTGCGTGGTGACCTGCTACAGCGAGGGGGCGGTAGTCGAGCGCACGATCCTGAGTCTGCTGGACCAGGATTATGCCGGCTTGATCGAGATTCTGCCTGTCATCGATGGCGCTGCTCAGAACTGGGATACCTTGTGCTTTGCGCAGAAAACACAAAGCCTGGCCGTTGGGCGTGCAGATCGACGTCTGCGGGCAATCCCCAAGTGGACGCGCGGAGGTCGCCCCTCGAGTCTCAATGCGGGGCTCTCTTTGGCAACGGGAGACATTATTCTCGCGCTGGACGGGGATACTTCCTTTGACCGTGACATGATCAGCCGGATGCTGGCCTATTTTTTACAGTCCGGAGTCATTGCAGTCGCCGGCACGCTGCGTGTTCGCAACGGTCGCAGCAGCTTTTTGGCCCGCCTTCAGGGTCTCGACTATGTTGTCTTTCGGCAATTCGTGCGCGCCGGACTCGGCCGGCTCAATGTCGTGAATAACGTGCCGGGTGCACATGGTGCCTTCCGCGCTGATGTGCTGCGGGCAGCAGGGGGCTGGGATAACGGCACAGCGGAGGACGTCGACCTTGCGTTGCGCCTGAAGAAATACTTTGCAGGCCACCGCGGCTGGCGGATTGTGGCAGCACCGGATGTCATCAGCCATACCGATGTGCCCGTGGGCTGGAAGGACTTCCTGCAGCAGCGGCTGCGCTGGGAGGGTGATCCGCTCTATCTGCATTTCCGGAAGCATGGACCCACCTTGCGTCCCCGGCTGATGGGCTGGCGAAATGGTCTGTTCGCGCTCTGGTATGGGGTGGTTTTTCAGGTGCTGATGCCGCCGGCGCTCCTGTTGGGGCTGATATTGCTTCTGCTTTCGCCGGATCATGCAGCGGCCCTGGTGGCGTTTGCATGCGCTTATAGTCTCTATTTTCTCATGGTGGTCCTGTTATTTCTGACGCACCTTGGCGTGACTAGCGAGCGTCCCGGGAGTGATTTGCGGCTGGCAGGGTGGCTCCTGGTTTATCCCTTGTTTGTCTTCCTGATCCGCGGATGGAGTGGCCTGGCGGTTTTTCATAGCTTGCTGGTGGGGTCGCATCGGGATACTGCAATGGCGCCCTGGTGGGTGCTTCGCAAGAGTCGCTTCTAGGGAGGGCGAATGAGAGTTCGTTTTACTCTGCCGGTGCCTACGGATGCTGCTCGTGAGGACATGATGCGGGTGCATTATGCGCCGGGACGTCGGCCGCGCATTCCCGTCTGGCGCTGGCATCTGTTGATGGCATTGCTGCTGTTGCCATTTGCATGGACCGCGATACAGGCGGTTCGCGATGCGGCGACCCTAGAGCTGGAGGGCCGCGTTCAGCTGTCGTCGGGACATGCGGGCCGGGGGCTTGAGGTGGCTGTGATAACAGGTATTGAGCAGGCAGGGCGGTTGGCGCCGGGACGCAGCGCGCAGCTACGCTTGCCCGGAGGGGGCTGGGTCGAGGCGCGCGTGGTGGGGCTGAGCCTGATGGGGCCGATAGGGCTTGAGGCGGGAACGCGGGTTGCGGTGCAGCTAAGGCCAGTTTCGCGCATGCGCGCCCGTGATAGGCCATATGGGGGCGGCGGGACCGTGGCGGTGAGATTTTCGCTTTTGCAGGATCTGAGGGCTTGGTGGAGTAGTGTTGGGGCCGGCGGGGATCAGCCGGCCGAAAGCCGTCGGCGGTGACGTTCGAACAAGCAGATCGCCACTGCCGCGGCCACATTGAGGGACTCGACTGGGCCCGCCATGGGGATGCTGACACGGGCGGTGGCATGAGCCAGAAGGGCGGGGCTGGCGCCTCGGCCTTCACTGCCAAATGCCAGCACCAGGCTCTCCGGAAGGGCGGACTCGTATAGCGAGTGGGCATCCTGCAGCGCAGTCACCAGGACGGGGCCCGGGAAGTTGGCCAGCGCCACGTCGAGATCGATGTGCTCGATCATCTGCAAGAGGAAGTGTGCCCCCATGCCCGCGCGTAGCACCTTGGGTGACCAGATGTCCGCACTGCCAGTCGTCAGCCAGACCTGATCAACACCAGCTGCGGCGGCGGTCCGCAGGATCGCGCCAACGTTGCCCGGATCCTGGACGCTCTCCAGAAGCAGGCAGCAGCCGGACTGCCGGAGGGAGGGCCGTTCCGGGAGAGGGATCAATGCAATGAGTCCCGAGGTGCTGGGAGTCTGCTCGATTTCGGCAAACAGCTCGGGGGCAAGGCTCAGGACAGGACAGGGCGCCTGGCTCAGGAGGCTGGCAATTTCGGGTCGCCGGTCTTCCCCCTCGCAAACCAGAAGGCGCTGTAAGGGCCAGCGGGCGGCCAGGGCCGCGCTGACCAGATGCGTGCCGATCAGGAGGGATTGCTGTGCATTCGCGCGCTCACGGCGTTTCTCGGCAAGCTTGATCAGCTGCTTTACCAGAGGATTTTGGCGGGAACGAATGACTTCCATGGAGGTAGGAGCGTAGCGACAGGAGACAGCATTCTGTCACGACGCCGCCATAAAAAAACCGGGCAAGGCCCGGTTTTTCGGAGCGCATCGCTGGTGAGGCGCTGTGGTGTCGGTCAGCGTGAGCCGCCGCCCGGGCTGCCGGTAGTGCCGGCATCATTGCCGGTGGGCGGGGGAGTGGTGCCTGTATCGGCGCCAGTGCCCGGGGAGGTCCCGGTCGCGCCACCGGCGCCACTCTCGGTCCCGGTCGCCCCGGAGCCGGTGCCGGTGTCGCCTCCGGGTGTGCCGGAGCCCGTGGCGGGATCGCTCGTGCTGCCGCCTCCCGCCGGAGCGCTCTGGTCGCCGGTCGTGCTGGAGCCCGAAGAATCGGCGCCGCTACCTCCCGCGGCATCCTCCTTCTTGTTGCAGGCGGCCACGCCGGAACCAAGCGCGATCACGAGTACGGCCAGAGAAAATTTCTTGGTCAGTGACATAACAGCGCCTCCATGTGGCTGTATTCAGAGTCCGAAGCTTTGACCAAGTCCGTCAGGGAGTCAGTGCCGCATCTGTTACGACGCGCAGGGAAGCTGTAATGCATGTTGTGGCCTTCCCCCTGCTGTCACTTTCCCTTTAGCAAGGGTTTCAGAAAGCGTCCTGTGTGTGAGGCTTTGTTCTTGGCGACCGCTTCCGGCGTGCCTGTGGCAATGACCTGGCCACCGCCATCGCCGCCTTCCGGCCCCATGTCGATCACCCAGTCTGCCGTCTTGATGACGTCCAGGTTGTGTTCGATGACAACGATGGTATTGCCATGGTCGCGCAGGCGATGCAGCACGGTGAGGAGTTGCTGGATGTCGTGGAAATGCAGGCCGGTGGTGGGCTCGTCGAGAATGTAGAGGGTCTGCCCGGTGTCGCGCTTGGAAAGTTCCCGTGCGAGCTTGACTCGCTGTGCCTCGCCACCGGAGAGCGTCGTGGCGGCCTGGCCCAGGGTGATGTAGGAAAGGCCGACATCGACCAGGGTCTGCAGCTTTCGCGCCAGGGCCGGGATGGCGTCGAAGAAGGCGCGAGCCTCCTCGACGGTCATCTCCAGCACCTCGGTGATGTTTTTGCCCTTGTACTTCACGTCGAGGGTTTCGCGGTTGTAGCGTTTGCCCTTGCAGACGTCGCAAGGAACGTAGATGTCGGGCAGGAAGTGCATTTCCACCTTGATCACGCCGTCGCCCTGGCAGGCCTCGCAGCGGCCGCCTTTGACGTTGAAGGAAAAGCGACCTGGGCCGTAGCCGCGCGAGCGCGCCTCCTGGGTGCCGGAAAACAATTCGCGGATGGGCGTGAAGATGCCGGTATAGGTCGCGGGGTTGGAGCGCGGGGTGCGACCGATGGGGCTCTGGTCGATGTCGACTACCTTGTCGAGCAGCTCGAGGCCCTTGACGCTCTCATGCGGTTCCTCGTCGAGCACGGAGGCGCCATTGAGGGCCTTGGCCGAGACCGGGTACAGGGTGCCGTTGACCAGGGTGGACTTGCCGGAGCCGGACACCCCGGTAACGCAAGTCATCAGGCCTAGCGGAAACTCGGCGGTGACGTCCTTGAGGTTGTTGCCGGTGGCGCCGGTGATGGTGAGCAGCTTCTTGCGGTCGACAGGGGTGCGGGTGGCCGGGATGGGGATTTGCATGCGGCCGGAAAGATAGGCGCCGGTCAGGGACTCCTCACTGTTGAGGATGTCCTCAAAGCTGCCCTGCGCAACGATGCGGCCACCGTGGACGCCGGCGCCGGGGCCGATGTCCACCACGTAGTCGGCAGCCCGGATGGCGTCCTCGTCATGCTCGACCACGAGCACGGTATTGCCCAGGTCGCGCAGGCGCATGAGCGTGCTGAGCAGGCGCTCGTTGTCACGCTGGTGCAGGCCGATGGAGGGCTCGTCCAGCACATACATCACCCCGACAAGACCGGCGCCGATCTGCGAAGCGAGGCGGATGCGCTGGGCTTCACCGCCGGAAAGGGTTTCGGCGGAGCGGTCCATGGACAGGTAGTCGAGGCCGACGTTGACCAGGAACTGCAGGCGTTCGCGGACTTCCTTCAGGATCTTGTCGGCGATCTCGCCGCGCTTGCCGGTCAGGCTCAGGGTGGCGAAGTACTCGCTGGCGCGGCGGATGGGTAGCTTGACGATGTCAGGCAGCGTGCAGTCTTCGATATAGACATGGCGCGCCTCGCGCTTGAGGCGGGAGCCGCTGCAGTCCTTGCAGAGCGTATGGCTGAGGTAGTGGGAGAGTTCTTCGCGGACATTGGCCGAGTCGGTGTCGCGGTAGCGGCGTTCCATATTCGGCAGCACGCCCTCGAAGGTATGCTCGCGCACGACCTTGCGGCCGCGGTCGTTGTAGTAATAGAACGCGATCTCGTCCTTGCCGGAGCCATTGAGGATGGCGTTCTGGACTTTCTTGGTCAGCTTTTTCCAGGGAGTGTCGACATCAAAGCCGTAATGGTCGGCCAGCGCCTCCAGCATGGCGAAATAGTAGATGTTGCGCTTGTCCCAGCCACGGATGGCGCCTTCGGACAGCCCCAGGTCGGTGTCGGTAATGAGGCGGGAAGGATCGAAGAACTGCTTGACTCCCAGGCCGTCGCAAGACGGACAGGCACCGGCCGGGTTATTGAAGGAGAAGAGGCGGGGCTCCAGCTCGGATAACGAGTAGCCGCAATGCGGACAGGCGTAACGGGCCGAGAAGATCTGGTCTGGCTTTTTCTCGTCCATGAAGGCGAGCAGGGCAATGCCGTCGGCGTGGCGCAACGCTGTCTCGAAAGACTCGGCCAGGCGCAATTGGATGTCGGGGCGAACCTTGAGGCGGTCGACCACGACCTCGATGGTGTGCTTCTTGAGCTTGTCGAGTGAGGGCGCCTCGTCCAGGTCGACGACGATGCCGTCGATGCGCGCGCGCACGAAGCCGTCCGCCTTGAGCTGCTCGAACACGTGCAGGTGCTCGCCCTTGCGGTCCTGGATCACCGGCGCCAGCAGCATGACGGCCGTGCCTTCCGGCAGGGCCAGCACTTGGTCGACCATCTGCGACACGGTCTGGGCCTCGAGCGTGACATCGTGGTCGGGGCAGCGCGGGATGCCGGCGCGGGCATAGAGCAGGCGCAGGTAATCGTAGATCTCGGTGATGGTGCCGACGGTGGAGCGCGGGTTGTGCGAGGTCGACTTCTGCTCGATGGAGATGGCCGGCGACAGGCCCTCGATATGGTCGACGTCGGGCTTTTCCATCAGCGACAGGAACTGCCGCGCATAGGCCGACAGCGACTCCACATAGCGGCGCTGGCCTTCGGCATAGAGGGTATCGAAGGCCAGGGACGACTTGCCGGAACCGGACAGGCCTGTGATGACCACGAACTTGTCGCGGGGCAGGTCCAGGTCAATGTTCTTCAGATTATGGGTGCGGGCGCCGCGGATGGAGATCTTGTCCATGGAGAACCTCTGGGCCGGACCGGCCACAGGATGGCGGGACCGGCGAATGCAAACCGCTGAGTATACGAGAAAGGTAGCAGGTGCCGCATTGAACGATGCCGCTACGTTTCCGGCGCTTTGGCCTGTGCAGGGACGCCCTGGCTGCTAGAATGCGCGCCCCGGCCACTTGAGCCGGAGTCTCCGCCTGCCCAGAGAGACCTTCGATGAGCGCCATGACCGCCGGCGAACGCCGTGCCGTTGCCACCCTCGCCAGCCTGTTTTCGCTGCGCATGATCGGCCTGTTCATGATCATGCCGGTATTTGCCATCTATGGCCGCGAGCTGGCCGGCGCCACCCCTGCCCTCATCGGCCTGGCAGTGGGCATGTACGCCCTGACCCAGGCGCTGTTGCAGATCCCGCTGTCCCAGCTGTCCGACCGCATCGGGCGCAAGCGGCTGATCCTGCTGGGCATGCTGCTGTTTGCCCTGGGCGGGGCGGTGGCGGCGCTGTCGACCTCGATCTGGGGGGTGATCATCGGGCGTGCGCTGCAGGGCGCCGGCGCCATCTCCGGCGTGGTCATGGCGCTGCTGGCCGACCTCACCCGCATCGAGCAGCGGACCAAGGCCATGGCGGCCATCGGCATGAGCATCGGCTTGTCCTTTGGCCTCGCCTTCGGGCTCGGGCCCCTGCTGGCGGGGCACTTTGGCCTGGCCGGCCTGTTTTGGGCCACCGTGATCATGGGGCTGGCCGGAATGGCCGTGTGCCAATGGCTGGTGCCGGATCCGGTCACTTCCGTGCCGCAAACACCCGTCACCTACTGGCAGCAGTTCCGGGAGTCGCTGACCCATCGCGAGCTGTTGCGCCTCAACTGGGGCATCTTCACCCTGCATCTGGTGATGGCCGCTTTCTTCATGTCGATACCCGTGCTGCTGCGCAATAGCGGGGGCCTGGAGGCCCGGCTGCATGGCTGGGTCTACCTGCCGGTGCTGTTCCTGTCCTTTATCGCCGTGGTGCCCGGCATCATCGTCGCGGAGAAGAAGCGGCGCATGAAGGGCGTGTTCCTGTTCGGCATCGGCCTCATCGTGGCCGGCATGGCCTGGCTGTCGCTGCTGCATGGATCGCTGACCCAGCTCGTGGTCGGGCTGTCGCTGTTCTTCCTGGGCTTCAACCTGCTGGAGGCCCTGCTGCCGTCACTGGTCAGCAAGATCTGTCCGCCCGGGAGCAAGGGCACGGCCATGGGCATTTATTCCACCAGCCAGTTCCTGGGGGCCTTTCTGGGGGCGCCCATTGGCGCCGTCCTGAGCGGCCATGTCAGCTATGGTTTCCTGTTCGCGGTTCTCGGCCTGGTGGTGGCGGTCTGGTGGGCGGTGGCCGCCGGCATGGAGCAGCCGCGCTTTCTTAATAGTGTGCTGCTGAATTTCAGGCAGCTGAGTGTCGACGAGGCGCCGCTCATGGCCGAGCGCTTGCGCGCGGTACCGGGCGTGTACGAAGTGGTGATGGTGGTGGAGGAGCAGGTCGCCTATCTCAAGGTGGACCGCCAACAGCTCGATGAGGCGGCGCTTGGGGCCTTTCCGGCCACGATGGCGCCAGCCTGAGGGCGTGCCTGCCGCCGCCAGCGGCGGCATGTGACAGGGGGCGCCGGAAGCAACAAAACCATGCTTTTGGACGTGGAAGGGGGCGCCGGCTTGCGGTACATTCTGTCTCCCGGCCGGCCTGAGGGTGGGTCGGGAGCGCAACTATCCCAATTACGTAACGAGAGCGAGGTTTACATTATGCGCGGCGTCAACAAGGTGATTCTGGTCGGTAATCTGGGTCGTGATCCCGAAGTTCGCTATCTGCCCTCCGGTGGTGCAGTAGCCAACATTACCGTTGCCACCAGCGAAGCCTGGAAAGACAAGAATACGGGCCAGCAGCAGGAACAGACGGAATGGCACCGTGTGGTGTTCTACGGCAAGCTGGCCGAGATTGCAGGTGAGTACCTGAAGAAGGGCTCCAAGGTCTATGTGGAAGGCTCCCTGCATACCCGCAAATGGCAGGACAAGGCCACCGGCCAGGACAAGTACAGCACCGAGATCAAGGCCAATACCATGCAGATGCTCGACAGCCGCGGCCAGGGCAGTGGCGGCGGTGCGGCGGGCGGGCAGGGCGGCTATGAGGGTGGTGGTGACTTTGCCGCTGGCGGCAGCTTCCCCAGCTATGAGGACTTTGACCAGGGCGCAGCTGCCCAGCAGCCGGCACGCGCTCCGCAGCGCCCGGGCAATGCCCCGGCGGGTGGTGGCCAGGCCCGCCCGGCAGCAGCCACTGACTTCGACGACGACATCCCGTTCTGAGTCAGCGGTCACCCTTCAGAAAAGCCGGCTCTCGCCGGCTTTTTTGTTGGGCTAAGCTCAGGCCATTCCCTGCCTGGAGCGTGTCATGGCCCGTCCGAACTGCCGTACTGAAAATGATGCCCTGGGGCCGGTGGAGGTACCTGCTGATCGCCTCTGGGGCGCACAGACCCAGCGCTCCCTGCATTTCTTTCCCATCGGGGTAAGCCGCTTCCGCTGGGAGCGGCCGGTGATCCGTGCCTTCGGCATCGTCAAGAAGTGCGCCGCCCTCGCCAATGGCGAGCTCGGTGAATTGCCGCCGGAAAAGGTCCGCCTGATCGTGGCGGCGGCCCAGGAGGTGATCGACGGACGCTGGGATGACGAGTTTCCGCTCGTGGTCTTCCAGACCGGCTCGGGCACCCAGAGCAACATGAATGCCAACGAGGTCATCGCCAATCGCGCCATCCAGCTGGCGGGAGGCGAGCCGGGCTCGAAGTCCCCGATTCACCCCAATGACGACGTCAACCACGGGCAGTCCTCCAACGACGTGTTTCCGGCGGTCATGCACATCACCACGGCCCTGTTGCTGGTCGAGGCGCTGGTGCCGGCTGTCAGCCGCCTGCGCGACACGCTGGCGCGCAAGTCACGGGAATATGGGGCTGTGATCATGGTGGGGCGCACGCACCTGCAGGATGCGACGCCGGTGACGCTGGGCCAGGTGATCTCGGGCTGGGTCGCGCAGCTCGAGCTGGGGCTGGCGGGCATCCATCGCGTATTACCTGATGTGTGCGAGCTGGCGACCGGAGGCACCGCGGTTGGCACCGGGCTCAATGCGCATCCCGAGTTCGGGGCGCGCATTGCGGCGCAGGTTTCACTCTGCACCGGCCACGTGTTCGTGCCTGCGGCCAACAAGTTTGCCGCGCTCTCGGCGCATGACGGCATGGTGAACGTGAGCGCGGCCCTGCGCACCCTCGCGGGCATCCTCATGAAGATTGCCAACGATATCCGCTGGTATGCGAGTGGACCGCGCGCCGGCATCGGCGAGTTGCTGATTCCAGAAAACGAGCCCGGCTCCTCCATCATGCCCGGCAAGGTCAATCCCACGCAGTGCGAGGCCATGACCATGGTGGCGGTCCAGGTGTTCGGTAACGATCACGCTGTCGCCTTTGCCGGCTCGCAGGGAAACTTCCAGCTCAATGTGTTCAAGCCGGTCATCCTGCACAACGTGCTGGAGTCGATACGGCTGCTCAGCGATGCCAGCCAGGCCTTTGATGCTTTTTGCGCGCAGGGACTGGCCCCGAATACCGGGCGCCTGCAGCTGCATCTCGAGGATTCGCTGATGCTGGTGACGGCGCTCAATCCCCATATCGGCTATGAAAAAGCGGCGGAGATTGCCCGCAAGGCCTGGCGCGAGGATTGCTCGCTGAAGACAGCGGCGCTGGCGCTGGGCTATGTGACCGAGGCGGAATTCGCGCAGTGGGTGAGGCCGGAAGACATGCTGGGGCCAGGCTGGGCGGGATGAGCGGAGCAGTCGAATGGTTCGCGGCGGTGCAATGAGGCGGTCGCTGCCGGCAGGATCCCGGTGCGGGGCTGTCAGGTCAGGGCCGCTTGTGCCGCTGCGCATAGCGTTGCGCCAGCGCGGCACAGACCATGAGCTGGAGCTGGTGGTAGAAAATGACGGGCAGCACGATGAGTCCGAGCCCCGGATGCGCGCCGAACAACACTTTCGCCATGGGCACCCCCGCTGCCAGGGTTTTCTTGGAGCCGCAAAAAACCGCCACGATTTCGTCCTCGGGCGCGAACCGGAGCAGGCGCGCGGTCCAGGTGGTGAGGGCCAGCACGATCGCCAGCAGCAGGGCCACGCCGGCCAGCGTCAGCAGCAACAGGCCGGCACCATAGTCCCGCCAGAGTCCCGCGGCGACGGAGTCACTGAATGAGGCGAAGACCAGCATCACCACTACGCCGCGGTCGAACAAGCTGGTGTAGGTGCGATAAGGCAGCAGGCGCGGCCACAGCCGGCGGTGCAGGAGCTGGCCCAGTATGAAGGGCAGCAGGAGCAGGGTGGCGATATCGAGCATGGCGTCGCGAAAGGGCAGGCTGGCCCCGCTGGTGGCGACCATCAGGCTGACCAGCAGCGGGGTCAGGAAAATGCCGAGCAGGCTGGAGGCGGTGGCGTTGAATATCGCCGCGGGGACATTGCCGCCCGCCACGCCGGTGAGGGCGACCGATGAAGTAATGGTCGAGGGCAAGGCGCAGAGATAGAAAAAGCCCAGCAGCAGTATCGGTGGCAGCAGCATCTCCAGCCCCGGGCGCAGGATCAGGAAGAGCAAAGGAAAAATGGCGAAGGTAAACAACTGCACGACCAGATGCAGGCGCCACTTTCCAAAGCCCGCCTTGAGTTGTTCGCCGGGAATGCCAACGCCATGCAGGAAAAACACCAGGGCGATGCCGTAGTTGGCGATCGCATCGATATGCAGCCAGCCACCGGTCTTGCCGAGGTCGGGCATAAACGAGGCGATTATCACCGCAATCAGCAGGCTGCGCAGGAACCAGTCATTGAGCAGGCCTTTGAGGATATTCATGAGGCTCGCATCCGGAGGCGATCACGTTCGAATAATCGATCGCGCTCATTAATTGTGCTTAATGGAGCGCCTCAATACAGGGCGCGTCGGCTTTAAAACGCCACATAAATCCGATTGCCCGTTCTTGCTGCCCTGTGCAGGATTTACCTGCTTACTTGCAGACGGAGAATAAGACATGGCTGTTGATTTGAATAATCTCTCGATTGAGGAACTGGAGGCGGTCATTGCCGAGGCACGGGAGCTGATCGAGCGGAGGCGCGAGCAGGCGGTAGCCCGCGCCCGTGCCGACATCGAGCGCATCGCCGCCGGTACCGGGCTTTCCCTGGAAGATTTACTGGGGATGGGCAAGTCTCGCGCCCGGACCCCGGTCCGCAAGACCGTGGCCGACAAATACCGCAACCCCCGCGATCCCTCGCAATCCTGGTCGGGGCGCGGCAAGCGCCCGCGCTGGCTGCAGGAGCAGCTGGAAAAGGGCGGCAAGCTGGAAAGCTTCCTGGTCAAGTGAGCCTGGCCGCAGGTCCGGGGGAACGGAGCTTCGAAGGCGTCGTTTCCCCGGCCGCCGGGCTCAGAAGTGCAGGTTGATCGACGTCATGTAGCGGGTGTCATCCGCGTCGATGCCGGGCGGGGTTTCGCTGTCATACATCCAGCGCACGCCCAGCTTGAGGTCGACATGGGTGGCCAGCTTTACCAGCAGGGCGGCGTCGGTGGTGACAAGGTAGTCATCGCCCTCGTCGAGGCTGGGCTGGTAGGCCAGGTTGAACAGCAGCCGCAGTTGCTCGTTGATCTGGCGCTTGTAGACGCCGTAGCTGTTCAGGCGCCAGTAGTGCTCGTCGACACCGGCCTGGTCTTCCCACTCGTGCAGCACGCCGAGGCCGGCATGGACCGCCCGCACGTCCTGCTCGTAATTGAGGGTGAAGCGGAGGCCGGCGCCCAGCTGGGTGCGGGAGTCCAGGAGCTGGAAGTCGTCCTTGCGGCCATCCACAAAGGCCTCGGCTGCCAGGGCATGCTGGAACTCGTCCCGGAAGGCGGCATGGGCCCAGCTGCTGTCCTCTACCTCCTGCTCGGGAGAGAAGGCCGTGGCATGGCTATGTTCCACCAGGACGAACATGTCGGTTTCGCGGGAGCGGTAATCCAGGCGCCCGCTGTCGGTTTCCACCGATTCGTAGGCGTAGGCCGCGAGGGGCAGCGCCAGTGCAAGGCCGTGGGCAGCGCGGGACAGGACCATGAGCTGGAATGTGCTTGTTTTGATGGGGCGGCTGGACTCGCCTTTTCAGAGCGCCGGGATTATAAAGAACCCCGGCTGATGGCGATTCCTTTTTTTCACCACTGCCTGCGGCTTTTCCAATAACAAGCAACCGCCGCATGCCATCACTCTCCGATTCGAGGCCCCGATGAGCGAAGCCGCACGGCGCGAGGATACGTCCCTCGCGTTGACGCCCTACCTGATTCTGGGATTTGTCGCGCTGGTGCTGGCCCTGCTGGCCCGTGCCCCGGCCAGTCTGCTGCAAAAGGCCCTCCCCGCCGCCCTGCCTGTCCAGGTGTCCGCCTGGGGTGGCACCCTCTGGAGCGGGCAGGCGGAGCTCGTTCAGGCCGGCGAGCCCGGCTTCTGGCGCTGGCAATTGCAGCCTGCCGGCCTGCTGCGCGGCCGTCTGGCCCTGCAGGTGCAGGCGCAGGGTCCCCTGTCGATGCGCGGAAGCGTCGAGCGCGGCTTTGGCGGCTGGGCGGCCCGGGGATTGAGCGGCGAGCTGCCGGCGCGGCTGCTGCAGCCTCTGCTCCCTCCGGGCTGGACTTTGCCTGGCGACATTCGCCTCGACGGCGTCCAGCTGGCCCGCAAGGGCCTGGCGCTCGGCCCCTGGCAGGCCGCAGGCGGCCAGTTGCACTGGGGCGGCGGGGCCATGCAGTACAGCCTGGGCAGCCAAGCGCAGGGCGCGACCTTGCCACCCCTGCTGGCGACGCTACGCCTGGAGGGCGACACCCTTCTGCTCAGCATGACCGAGGCCAGTGGCGGCGCCCTGGCGGATGTTCGCATTGCCAAGGACGGGGGGGTGGAAACCCGCCTGCGTGAGCGCCTGTTGAAGTATTCCAATCGCACCAGCGGGGCTGACCCCGATGCCGTGGTGGTGACTTCCGTGCAACGGCCGCAGTAAGGGGCTGAACGGCCGGACTGCATACCTAATCGTGATAGCGATGAGCGGCCAGTGTGGCATCATCGTTGTTTTACCAATTTGAAGGGGACGGGTTTTGGCGGCAGGGTGGGCTCTGGCAGGGCAGGAGCGGCTGGTCGACTGGACCGGGCGCTCGCTGCGCGTGGTCGCGACGCTGTGGATGGCCTGGGCGCTGGCCGGCTTGCTGTGGCTGCTGGGTGGCCATGGCAGCGTGCCGCTGTCGGCGCCCCCGCCGGCGCCACGCCGCGAGGCCCCGACCGTTGACGTGGGCCAGTTGGCTTCACTCGACCTTTTCGGCGCGCCTCCGGTGGCGACAGCGGGCGGGATTGCCGCCGATGCCCCTGATACCACCCTGCAGCTCCGCCTGGCTGGCGTGTTCGTGAGCGGCCTGCCGGCCGACTCCAGCGCCATCGTGGCGGAGCGGAACAATCCGGCCGCGCCCGTGAAGTCGTATCGCATCAACGACACCCTGCCCGGGGGCGCCGTGCTCGCCGAGGTGCATGACGACCGCATCCTGATCCGCCGGGGGCAGGGGGCGGCCGAGGTGCTGCGCTTCGAGAAGACCGGGCTGCTCGAGGGCGGCAATGCGGCGCAGGCAGGCCTGGGGGGCAGGGGGATCGAGGCGGATGACCGTGCTGACGAGGCGGTCGATGTCCGCGCCGCCCTGGATAACGCCATTATGGCCATGGGGCGCAACCCGGACGCCTTCGTCCAGCAGTTCGGGCTCAAGCCCGGCCCGCTGGGCTATGAAATCACCGACATGACGCCGGAGGATCTGCGCGGCGCGATTGGCCTGCAGCCCGGCGATCGTATCCTGAGCGTGAATGGCCGGCGTCTCGGCAATCCGCGGCAGGACCAGGAAGTGTTGACGGCCCTAAAGGCTAGCGGGGCGGCGCGGGTGGAAGTCCAGCGCGGTGGACAGATCGTGACCATTGAACGGAAATTTTAAGAAGATGGCTGTATCCAAAAGTTCTGCGGCTCTTGTGTTGGCGCTGGCGCTCTCCTTGCCGGCCCACGCCGCCAAACCCAAGACCTGGAAGGTCAACCTCAAGGATGCGGACATCAACGCTCTGGTGGCCGAGGTGGCAGAGGTCACGGGCAAGAATTTCGTGGTGGATCCCCGCGTGAAGGGCACCATCACCGTGATTTCCAGCAAGGCTCTTTCGGCCGCCGAGCTCTATGAGCTGTTCCTGGGCGTACTCAGCGTCAACGGCTTTGCTGCCGTGCCGAGCGGCAGCGCCATCAAGATCGTACCGGACGTTACCGCCAAGCAGTTTGGCGTCCCGGTCGACGTCAACCTGAGCCGCAAGGGCGAGGCCCTGGTGACGCGCGTCATCCGGCTCGAAAACACCAATGCCGTGGACATGGTGCCCATCCTGCGTCCGATGATGCCGCAGTTCGCGCACCTCGCCGCGGTATCAGGCGCCAATGCCCTGGTGCTGTCCGACCACGCCAACAATATTGAGTCCCTGACCCAGATCATCAATCAGCTCGACGGCACCCAGGGTGATGAAATCGAGATGGTGCCCCTGCGCGATGCCCGGGTGGACGATGTGGTGGCCATGCTGGAGTCGCTGACCGGCAGCACGGCGGGCGGGCCCGGGAACAAGGAGTCCCGCCAGCTGTTTCGCGTGCGCGTGGTCGCGGATGCCCGCTCCAACCGCCTGCTGCTCAAGGGCGATGCCCAGGGCCGCAAGCGCCTGCGGGAACTCATTGCCACGCTCGACATGCCCAGCGAGCGCCTGGGCGGCGTCAAGGTCTTCCGCCTGAAGCATGCCTCCGCCAAGCAGGTCGCCGAGGTGCTGCGCGGCCTGGTCACGGGCGAGGGCGCCCGCAGCGGGGCGGCCGGGGGGGCGCCGGCGGCAGGCGGCGGGGCGGCTGCCGGAGCAGTGGCCATCAACGCCAATGGTGTTGGCCTGATTGCCGATGAGAGCCTGAATGCCCTGGTGGTGCGTGCCGACCCCGCCTTCATGCGCGAAATCGTCAACGTGATTGATCAGCTCGACCAGCGACGCTCGCAGGTACTGATCCAGGCCGCCATTGTCGAGGTGTCCGGCGACAACGCCCGGCAACTGGGCGTGCAGTGGGCCGCCGGCGATCCCACCAAGGGCGTTGGCCTCATCAACTTCGGCGCCGCCGGCACCAGCATTGCCAACCTGGCGAGCCAGGCCCTGGCGATCAATGCCGGCTCTACCGCCGTCCAGCCCAGCGTGAGCGAAGGCGCGACGCTGGGCTTTGGCAAGTCCGAGGTCAATGCCAACGGCGACCGGACCTTCTATGGCGCGCTGATCCAGGCCCTGGCCACGGTCACCAATGCCAACCTCCTGTCCACGCCCAGCATCATGACCCTGGATAACCAGGAGGCAAAGATCGTGGTGGGCCAGAACGTGCCCTTCATCACCGGCACCAGCACCAGCGCGAGTTCCACCACCGCCAATCCCTTCCAGACCATCGAGCGCCAGGATGTCGGTATCACTCTCAGGGTAAAGCCTTCGATTGGCGAAGGCGGTACTGTACGGCTCGAGATTGAACAGGAAGTGTCTTCCGTGCTGCCCAGCACCACCGGTATCAATTCCGCCGATCTCATTACCAGCAAGCGCTCCATCAAGACTACGGTCCTGGCCGATGACGGCCAGACCATCGTCCTCGGTGGCCTGATAAGAGACGACGTTACCCGGACGGTCAGCAAGGTGCCCCTCTTGGGGGACATCCCGCTTCTCGGGTATCTTTTCCGGGCGAGTGGCACACGGACCACCAAGCAGAACCTGCTGGTTTTCCTGCAGCCTACCCTGCTGCGGGACAGCAGCCGTGCCGCCGAGATGAGTCAGGGGCAGTACGATGCCATTCGCACGCTTGACATGAGTGTGAGCCGTAACGGCAAGGTGACCCGCCTGCCGGAACGGGTGGAAGCCATTTACCAGGGGTACAAGCCGCGGGCCGACGCTGCTGAACCGGCGCCGCAGGCAGCTCCGCAGGCACCCGTGCAAGAGGTGCCGTCGCAGGGCCTGGAAGCCCAGCCGCAGGCACCGGTGGTGCCTGCGCAACCCTGAAGCTGAAATTGTTGTCATTGAGACAAATGGAAGGTCGCCATCATGCTGAAACTGCAATTCCTGGATAACCGCCAGCCGGCCATGTGGCTGGTCGATCCGCGCATTTCGATTGGCCGGGACAAGAGCAACAGCCTCGTCATCAATGACGAGGGGCTGAGCGTGTTCCATGCCGAACTGCGCCAGGAGGACGGAAAGGTCTTCATCTGGGATTCAGGCAGCGTGAATGGCACTTTCGTCAACGGCGAGAAGGTCACCGGCAAGCGTGAGGTGAAGGCGGGTGATGTCATCCGTTTCCATCTCATCGATGTGCAGCTCCTGGACCCTTCCAAGGGGCCTGCGCCGGCGTTGCCGGCAGCCGTAAAGCGCGACCTCGAAAAGCCGGCCGTGCCGCTATGGCAGGTCAAGGCACTGACCGGCGCCATCTCCGGAAAGATGTTCCTGATGGATGGCACCAAGATCATCGGCCGTGACCCTGGCTGCGACATCATTATCAACGGCCCCCATGTGTCGCGCCGTCATGCCGAGCTTTCCATCCGGGGTGGGAAGCTGTGGGTTAAGGACCTGGGCTCCTCCAACGGGACCTTCGTCAACGGCAAGCGAATGGAAGAGGTCGCGCTCAAGAATGGCGATGAGGTCAAGTTCGATGCCATGACCTTCAAGGCCGTGGGTCCGGCGGAGGAGGAAGACAGCTTCGATGAGGCGGAAATGACCCAGTTCCGCCCCGCGCTGGCCTCCGCAAAGCCTGCGGCCGCTCCGCCGGCGCCGAAGCCGGTGGCGGCCGCCCCCTCGCCGTCGGCCCTTGCTCCTGCTCCGGCAGCGGTGGTCCAGCCGGCGCCTGCACCGAAACCCGCGGCGCCTGCTCCCGCACCGCGCCCGGCTGCTCCTGCTCCTGCTCCTGCTGCTGCGCCCAAGTCGGCTGCGACGCCGGCACCGCGACCCGCTGCGCCGGCAG
>JAJFBF010000080.1 GCA_020697295.1 Moraxellaceae bacterium | reverse complement strand
ACTGGTAGTGGTCTTGCAGCCAGCGGACGATGACGGAGGTATCGAGGCCGCCGGAGTAGGCGAGCACGACTTTCTTGATGCCGGACATGGGGACTCTCGAGCGAGGCAAGGGAAGGGGAAATCGGCGCGTATTGTAGTGAGCGCGACGCGGCGCGTCACCCGGACATTGCGCCGCCGGGCGCTCAGTCCGGCTCGACCGGGACTGGCCCGGACGCCCCGGCCACCATGACACGGTTGCGCCCGGCGCCTTTGGCGGCATAGGCGGCCTCGTCGGCGGCCGCCACCAGGCTCGCGACGCGCGAGTCCGGCCCGGGCACCAGGGTGGCCACGCCGAGGCTGGCAGTGACATGGTCGGCCACCGTCGACTTGCGGTGCGGGATGCCGAGGCCGCCGATGGCCCGGTGCACATGGCGGGCGACTTCCAGGGCTCCCGCCTCGGGCGTGCCCGGCAGCAACAGCACGAACTCCTCGCCGCCATAGCGGGCGGCCAGGTCCCCGGGACGGCGCAGGCAGCCGCGCAAGGTGGCGCCGACCCGGGCCAGCACGGCGTCGCCCTCGAGGTGGCCGTAGGTGTCGTTGAAAGGCTTGAAGTGGTCCACATCCGCAAAGATGAGGGAGAGGGGCTGGCCTTCACGCCGGGCGCGCTCCCACTCATGGAGGATGGTCTCGTTGAAATGGCGGCGATTGGACAGCCCGGTGAGGCTGTCCTCGCGGGACAGGCGATCGAGCTCGGCGGAAACGAGGTCGAGTCGCTCCTTCTCGAGCAGCAGGAGCTGCCCCTGCAGGAACATGTGCCGGTCGCGCTGCTCGACCATGTAGCAGAGCATCATGCCCACGGCGTTCGAGACCAGGATGTACTGCTGGAACAGCCCCCACTCCAGCCAGAGGCCCAGGGACACAATAGCGATAAGCGCCAGCAGGGCGGCAGCGGCCCCCATGAAGGCGGCCGACCACAACCGGAAGGCGCCAATGCCATAGGTCAGCGACAGAATGAAAACGACCACATAGCTTGAGTGCACATTGAAAAACGGATCAGGAAAAGCCGACGTGCCCACCGTGATGACAGCGATGGCAAAGGTGGCGATCAGGCCTAGCGCCAGGGCGAAATTTTCATGCAGCAGGCGCAGTCGCGGGAGCAGCAGCAGGCCGGCGATGGGCAAGCCCTCGGCCAGGAAGATCGCCCACCATACCTGGAGGTTGGCGGCGCGCCAGCTCGGACCGGAGAGCATGAAGACCTGTGTGAAGGTACTGAGGCCGACAAAGAAGTAGAACAGCAGCACCACCCACCAGCCGCTGCGCAGCATCTCCAGCACGCGCAGCCGGAGGAAATCCACGAAGGCCGCCTCAAGGTGGGGGGCGAAGCGGTGCCAGGGCCCGCTGCTGTCCAGCAAGGCCTGGATTTCACGCATCCCGGCGTCGATGGCTCCGGTAGTCGGCGAGCTGTTCATGCGGCTGTCCCAGAATCCCCGTATCGTCCCCGGGCGACGAGCGGCGCCCCTTGCCGGACCGGGACGCGCGGCGGGTGGAGGCCGCCGAATTTGCCAGCCGCCCCCGGAGCGGACAATCCCGTTCCGACCGATGGTGCCCTGGAACTGACGCACTTTTTCAAGCTGTGTCGCGGGTCACTATCCGGTAGGATTTGCGACCCGCGCCGAGCCCTCAGGAGTCCCCATGGCCGCCACCCTGACGATTGCCCGCCCCGACGACTGGCATGTCCACCTGCGTGACGGCGCCGCGCTCGCCCATACCGTGCCGGCGACGGCCCGCTACTTCGGCCGCGCCATCGTGATGCCCAACCTGCTGCCGCCGGCGCGCACCACTGGCGAAGCCCTCGCCTACCGCGAGCGCATCCTGGCTGCCCGGCCCCAAGGCTCGCGCTTCGAACCGCTGATGGTGCTCTACCTCACCGACAACACGACACCTGCCGAGATCGAGAAGGCGAAGGCCTCGGGTCTGGTCCATGCCGTCAAGCTCTACCCGGCAGGCGCCACCACCAACTCCGACTCCGGCGTGACCGGTATCGACAAGGTCCTGGCGGTGCTGGAGAAGATGGCCGAGGTCGGCATGCCGCTGCTGCTGCACGGCGAGGTCACCCACGCCGACGTCGACATCTTCGACCGCGAGAAAGCCTTCCTGGATGCCGTCCTGGCCCCGCTGGTGGCGCGCCTGCCGACCCTGCGCATAGTTCTGGAACACATCACCACGGCCGACGCCGCGCAGTTCGTGGCGGAGGCGCCCGCTACGGTAGGCGCCACCCTCACCGCCCATCACCTGCTCTTCAACCGCAACCACATGCTGGTCGGCGGTGTCCGCCCGCACTATTTCTGCCTGCCCATCCTCAAGCGCCGCACGCACCAGGAGGCGCTGCTGCAGGCCGCCACTTCGGGCAATGCCAAATACTTCCTCGGCACCGACTCGGCCCCGCATGCGAAGGGCGCCAAGGAAAATGCCTGCGGCTGCGCCGGCTGCTACACCGCCCATGCCGCCCTCGAGCTGTATGCCGAGGCTTTCGAGACTGCCGGAGCGCTGGACAAGCTGGAAGGCTTCGCCAGCTTCCACGGCCCGGACTTCTACGGCCTGCCGCGCCATACCGACACCGTCACCCTGGTGAAGGAAACATGGGCCGTTCCGGAAACCTGTGCCTTTGGCGAAAGCGAGGTCGTGCCCATCCGGGCCGGCGCCTCCATCGTCTGGAAAGTGCTGCCATGAGCCACGCCCCGCTGCCCCTCAACGAACGCTTCCGCGGCTTTTTCCCGGTCGTGGTCGACCTCGAGACCGGAGGTTTCAACTCAGCCACGGACGGACTGCTCGAGATCGCCGCCATCACCCTGCGCCAGGACGAGCACGGCCTGCTGCACCTGGACGAGCAGTTCCACGCCCATATCGCGCCCTTCCCCGGCGCCAACCTGGAGCCGGCGGCGCTGGAATTCACCGGCATCAATCCCTTCCATCCGCTGCGCCCGAGCGAAGAGGAAGGCGCCGGCCTGCGCCGCATCTTCGATGCCATCAAGAAGGCGCAAAAGGCGGCCGGCTGCAAGCGCACCGTGCTGGTCGGCCATAACGCCCACTTCGACCTCGGCTTCCTGAATGCCGCGATCGGGCGCTGCAACCTCAAGAACGTGTCGCCGTTCCATCCCTTCTCGGTATTCGACACGGTGACGCTGGCCGGCCTCGCCTTCGGCCAGACAGTGCTGGCCCGCGCCTGCGCCGCCGCCGACATTGCCTTCGACAACAAGGAAGCCCACTCCGCGCTTTACGATGCGCAGCGCACAGCCGAGCTCTATTGCGCCGTGGTCAACCAGTGGTGGACGAAGATCGGCCCGCCGCCGCAATCGGAAAACGACGAAGGTTGATACAGGCAGCGGCCACGGCCCGGGGGTCGGGCAGGTGACCGCCATCTCCTGAGCGCCCTTTCCTGCGTATCCATTCACCTGCGCGGCGAGTGGCAAGCGCCCTCCTCCACAGGCAACAGCCTGAATGCCGGCTAGGCTTTCGACCGACCGGGCTTGCGGCCCCCTTTGGCAGCAACCTGCTCCGCCGTGGAGGACTTGCCCGTAGCGGTCTTGGCGGCCCCTGCTTTTGGGGCGCCTGGCTTTGCGGCAGCCCGCCTGGCAGCGGGCACCCTGGCCGAGGCCGGCTTCCCGGCGTCCGTCGGCGGTGCGATCCAGTAGGGTGGATCGGGGATGCGGCTGAAAATCTGGCGCAAGCCCTGCGACCACTCGCGGCGAATCATCTGGAAATACTCATCTGTCTCGCCGATCCGGTGCTGCTGCTCCACCCTCAGGCTGTCGCGGCGATAGCACACCATGTCGATGGGCAGGCCCACCGAGACATTGCTGCGGATGCTCGAGTCGAAGGAGATCAGCACGCACTTGGCCGCCTCCTTCAACGTCGTGTCGTACTGGATGACGCGGTCGAGGATGGGCTTGCCGTACTTGGCCTCGCCGATCTGGAAGAAAGGCGTGTCGGCGGAGGCCTCGATGAAGTTGCCTTGCGGGTAAATGTGAAAGAGCCGTGGCTCCTCCCCCTTTATCTGACCGCCCACGAGGAAGGAGCATCCGTAGTCGACCTCGTCATGGCGGCGATGGTGCTGCGAGTCGCGATGCACGATCTCGCGCAGGGCCGCCCCCACCAGAACGACCACGTCGTAGAGTGACCCCTGGTTGTAGAGATTGGGCGTATCGGGATCCCGCAGGCGCTGGCGCAGCACGCTCAACGTGCTTTGCGTGGTTGCGAGGTTGCCGGCCGAGAGCAGTACGATCACCGCCTCGCCGGGCTCTTCGAAGACCGCCATCTTGCGGAAGGTGGCAATATGATCCACGCCCGCATTGGTGCGCGAGTCCGATGCCATCACCAGGCCTTCCGCCAGCTTCATGGCCACACAATATGTCATCGCTTTCCCCTGCAACCTGACTTGGAGAAAATTTCAGCTGGGCAGTCTGCATCTTGCAAGTCGGAATGAATCCCGACCTAGCGAAACAGAGTCTTACTGCTGTTGCTGTTGCTGTTGCTGTTGCTGTTGCTGTTGCTGTTGCTGTTGCTGTTGCTGTTGCTCGAGCTCGCTCCGGTCCGATTGCGTCACCATGACCCGCACATCGGCCGCCATCCTCTCGGCACCCCCGCCGCGGCGCACCCCGCGCACCGGACAGGCATCAAGGTAGTCCATGCCCACCGCCAATTTTAGATGGGCATCGTAGACACGGCAGCGATTGACCACATCCAGGCTCCACCAGAGCCCATCCACCCAGACCTCGGCCCAGGCGTGCGACGCCTGATGCTCGTCGTAGCGGTGCCCCGAGGAGTGCACATAACCGCTGACGTAGCGGGCCGGAATGCCGAGATGGCGGCAGCAGGCGATAAAGACGTGGGTATGGTCCTGGCACACGCCACGCGCCATGGCGAAGGCTTCCGCGGCCGTGGTGGAAGCCTGCGTGGCCTCGGTATCGAAGGCCAGCCAGGCGTGCACGGCATGCGACAGCCGCTCCACCCCGGCCACGGTCACAGGGGACCCACGAAAATCCTCTGCAAACGCCACCATTTCAGGACTCATGGTCGTCAGCACTGTAGTGCGCAGGTAGGGATGCGCATCACTGCCGCAGAAGCTCATGCGCTCCCCCTCGTCGGTTTCCACAATGCCGACCGCCCGGATGCGGATTTCGTTGTGCGGCATGTCCAGCGTCAGCACATGCAGCACATTGCCGTGACTGTCGGTGGTGAGGAAGGCCGGAGCGGGCAGGTCCAGGCGCCACTCCAGCACGCGCTGGCCTTCCCCGTCCTGCGGCGTCAGGCGCAGGTACTGGGTGCTGTGCGTAGCCGATGTATCGTAACGGTAGACGGTTTCGTGATTGATGGTGAGGATCATGCTGCCTCCAGGTAGGCGCGGTGGATATGCGCCCCCAGTTCGTAGATATCAGCCAGGAATTTCTCCAGGTACTGTTGCAGCCCCTCCTCCAGGGCTTCGTCGATGCGCGCGTAGTGCAGGCGCGCATGCAGCTCCGCCGCGAGACGCTTGGCCTCGAGGCCGGTCCGGCCCGGAATGGCCGCCAGGGTCTGGTTGATCTCGTTGACACAGGCCAGCAGGGAGCGTGGCAGGTCGGCCCGCAGCAGCAGCATTTCCGCCACATGGGCCGGCACGATGCTGTCGCGATAGATGTCGCGATAGCTCTCGAAGGCGGACAGCGAGCGCAGCAGCGAGGCCCACTGGTAGTAATCAGAGGCCGAGGCGTCCGTGTCGAAGCGATCCTGGAAAGCCGGCGCCTTGACCAGCAGCAGGCGCGCCGTGTTGTCGGCGCGCTCAAGGAATGTGCCGAGCCGCGCAAAATGGAAGGCATTGTTGCGCTGCAGCGTGCCGAAGGTGGCGCCCCGGAACAGGTGCGAGCGCTCCTTCACCCAGTCGAGGAAGCGCGAAACCCCCATCCGCTTCAGCTTGTCGCGCGACAGGCCCTGGATTTCCAGCCAGGTGGTATTGAGGCTTTCCCACATTTCCGAGGTGATCTTGCCGCGCACCACATGGCCGTTCTCGCGCGCCTCGCGCAGGCAGGAATAGATGCTGGAGGGATTATTGGGATTGAGCGTGAAAAACAACAGGATCTCGTCGGGCGTGGCCTTCACGCCGGACGCCTGGAAGACATCGCGCATGCCGGTGATGTCGAGTGGCGCCATCAGCTGCTCGCGCGCGACGCCGCCGGGCATCAGCGCCATCTGCGAACTCACGTCGAGCACGCGCGCGATATTCTCGGCGCGCTCCATCTGGCGCGACATCCAGTAAACGCAAGAGGCGGTACGGCTCAACATGATTTTTCCTCCAGCACCCAGGTGTCCTTGGTGCCCCCGCCCTGCGAGGAGTTCACCACCAGCGAGCCCTCCTTGAGCGCGACTCGCGTCAGTCCGCCCGGTACCAGGCGCACCTCGCGCCCGGACAGCACGAAGGGACGCAGGTCGATATGGCGCGGCGCGATCCCTGACTCCACATAGGTGGGGCAGGTCGAGAGGCTCAGGGTGGGCTGCGCGATGAACTCGGCCGGATTGGCCACGATGCGGGCGCGATAGGCCTCGATCTCCGCCTTGCTGGCGGCCGGCCCCACCAGCATGCCGTAGCCGCCGGACCCGTGAACTTCCTTCACCACGAGATCCTTCAGGTTCTTCAGCACATGCTCGCATTCGTCGGGCTTGCGTAACTGCCAGGTCGGCACGTTCTGCAGAACGGGCTCCTCCGACAGATAAAAGCGGATCATGTCCGGCACATAGGGATAGATGGACTTGTCATCCGCCACGCCAGTGCCCACCGCATTGGCAATGCTCACGCGGCCGGCACGGTAGGCGGAGAGCAGGCCGGCGACGCCGAGCGCGGAATCGTGCCGGAACGCCAGCGGATCGAGGAAGTCATCATCGATGCGGCGGTAGATCACATCCACGCGCTGCGGCCCGGCCGTCGTGCGCAGGTAGACATAGCCGTCCTTCACGAACAGGTCGGGGCCCTCCACCAGCTCCACGCCCATCTGCTGCGCCAGGAAGGCGTGCTCGAAGTAGGCGGAGTTGTAGCGGCCCGGGGTCAGCACCACCACGACCGGATCGTGTGCGCCGGCCGGCGCGGATTCGCGCAGCGTTTCCAGCAGCAGGTCGGGGTAGTGCTCCACCGGCGCCACCGCATGCGTGGCGAAGAGCTCGGGAAAGAGCCGCATCATCATCTTGCGGTTCTCCAGCATGTAGGAGACGCCGCTGGGCGTGCGCAGGTTGTCCTCCAGCACGAAGTATTCGCCGTCGCCGGCGCGCACCAGGTCGATGCCGGCAATATGCGCGTAGACCTTGTTGGGCAGGGTCAGGCCCTGCATGGCGAGCTGGTAGTCCTGGTTGGCCAGGATACGCGCGGGCGGCACCACGCCGGCCTTCAGGATGTCCTGTCCGTGATAGATGTCATGCAGGAAGAGGTTGAGGGCCAGGGCGCGCTGCTTCAGTCCGCGCGACACCTTTTCCCATTCAGGGGCGGAAATGATGCGGGGAATGGTGTCGAAGGGGATCAGGCGCTCGCTGCCCTCCTTGTCGCCATACACGGCAAAGGTGATGCCGACCCGGCGGAACAGCCAGTCGGCCTCGGCGCGACGTCGCGCCATCTCCTCCTCGGGGTGGCTGTGCAGCCAGTCGGCGAAGGCCCGGTAGCCGGACCGGATCTGGCCCGGTGCCGCAAACATCTCATCATAAAAACGCGTTTTTGCACTCATGAAGCTCGCTCGAACACCGCAACAGTGCATCGTGGCCAGTCCCTGGCGGTGGAAAACCTTCACGATGTGTAACGCAAGCTCTATGCCAGCAGGCAAAACCTCAAAAGCCCTGCCTTTCATGCGGCATTTCAGTGCGCAGCGCCAGTCCGGTGCGAGTGCCGCCCCAGGATCGGGCATAAAAAAACGGCACCCAGGGGTGCCGTTCTCTTTCACTGCGATCAAACATCGGGCGGTGGTGGCCAAAGCCCACTCCCCGCCTCGCTCCCGAGGCCCCGGCAGCAGGGCCGGACCACGGGCGGGCACCGGCGCCTTACAGCTTGTCGGCGTTCTCGGACAGGTACTTGGCCACGCCCTCGGGCGAGGCATTCATGCCCTTGTCACCCTTCTTCCAGTTGGCCGGGCAGACTTCGCCATGCTCTTCGGTGAACTGCAGGGCGTCGACCAGACGCAGGATCTCGTCCATGGAGCGGCCAAGCGGCAGGTCGTTGACGATCTGGGCGCGCACGATGCCATGGGTGTCGATGATGAAGGCGCCACGGAAGGCCACGCCACCGGCGGACTCGACATCATAGTCCTTGGCGATGCTGTGGGTGATGTCGGCGGCCAGCACGTACTTGACCGGGCCGATGCCGCCGTCGTTGACCGGGGTGTTGCGCCAGGCGTTGTGGGTGAAGTGGGAGTCGATGGAGACGCCGACCACTTCCACGTTGCGGGCCTTGAAGTCCGGAATGCGGTGATCGAGGGCGATCAGCTCGGACGGGCACACGAAGGTGAAGTCCAGCGGGTAGAAGAAGACCAGGCCGTACTTGCCCTTGAGGGCGGAGGCGAGGTGGAAACTGTCGACGATTTCGCCATTGGCGAGGACGGCGGGAACGGTGAAATCGGGGGCGGGCTTTCCGACGAGGACGGCCATGAGTCATCTCCTTGGGTTCATGAACGGGGGCCGGCGAACGCGCGGCGAGGCCCGCATGATACACGAGCCCCGAGACGAGCAAAGGAGGGAAAGCCGGAGGGCCTCAGGTCCGGCGGTGGCGGCGCCGCGCCATGAACAGGCCGGAGACGGCCAGGACGATGAAGAGCAGGGCCATGGCGTCCATCAGCCAGACGCCCCAGGCACCCAGGATGCGTCCGCTATGCAGGTCGAGCAGCACCTGCTCCCAGTCCAGGTCGGCGGCGTCCGCAGCCGCGGCGGGGGCCAGGGCGCCGGACCAGTCCACTGCCTCGCCCGCCAGGGTCGGCTTCAGGCTGAGATCGCCCAGGTCGACGGCAAAGCTCTGGCCGCCCTGCTTCAACAGCACCTGCCCCTCCGCCTCGGCCACCGCGGACAGGCCCTCGGGCACGCCGCGCACGCTGTCGGCCTGGTCGATGACCTCGCCGGCCGGCGTCAGCAGCCACAGACGGTTGCTGCATACCGCCAGGATCTGGTCGGTCCGCTCCACCACGCCCACCAGCTGCGGACAGTCGCCAAGATCGCGGTCGCCCACGCGCAGGCGCCCCGCGGCGGCATACAACTCGCCGGCGGCCAGTCCGTGCACCAGCCCTTGCGGCGCCGATTCCGGCACGGCGCCGTACAGCGAACGCAGCGTGGCATTCTCCAGCGGCTTGCGGTCAAGACCGAGCTCATGGGTGTGGTTCAGCAAGATGCCGGTGATGGCCAGCAGCAGCACAAACAGCGCCGACACGATGCCAATGCGCCGGTGCCAGCGCAGCAGGAAAATCCGCCAGTGGAATTTGGCCACGGTTCAGCCCCGGGAGGACAGGATCAAAGAGGCGCAAGTGTATCAGCGCGGGCGCAGCGCTTCATCGTGAAAGGCCAGCGCGAGGCGCGCAATGCGGGTCATGGCGCTGACGGAGAGGGTGGCCCCGGTGATGCCGTCGATGTGGCGATCGAGCCTGTCACCCGGTTTCAGCGTGGCGCGGTCGAACTGGCGGCGGAAGAAGCCGTGGCGGATCTCGCCGCCACGGGACTCGCGATAGGCCAGCACCTCGATATTAAGGATCTGGCCCTGCTCCACGACCACACCCAGGGTGATGGGCTGCTCCTTGCCGATCTCGTCCAGCACCCAGGCGGTGCGCTCGCCCTGGCGCCAGTAGCGGGTGCGCAGGCCGGGGAAGTCATGGCCGAGGATGGCGGCGGCGCGCTGCTTGATGGCCGGGGTCAGCCAGAGCATCTGCGGCGGCGGCTCCGTCGACGCAAACGTCTGCTGCAGGAACTTCGGCAATGGCATCTCGCCCCGGGCCACATTAGCGCCAAGGAGCAAAGCTGCCATCAGCAAGAGCCTGTACGCCTTCATATCGTCACGCCCCGTCAGGGCAGCGCCTTGCCAGACAAGGCGCTGCATTACCGTACGCTGGGGTCGGGGACTAGAAGCTGTAGCCCACGCCCAGGTTGTAGCCTTCCTTGTCATCAAACCGGTTCGGTGTGTTGTTCTCATTCTGCACATCGAACTTGAACACGACACGCTCGGTCAGCCAGAAATTGGCACCGGCCACCACCTGCTCGCTGCGGGATTCAGTCAGGCTGCCCACACCATCAGACTTGTCCCATTCGCTGTAGCGGGCGAACACGCCCAGCTTCGGGGTGACCCGATAGGAGGGCTCGACATACCAGCCCCACTGATTGCCCGCGCCAGAGGCAAAGCTTTCCACTTCCCACTCGGCATAGACCGCGCGCACGCCCACCGGGCCCTGCTTCCAGGCCACATGCCCCACCATGAGGTCGGCCTGGCCGCACTTGTCACCCACGGTGCAGGCGCCTTGAGTGATGTCCTGCTGGCGCTGGTAGGTCACGCCGGCATCAAGACCGGGCACACCCACATAGCGCAGGCGCGCCGTGTAGGCATGGTCTTCGGCATTGGACTTGGCTACCTTCTGGCGACCGGACCGAATGGCCGCCGCAGGATCATTGAGTCCGGAGGTTACGGCCAGGTCATATTTGAAGGCACTGCCCAGCTCGCCCTTCGCCATGGCGCCGCCCTCCCACCAGACGGCGCCGAGAATCTCGCCTTCTACTGTCGGACGTTCGACGCCATAGAAGGTTTCGGGCTCATGGGTTTCATTGAAGTAGCCGATCGGCAGCAGGAACTGGCCCGCGACCAGGCTGTGGTTCTGAGCGTAGTCCCACTCGATATAGGCCTGCTCCAGCTCGATCTCGCCCGGCTTGCTTTCCCCCGCCAGCGAATGCTCCAGCTCCAGCTCGGAGAAGAAACGGACGTTGTCAGTGTACTGATGGCCGATGAACAGCACGAAGCGGTGAAAATCCAGGGAGTCGCCGTTCGGGTCGCCCTTCACGGGGCTGTTGGCGTCGTTGCCCTTGGTGCGCTTGTTGTGGCTGAAGTGCAGCTCGCCATAACCCCCCAGCGTGGTCTTCCTGAACCACTCATTACCGCTGGTGTCGGCACTCTTCTTCTCGACCTCGGCAGTCAGGGCCTCGATCTGTGCCTGCTGGGTACGCAGCTGGGCGGCCAGCTCCTCGAGCGTGGGCGTGGAGGGAGTCTGCGCGGAGGCGGTAGACGTCAGGGCGGCGATGGTCGCGGCCAGAAGGCTCTTCTTCAGCATGATGTTCTCCGAGAATTCGGGCCGTCCAGCCCGGGCACGGACGCGACTATATCGGGGACATATATTTAATACAAATCATTATCATTTAGATTCTTTGACCTGCGACAAACAGTAGGGCGACAGATGCCGGGCTAACGCCCTGCCCTACCCCTACCCCCTAAAAATACGGGGCTGCACACCGACCGCCCATGAAAAAGCCCGGCGCAAGGCCGGGCTTTCAGGGGATGCAGGTACGGCTCAGGCCTGGGCCGGAGGCGTCGCTTCCTTGATCAGGGGCGCCAGCTCACCCTTCTGCATCATCTCCATGACGATGTCACAGCCACCGATCAGCTCACCCTTGACCCAGAGCTGGGGGAAGGTTGGCCAGTTGGCGATGCGCGGAAGGATGGAGCGGATTTCCGGGTTTTCCAGGATATTCACGTAGGCAAAGGGCTGGCCGATCTGGACCAGGGCTTCGACGGTACGGGCGGAAAAGCCGCACTGCGGGAACTGGGGGGTGCCCTTCATGTAGAGGAGCACATTGTTTTCAGCGATCTGCTGCTTGATGAGGGCTTCGGTATCCATGGAACTGCACCATTCAGAAAAGGACTGGGGCAAATTCTACCGATTTAGTCAGGTATTGGCGACCGCCCCGCCGCCTTCCTGTCGAACTCCCGCCATGGGGGGCTTCCCGGCTGCACCCTTCCCTGCCGCCAGCAAAGCTCATACCTATGGCAAATTGCCGCTTTCCCCCCTTTCCCGCTAACATCACCCTCTGGCAGCAGGGCTGCCTTTTTTATTTGCGGACCAGATTGGCCCGCCACCGGTAATTCAGCAGGTACTCCTATGACCAGCGCGCTCATGCCGACCTATGCCCGGCAGCCAGTCGGCTTTTCCCGCGGGGAAGGCGTCTGGCTCTACGACACGGAAGGCCGCCGCTATCTCGATACCACCTCGGGCATCGCCGTCTGCGGGCTGGGCCATGCCAACCCGGTCGTGGCCGAGGCCATCGCCGACCAGGCGCGCACACTGGTGCACACCTCCAACCTGTACCAGGTGCCGCTGCAGGAAGACCTCGGCCGCGCCCTGCGCGACGTCTCCGGCATGGACCTGTGCTTCTTCGGCAATTCCGGCGCCGAGGCCAACGAGGCCGCGATCAAGCTGGCCCGCCTCTATGCGCACAAGCACAAGCACATCGCCGAGCCGGCCATCATCGTGATGGAGAACTCCTTCCACGGCCGCACCCTGGCCACGCTGTCCGCCACCGGCAACAAGAAAATCCAGGAAGGCTTTGGCCCCCTGGTGTCCGGCTTCGTGCGCGTGCCCTTCGATGACATCGCCGCGATCGAGAAGGCCGCCGCCGAGAACCCCAATATCGTCGCCATCCTGGTCGAGCCCATCCAGGGCGAGAGCGGCGTGCGGGCCCCGAAAGCCGGCATCCCCGCCTACCTCGAGACCCTGCGCGCCATCTGCGACCAGCACGACTGGCTGCTCATGCTCGACGAGATCCAGACCGGCAACGGCCGCACCGGCAAGTACTTCGCCTTCCAGCACTCGTCCATCCAGCCGGATGTGGTGACGACGGCCAAGGGCCTCGGCAACGGCTTCCCCATCGGCGCCTGCCTGGTCCGCGGCAAGGCGCGCGACCTGTTCGGCCCCGGCAACCACGGCACCACCTATGGCGGCACGCCGCTGGGCTGCCGGGCCGCCCTGGCCACCATCGCCGAACTGAAAAAAGGCCCGATTGAAAATGCGCGCGTCATGGGTGAGCGCATCCGCGCCGGCTTCCTGCGCCAGCTTGGCGACCTGGGCGTTACCGTCGAGGGCGCCGGTCTCATGCTGGGCGTCGTACTGCCCAAGCCCTGCACCGAGCTCGTGGCGCGCGCCCGCGATGCCGGCGTGCTGCTGATCGTCAGCGCCGAGCACCGCATCCGCCTGCTGCCTGCGCTCGTGATCAGCGAGCAGGAGGCCGACCTGCTGGTGGACAAGATCTCCGCCCTGGTGCGCGACTTCCTCAGCGAAGGGGCGTCCGCATGAGTACGCGTCACTTCCTGACCCTGCTCGACTTCACGCCGCAGGAATTGCGGCAGGTGCTGGAGCGCGCCATCGCGCTCAAGAAGATGCACTACGACGGCATCATCTATGAACCGCTGAAGAACAAGGTGCTGGGGATGATCTTCGAGAAATCCTCCACGCGCACCCGTGTCTCCTTCGAGGCGGGCATGGCCCAGTTCGGAGGCGCCGCCATCTTCCTGTCGCCGCGCGATACCCAGCTCGGTCGCGGCGAACCGGTGGAGGATGCCGCACGCGTCATTTCGCGCATGGTCGACGTGGTCATGATCCGCACCTTCGGCCACGACATCATCGAGCGCTTCGCGGAATATTCGCGCGTGCCGGTGATCAATGCCCTGACCGACCAGCACCACCCCTGTCAGCTCATGGCCGACCTGCAGACCTTCCTCGAGCACCGTGGCGAACTCGCGGGCAGGACCTTTGCGTGGGTGGGCGACGGCAACAACATGTGCAACAGCTATATCCATGCCGCGCACCAGTTCGATTTCCAGCTCAAGATCGCCTGCCCTTATGGTTTCGAGCCCGACCCCGAGTTGCTGCAGAAATACTCGCGCAATGTGGAATTGGTGAAGACGGCTGAGGATGCCGCCAGGGATGCGCACCTCATCGCCACCGATGTCTGGACGTCGATGGGCCAGGAGTCGGAACAGAGCGTGCGCAAGCGTCGGTTCAGCATGTACCAGATCAACCCGCGGCTGATGGACATGGCTGCGTCGGATGCACTGTTCATGCATTGCTTGCCGGCGCACCGGGGCGAGGAGATCTCGGAGGACATGCTCGATGATCCTCGTGCGGTGGTGTGGGACGAGGCGGAGAACCGGTTGCATGCGCAGAAGGCGCTGCTGGAGTTTCTGGTGGTGGGGCCGGATGGGGTGAAGCGGGGTTGATGGTTGGGTGCGGTTTTTTCTGACCTGGCTTCTGCGCTTGCCTCTTTTGGAGTTTCGGGCGCTGGGTTTTGTTCCTGCCCTTACCTCTTGTGAAGTTTCGGGCGCTGGGTTTTGTTCCTGCTGGGTTTTGTTCCTGCACATGCCTCTTGTGAAGTTTCGGGCGCTGGGTGGGACGTGTCCCCGCCTCCGGCAGGAACACATCCCACCCATCGCCCAAGACTTTCCGCGGGCCCCGGCTGAAGCTTGGGCCAGTGGCCGTCGGCTCCGCCTCAAGCTTTCCGGGGACGCTTTGGCTTTGCCTCGCTGATAAATCCTGCAGACCTTAAAGACCTTAAAGACCTTAAAGACCTTAAAGACCTTAAAGACCTTAAAGACTTTTAATCTTTGAGAGTTAGGAGCACTCCGAAGAGCTCCGGACAGCCTGAACGTGCTGAACGTGCTGAACGTGCTGAACGTGCTGAACGTGCCTGAAATACAGCCGTGCTGGCAGGATCGGCAAGGCAATGGGCTGAAAAGCCCGTCAAAGGCCACCGCCCTCTCGGCAGGAACATCCTCCCTTCCCCGGCCCCGTCCCGTCCTTCACTGGACTGCTGAGGCGAAGCCGACAGCCACCGGCCAAAGCCTTTGCCTGGGCACAACGGGAAGCGCTTGGGTGGAGGGAGGGGTGTGTTCCTGCGGGAGGCAGGGACACACCCCTCCCGGAGCCCGAAAAGCACCGCGGCCCGCTACAGGAGCCCGAAAGGCACCACAGTCAGCTACGACAGAAAAACCTTAGAAAGCCCAAAAATTCGCTGTACCGGCAAAATCCTGAAAACCATCAGAATCAGCGTCACCAGCAAGAACGTCCCGGCAAAACCCGACTACGACGCCGAAGCCACCCGGCGCACCGCATCCAGCCACCCCTGGTACAACGTCTCCCGCTGTTCCTCCGGCATCACCGGTGTGAACTCCCGATCGCAGCGCCACAGCTCGGCAATCTCCTCCAGCGACCGGAACAACCCGACCTGCAGGCCAGCCAGATAAACCGCCCCCAACGCCGTAGTCTCGGTCACTGTGGGCCGATCCACCGCCACGCCCAGGATGTCAGCCAGGCGCTGCGACACCCAGTTATTCACCACCATGCCACCATCAATGCGCAGGGTATGCACACCGTCAGCGCCATCACGGCTCATGGCTTCCATGAGATCACGCGTCTGGAAGCACACCGACTGCAGGCCGGCTGTGACAATCTCGCCAATGCCGGTATCGCGCGTAAGGCCGAAGATGGCGCCGCGCGCATGCGGATCCCAGTAGGGCGCACCCAGGCCGGTGAACGCAGGCACCAGATAGACGCCGCGGGCATCACCGGTCTGTTCGGCGATGCTCTCGGTTTCCGACGCCTTGCCGATCAGCTTCAGGCCGTCGCGCAGCCACTGGATGGTGGCGCCGGCAACGAAGATGCTCCCTTCGATGGCGTAGGTGGTCTTGCCGTTCAGGCGATAACCCACAGTGCTGAGCAGGCGGTTGCTGGAGCGCACCAGCTTGTCGCCCGTGTTCATGACCATGAAGCAGCCGGTGCCATAGGTGCTCTTCACCATGCCGGGCTTGAAGCAGGCCTGGCCGATCAGCGCCGCCTGCTGGTCGCCGGCCATGCCGCCGACCAGGATGGGCGCGCCCAGGAAATCCGCGGTGGTACGGCCGAAGTCGGCGCTGGAGTCCTTCACCTCCGGCAGCACGGCGCGGGGAATCCGGAACAGCTGCAGCAGTTCCTCGTCCCACTCCTGGGTATTGATGTTGAACACCAGCGTGCGCGAAGCGTTGGTGGCGTCGGTGGCGTGCGACTGTCCGCCGGTCAGCTTCCACAGCAGCCAGGTGTCGATGGTGCCAAAGGCTAGCTCGCCCTTGTGGGCGCGATCACGGGCGCCCTCGACGTTGTCGAGCAGCCAGGCGAGCTTGGTCGCCGAAAAGTAGGGATCGAGCAGGAGACCGGTCTTTTCCTGCACCTTTGCCTCGTGGCCGTCTTTCTTCAAGCCTTCGCAGACCGATGCCGTGCGCCGGTCCTGCCAGACGATGGCGTTATGCACCGGCGCGCCCGTGGCACGGTCCCACAGCACAGTGGTCTCACGTTGATTGGTGATGCCGATGGCGGCGATGTCGGTGGCCTTCATGCCGGCCTTGCGCAAGGCCTCGCGGCAGACGCTTTCGACGCCCCACCAGATTTCCAGCGCATCATGCTCGACCCAGCCGTCGGCGGGAAAATGCTGCTTGAACTCGAGCTGATGGGAAGCGACGGCATGGCCGGCGGCGTCGAACACGATGGCGCGGGTGCTGGTCGTGCCCTGGTCGATGGCAAGCAGGTGGGTGGCGCTCATGGAGGACTCCGTATCGGTGACGGGACGCAGGCGTCCGGATTCTTTCGCTGTCGCATCATCCGGACCCGGCCCCGGAGGCACAAGGACATCGGCGGACAGCCAACAGACATATTCTTTTTTAACGTTGCCACCGCGCACACAGGGTGGAGCAATTGCAGCCGGTTTCGCCCGCAGCTGGCGGCTGCCCCGCTGGTCACTTCACCAGGGTCAGCCCTCGCCGTAGCCCTGCGGGTTCTGCGACTGCCAGCGCCAGGCATCGCGGCACATGGCGTCGAGACCGCGCGTGGCGGTCCAGCCCAGCAGGCGCGCGGCCAGGGCGGGATCCGCGCAGCAGTTGGCCGCATCCCCGGCGCGGCGGGGCACGATGTCATAGGGAATGGCGCGGCCACTGGCGGCTTCGAAGGCGCGCACCAGCTCCAGCACGGAACGACCCCGGCCCGTGCCAAGGTTGATGGCGGTGGCGCCGCCCGGACGCGCGGTCGCCAGCCAGTCCAGCGCCTTTACATGGCCCTGCGCCAGATCCACCACATGCAGGTAGTCACGCACGCCAGTGCCATCGGGAGTGGGATAATCGCCCCCGAAGATGCGCAGCCGAGGCAGACGCCCCACCGCCACTTGCGTGACAAAGGGCATGAGGTTGTTGGGAATACCGGCCGGGTCTTCTCCGATCAGGCCGCTCTCGTGCGCGCCCACCGGATTGAAATAGCGTAGCAGCGCCACCTGCCAGTCGGGCTCGGCCAGCGCCAGATCCTGCAGCATCTGCTCGATCATGAGCTTGGTGCGGCCATAGGGGTTGATGGCGGCAAGGGGCGAATCCTCGGTCAGGGGCACAGCCTCGGGGATACCGTAGACGGTGGCGGAGGAGCTGAACACGAGCTGGCGACATCCCGCCTCGCGCATCACCTCGACCAGGGCAAGCGTGCTGCCGAGGTTGTTGTCGTAATAGCGCCAGGGAACGGCGACCGACTCACCGACGGCTTTCAGGCCGGCAAAATGGATGACGGCATCGGGACGCTCCGCAGCGAACACACGGCGCAGCGCCTCACGGTCCCTTACGTCCATCTCGTGCACGGGAAATTCGCGGCCGGCAATCGCGCGCACCCGCGACAGCGCCTCGGGGCGGCTGTTGCAGAAGTTGTCGACCACGACTGGTACATGACCCGCCGCCAGCAACTCCACGCAGGTGTGGGTGCCGATATAGCCGGCGCCGCCGGTGACCATCACCTTCATCAGATCGCCTCCCCGCGGCCGATACCGAAATAGCGGAAACCCTGCCCCGCCAGCGTTGCGGAATCGAGGGCATTGCGGCCGTCGAACATCACGGCCGCGCGCATGCGCGGCGCCATCGCGGCAAAGTCCACCACACTGAATTCCGGCCACGCCGTGACCAGGGCAATGGCATCGGCCTGCTCCGCGGCGGCAGCGGCAGTGTCCGCAAGCTCAAGCAGCGCCTCTTCAGGATAGACCTTGCGCAGCGCCTCGCCGGCCTCGGGATCGTAAACTCGGGTCCGGCAACCCTGCGCCCACAGCGCCCTGAGCAGCGCATGCACCACGGAATTGCTGACGCTCGCGGTGCCCGGCTTGAAGGCCGCCCCCCAGATGGCGACGGTACGCCCGGTCAGCTCGCCACGAAAAAAGCGCCAGATCTTGCGGAAGAGGATTTCACGCTGGGAGTCGTTGATGGCGAGTACGGCGTCGATCAGGCCGACGGTATCGAGCTCCTCATGCATGGTGCGCGCGAAGGTCATCAGGTCGCTGGCGAAGCTCGGCCCGCCAAAGCCACAGCCAGCCTGCAGGTAATCGCTGCCGACGCGGGAATCGGCGGCCATGCCCTCGCGCACCTGCTCGATGTCCACGCCCAGCTTTTCGGAGAGCGCGGCCATCTCGTTCATGAAGCTGATGCGCGTGGCGAGCATGGCATTGATGCCGAACTTGATGAGCTCGGCGGTGGCCAGGGGCACCACCATGACCTTGCGGGCCTGCGCCATGAAAGGGCGCATGCAGACCTCGGCACGGGCGACCAGGGCCGGCTCCTCGGCGCCCAGCACCAGCAGTTCCGGATGCTCGAAGTCGGCCAATGCACTGCCTTCACGAATGAAGAGCGGCAGCGCCCCGAACAGCACCCGCTCGCCGGCGCCGGCCGCGCCCAGTCCGGCACTCAGCCGCTGCAACGCACCCACGGCAAGCTGGGTGAGCACCAGCACGCATTGATCGCCGCCGCCCGGCTGCAACAGCGGCAAAATGGCCTCGCGCAGCGAGTGTTCGGAATAGTCGTTGGCCAGCAGATGCAGGTCGGCCTGGCCCGCGGCGCCGCGTATCAGGCGCAAGCGCCCGGCGGCCTGCTGCGCGGCCAGCAATTGCGGCAGGCCCGCCTCGCGCGAAGGATCGAAGGCCTCCGGCGAATCCTGGTCCGGCAGGTAGAGCGAAACCGTATGGCCCTTTTCCGCAAGCTTGGCTGCGGCGACCCAGGCGTAGTGGGTGTTGCCGTGGACGGCAAGGCGCAGGACCTCCTCCGGCTTCATGGCGCACTCCCGCCGGTGGCGCGGATATGGCGCAGCAAGGCCTCGGTAGAGGCATCGAAGTCGCCACTGCTGCCCAGGGCCAGGGCCTGCAACGTGGCGTCGGCGATCTGCTTGCCGAGCTCCACGCCCCACTGGTCAAAGGGATTGATGTCCCAGATCACCGACATCACGAACACCTTGTGCTCATACAGCGCGAGCAGGGCGCCCAGGCTGTAGGGAGTGAGCTGGTCCAGCAGCAGCGTGGTCGAGGGCTGGTTGCCGCGATAACGACGGAATTCAGGCGCGGCGCTGCCATTCTCGACACAGGCGTCGCCCAGCATGAGCACGCGCGACTGCGCGAGACAGTTGGCCAGCGACAGCTGGTGCTGCAGTTGCAGGCCGTTTTGCGGCGCCTGCCGATAACGGCGCACCGGGGCGATGAAGTCGCTGGAAACCGCCTGCGTGCCCTGGTGCAGCAGCTGGTAGAACGCGTGCTGGGCATTGGGCCCGACCTCGCCCCAGAGGACCGGACAGGTCGAGTAGCCGAGGGGCTGGCCGGCGCGGCTCACCGACTTGCCGTTGCTCTCCATCTCGAGCTGGGACAGGTAAGTGGGAAAGAATTTCAGGCGGCCGTCATAGGGCAGCACGGCGTGCGCGCGGATATCGAGGAAGGTGGCATTCCATACGCCAATCAGGCCCAGCAGCACCGGGAGGTTGTCGGCCAGCGGCGTCGTGCGGAAATGCCGGTCCATGAACTGCGCGCCGGCGAGCATATCGCGAAAGCCGGCCATGCCGATCTTGAGCGCGAGCGGCAGCCCCACGGCCGACCACAGCGAGAAGCGACCGCCCACCCAGTCCCAGAACACGATCTGGTTGGCTTCCGGGAGACCCCAGTCGCGCATGCGCCCGGGATGGGCGGAAACGCCGATGAAGTGGTGGCGCAGCAAAAGTTCGGCGTCGTCATTCTCTGACAGCATCCACTGCAGCGCGGTGCGCGCATTGGACAGCGTATCCACCGTCGTAAAGGATTTTGACGACACGATGAAGAGCGTGGTTTCCGGCCGCAGCGCACCCAGCAGGTCGGCAATCTGGGTGCCGTCGATGGAGCTCACGAAATGCAGGCGCAGATCGGGCGCTTCGGGCGCGGCGAATTCGCCGAGCGCGGCGCAGGCCATATAGGCGCCCAGATCGGAGCCGCCGACGCCGATATTGACCACATCGGTAATGGCGCGACCGGACCAGCCCCGCCACTGCCGGGAATGCACGCGGCTGACCACGCTGTCCATGCGCGCGAGGCTGGCCTGCACATCCGGGATAACATTCCGGCCCGCGACCTCGATGACGGCGTCGGGCGCGGCGCGCAGCGCGGTGTGCAGCGCCGGACGCGCCTCGGTGGTGTTCACGGCGGCGCCATCCAGCAAGGCGCCTGCGGCCTCCGCAATCCCGCAGGCGCCCGCGAGATCCAGCAGCGCAGCCAGATCCTCGTCGGTCAGGCGCTGCTTGCTGAAGTCCATGAACAGCGGCCCGGCCTGGCGACTGAAGGCCGCGGCACGCTCGCCTTCCCCCCAGAGCTCGCGCAAGTGCCGCGTCCGGGCGGTGGCGGCCAGCGCTTGCAGGCGCTGCCAGGCAGGCAGTGCGGAGCGGGACATGGTGGTCAGGCCAGCCGGTCGCGAAGCCAGTGACGCAGGGGCGCCGCCAGTTCGGGATCGCGCAGGGCGAAGGCCATATTGGCCTGCAGGTGGCCGAGCTTGCTGCCACAGTCATAGCGCACGCCGGCAAAGCGGTGCGGGCGGAAGTCGGTATCGGCGAGCAGGGCAGCGATGGCGTCGGTGAGCTGGATTTCATTGCCGGCGCCGGGCGTAGCGCGCGACAGCACATCGAAAATGTCTGCCGGCAGCACATAGCGGCCGACGATGGCGAGGGTGCTGGGCGCCACCGCGGGGGCCGGCTTTTCCACCACGCCGGAGATGCGCTCACCGGCCAGGGACACGACGCCGTAACGGTCCGTCAGCTCGCGCGGCACCTCCTCCACGGCCAGCGAGTACACGCCGTGGGCGGCATGCAGCGCCACCATTTCCGCCAGACAACCCGGCGCCGGACCATCGATGAGGTCATCGGGAAGCATCACCGCAAAATCGCGATCACCCACCGCGGCGCGGGCGCAGAGCACGGCATGACCCAGGCCCAGCGCCTGCGGCTGGCGCACCGCGGTCACGGTCATGCCGGCGGGCAAAACGCTTCGCACCTGCTCCAGCAGGGCCTGCTTGCCGCGCGCGGCCAACAGGCTCTCGAGCTCCCAGGAACGGTCGAAGTGATCCTCGATGGCGCGCTTGGAGGCACTGGTCACCAGCACCACCTCGCGGATACCGGCGCGCGCCGCCTCCTCCACCGCGAGCTGCACCAGCGGCACGTCGACGATGGGCAGCATTTCCTTGGGCACCGCCTTGGTCGCCGGCAGGAAGCGCGTGCCCAGGCCGGCCACGGGGAGAACGACGACATCAATCGACACGGCACCACTCCTGCTGCATTTTTACTGAAGGCCGGTCCGCCGCGTCGCGGCCACCGCCCCTGCCCTGCGATATTTCAGAGGCGCCACACGCTGAAGCCGCTTTGCTCCAGCCGCCGCCGGTCAAATGCGGACTTCACGTCGATGAAGGGCACGCCCATGCCTGTCATGGCCGCCAGGCCATCAAGATCCAGCGCCAGGACCTCGGTATGCGCCACAGCGGCAATCACGGCGGCGACCGGCCCCACGCCCTGCAGAGGCGACAGCTCGACACCGTACTCGTGGCGGGCCTCGTCGGGCTCCGCGACCGGATCCCAGACCACCACCTTGAGACCGTAATCCTCGAGCTCCTGCACGATGTCGATGACCTTGCTGTTGCGGATGTCGGCGCAGTTTTCCTTGAAGGTCATCCCCATCACGAGCACCGTCGCGCCGGCCTGCATGCGGCCGGCACGCACCATCTGCTTGACGGCCTGCTGCGCGATATAGGAACCCATGCGATCGTTCACCCGGCGCGCAGCCAGGATGATGGCCGGGTTGTAGCCCAGCGTGGAGACCTTGTGCGTGAGGTAATAGGGGTCGACGCCGATGCAGTGCCCGCCGACCAGGCCGGGCCGGAAGGGCAGGAAGTTCCATTTGGTGCCGGCTGCCTCCAACACCTCGAGGGTATCGATACCCATCATGTTGAAAATGATGGCCAGCTCGTTGATCAGGGCAATATTGACGTCGCGCTGCGTGTTCTCGATGACCTTGGCGGCCTCCGCCACGCGGATGCTGGAGGCGCGGTAGACGCCCGCCTCGACCACCAGGGAATACAGCGCCGCGACCTGCTCCAGCGAATCTGCATCCTCGGCGGCGACAATCTTCATGATGGTCTCGAGCCGGTGCACCTTGTCGCCCGGCACGATGCGCTCCGGCGAGTAGCCGAGCTTGAAGTCGATGCCCCGAACCTTGCCGGAAATCGACTCCAGGATGGGGGCGCAGACCTCGTCGGTGACGCCCGGATACACCGTGGACTCATAGACCACGATGGCGCCGGACTTGAGGTTGGGGGCGATGGTCTCGGTCGCGCGGATTACCGGCGTGAGGTCGGGCTGCTTGGCGTTGTCGATGGGCGTTGGCACGGCGACGATAATGTAGTCCGCCGCCGCGAGGTCGCGGCTGTCACTGCTGAAGCGCAACCGGGAAGCGGCCCTGAACGCGTCGGCGGACATTTCGCCGGTGGGGTCACGGCCGTCACGGTAGGCGTGCAGCTTGGCGTCGCTGATATCGAAGCCCACGGTGTCGATATGACGACCAAAGGCCAGGGCCAGCGGCAACCCCACATACCCGAGGCCGACAATGGCGACCGTCTTGCTCTTGATGTCCTGCATGATGCTCCCGCCCCTCAGGCGACGATGCCACGTGCGCGGCAGAAGGCGACCAGGAGATCCACGGACTCCTCGATGCCCTGCTTCGCAGTTTCGATAATGACCTCCGGATTTTCCGGCGCCTCATAGGGCGAGGAAATGCCGGTAAAGTCCGGAATTTGCCCGGCCCGGGCCTTTTTGTAGAGCCCCTTCACATCTCGCTGCTCGCAGTCCTCCAGCGAACACTTCACATAGACTTCAATGAAGTCGCCCTCGGGCATGGAGGCGCGCACAAGGTCGCGGTCGCGGCGGAAAGGCGAGATAAACGCCGTCAGGGCGATGGTGCCGGCGGCATTGGCCAGCTTGGCCACTTCGCCGATGCGGCGGATGTTCTCGGTGCGGTCGTGCTCGGAGAAACCCAAGTCCTTGCACAGGCCGTGGCGAATATTGTCGCCATCAAATACAAAGGTGTTGCAGCCCATGCTGAAAAGCCGCTCCTCGAGCGCGTGCGAGAGCGTGGACTTGCCGGCGCCCGACAGCCCCGTGAACCACAGCGTGACGGCACGGTGTCCGTTGCGCTGCTCGCGCATGGCACGGCTCACGACGGGCTTTTGCCAGACCACATTGGGATTGTTCACCGTCACCTCTTGAAACTGACTGACCTGCTCCCCGGCCCCCAATACGGGCAAGCCACTCGCGGCGGCCCCGGAACCGGTCAGGATGGAATGCGAAGACAGGCCCGGGGGGGCCAACGCCCTGGGGTATTCGTTCTATTGACCGCGGGATGGTATCACCCCACCCCGAGCGGGGCCTAGATTCCAGGCCCTGTCCGCAAGGGGACAGGTCGCTGTTTTGCCGAGATTTTTCAGGAGGCCGCCGCGAGATACCAGCGTACGGTGTCCGCCAGGCCGGCGGCGAAGTCCACCTGCGGCACCCAGCCCAGCTCCCGGCTCAGACGGGACGCGTCCACCGCATAGCGCCGGTCATGACCCGGGCGGTCACTGACGTGGCGGATCAGGCGGGCATGGGGCGCCCGGGCAGGAGCCAAGCCATCCAGGACAGCGCAAACCTGGCGCACGAGCTCGAGGTTGCTGCACTCGTGGCCGCCACCGACATTCCAGCTCGTACCGGGTGCGGCCTGGCGCAGCACCGTGTCCAGGGCGCGGCAATGATCATCCACGTGCAGCCAGTCACGGCGCTGGTCGCCGTCGCCGTAAACCGGTATCGAGCGGCCGGCCAGACAGCTGGCGATGATGACCGGAATGAACTTCTCGGCATGCTGGCGCGGGCCGTAGTTGTTGCTGCAGGCAGTGACGAGGGTCGGCAGGCCCCAGGTCGCTGTCCAGGCGCGCACCAGGTGATCGGCCGCGGCCTTGCTCGCGGCATAGGGCGACCGCGGCGCATAGGGGCTCTGCTCGGTGAAGCCGGGTGCACCCGGGGAGAGATCACCGTAGACCTCGTCGGTGCTGATGTGATGGAAGCGCCGGCCTGCCGCCAGCGCTCCGCCGGCCAGGCCCTGCTCCCCGATCCAGACCTCGCGTACCGCCTCCAGCAGAGTGAAGGTGCCCTCGACATTGGTGCGAATGAAGGCAGAGGGGCCGGCGATGGAGCGATCGACATGGCTTTCCGCGGCAAAGTTCACCACCGTGTCGATGGCGTGCGCGCGCAGCAGGGACTTCACCTGCTCGCCATCATTGATGCTGCCTTGCACGAAATGGTGCCGCGCCGGGTCAGGCAGATCACACAGATTATTCAGGCTGCCCGCATACGTGAGCGCATCCAGGGTCACGATGCGCAGGGCCGGGTCGCGGGCCAGCATCTGCCGCACATAGGTGGCGCCGATAAAGCCGGCGCCACCGGTGACCAGGAGATGACGGGGATGAAAGCTCATGGCGCTCCTTGCAGGCAATTCCCGGAGGATGAAGACTCACCTTCCTCGAGCAGCGCCGCAAGCGCGGGTCGCCAGTCGGGCGGGCTCAGACCGAGCAGGCGCTGCGCCCGGCTCCCGTCGAGGCAGGCGTTCGCCGGCCGCAGCGGGGCCCCAGGCCAGTCGACGGCGCGGATGGCGCGCAGCGTCGGCGGCTGCAACAGCAGGCCCCGCCGTTGCGCCGCGTCGACCACGGCGACTGCGAAGGCATGGCGCGAAACAAAGGGCTGGCCGGTGAAATGATAGGTCCCCCAGGGCAGGACCTCGCCGGCCAGATGGCGCTGTGCAAGCGCGAGCAAGGCGCTGGCCAGCGCGCGCGCCGGCGTCGGCCCGCCGACATGGTCGCTGACCACGGACAAGGACTCGCCCGCCTGCGCGCGCCGCAGCAGCGCCTTCACGAAATTGTCGCCCTCCGCGCCAAATACCCAGCTCGTACGCAAGATAAGGTGAGCCGGCAGGCGCTCACGGATTGCCGCCTCGCCGGCCGCCTTGCTGGCACCGTAGACACCCAGCGGCGAAAGCGCATCCGTCTCGCGCCAGGGCGCACCGGGACGACCCTCAAAGACATGGTCGGTGGAGACATGGAACAGGGGAATGCCGGCCACGGCAGAGGCCTCGGCCAACACTGCGGCGCCATCGCGGTTGACGGCGAAGGCCCGCTCCGGCGATCGCTCGGCGCCATCGACATCTGTCCAGGCGGCAGCATTGATGACCAGGCGGGCGCCGTGCGCGCGCAAGGCGAGTGCCACCGCGGCGGCGTCAGTGATATCGAGGTCGGCATGGGCAAGGCCGACCACGCCGGACACCCCCGCCAGGCCGGGGGCTGGCTCTGCGCCCCACCCCTGTCGCAGCAGCTCGCGCCCCAGCTGGCCGCCCGCACCGGTGACCAGGATCACCGCTCAGCCCTCATACACGGGCAGCCTGTCCGCCGGCTGCGCGGACAGGCGCGGCAAGGCGCGATCCTTGGCGGACAGGAGGCGCAGCCCTGTCACGGGCCACTCGATAGCCAGCGCGGGATCATCCCAGGCAATGCCCGCATTCGACTCCGCGTGATAGTAGGCACTGCACTTGTAGGCCACATCGGCGTCCTCGGACAGCACGCAGAAACCATGCGCGAAGCCGGGAGGAATCCAGAGCTGCCGGTGCGTGACATCATCGAGCACGAGCCCGGTCCACCGCCCGAAGGAAGGGGAGCCCCGCCGTACGTCCACCGCCACATCAAAGACCGAGCCGCGCGCGGTGCGCACGAGCTTTCCTTGCGGATTCACCAGCTGGTAATGCAGGCCGCGCAACACGCCATGGTGCGAGCACGACTGGTTTTCCTGCACCAGCGCGACATCCAGGCCGGCCTCCTGCAACCAGCTCTCGCGAAAAGTCTCGAGCAGGAAACCACGCTCGTCCCGGAATATCTCGGGCTCGAAGACCAATACGCCAGGCAGTGCGGTGGGCACAACCCTCATGCCGCGCCTCCACGGGCCAGCAGGGCCTGCAGGTAACGCCCGTAGCTGCTGGACTGGCAGCGCCGCGCCATGGCCTCGACCTCCGCCGCTCCGATCCAGCCCTGCGCCAGGGCGATCTCCTCCGGACAGGCAATCTGCAAGCCCTGGCGCGCCTGCATCACATTGATGAAGTTGGCGGCATCGAGCAGCGATTCGTGGGTGCCGGTATCGAGCCAGGCAAACCCCGGCCCCAGGCGCTCGACGCGCAGGTCGCCGCGCGCCAGATAGGCGCGATTGAGGTCGGTGATCTCGAGTTCGCCGCGGGCGGAAGGCCGGAGCGTGCGCGCAAGGGCGACCGCGTCAGCGTCATAGAAATACAGTCCGGTCACGGCGTGGCTGGAGCGCGGTTGCGCGGGCTTCTCCTCAAGCTCGATGGCGCGGCCGCTGGCGTCAAAGCTGACAACACCGTAACGCCCGGGATCGCTCACGTTATAGGCGAAGATGGTAGCGCCGGAATGCCGGGCGGCGGCACTCCGCAGCAAGCCGGCCAAGCCATGGCCGTGGAAGATGTTATCGCCCAGCACCAGCGCAACCGGCTCGCCGGCGATGAAATCGGCACCGATCAGCAGCGCCTGGGCAATGCCCTCGGGGCGCGGCTGCTCGGCATAGGCAATGGAGACGCCCCACTGGCGGCCATCACCCAGCAGGCGCTCGAAGGCGGCGCGATCATGCGGGGTGGTGATGACGAGCAGGTCGCGGATACCCGCCTCGAGCAAGGTGCAGAGGGGATAATAGATGAGCGGCTTGTCATAGACCGGCATGAGCTGCTTGCTGACGGAGAGCGTCAGCGGATGCAGCCGGCTGCCGCTGCCGCCCGCCAGTACGATGCCCTTGCGTGTCATTGCCGCTCTCCCCCGTGATGCCGGAAGTCTACGGCCTGCCGGGACGGGAACCAACCGCAGCCCGGGCCGCCCGACGGGCCGACCCCAAAACGAAGGGCGGCCGAAGCCGCCCATCGCCCATCAACTGCTCCGGTCAGGGCTTGTTGACCGCGTCCCAGTCCTTCACGCCCCAGTCCGGGAACTGCTCGCGCACGAAGGCGTGCAGTTCCTGCGGATCCAGCGACCGCAGCAGCTCGCGGTTGCGCGCCTTGAGCCGGTCGCCATCGACTGCCGCAGCGGCGGCAATCATGCCGGCGCCGGCCGTGGCGTTGGTCAGGCGATCGATCAGGATGAAGCTGCCGGTGCCGCGGCAGGCGCGATAGACATCAAAGGCCACCGGCGCATTGACCACCACGCGGCAAAGGCCGATCTCGTTGAGGCCGAGCTGGCTGGAATCGACATGCTCCAGCGAGTTGACGTCGATGCGGTGCAGAATGCGGTCCACGCGCCCGAACACGCTCTTGCCGGACAGCTTGAAGATGTATTCCTTGCCGAGCTGCAGCGGACTGTCGTTCATCCAGACCACGTGGGCATCGAAGGACTGCGACACGGACGGCGCCTGCTCGGCGCTACGCACGATCATGTCGCCGCGCGAGCAGTCGACCTCGTCTTCCAGCGTCAGCGTGATGGCCTGACCGACAAAAG
>JAJFBF010000079.1 GCA_020697295.1 Moraxellaceae bacterium | reverse complement strand
CCTGGCCTTCGGCCTGGATCGCCTGATCATGCTCATGACCGGCGCCACCAGCATCCGCGACGTCATCGCCTTCCCCAAGACCAAGACCGCGGAATGCCTGATGACGCACGCCCCGGCCCCGGTCGATGGCAAGCAGTTGCGCGACCTTGGCATCCGCCTGCGCGAAAAAGAAAAGCCGGCGGCCGAATAATCCGGCGAGCCTGTAAACCTGCAGGTCGGACTGGAGTCCGACCTGCAGATGCCGCCGGCGCCACTGCGGCAGAGAACATAAAGACCCCGGCGCGCCGCCCCTGCTGACGGCCGCCCCAGCAAGAGAGGAACTCCCATGGCCGGACACAGCAAATGGGCCAACATCAAGCATCGAAAGGCACGCCAGGACGCCGTCAAGGGCAAGGTCTTCACCAAGTACATCCGTGAAATCGTCACGGCCGCGCGCATGGGCGGCCCCAGCGAATCGGACAACCCGCGCCTGCGCGCCATCGTTGCCAAGGCCCTCACCGCCAACATGACGCGCGACATCATCAACCGCGCCATACAACGTGGAGCCGGCGGCGACGATGAAAAGAAGCTCGACGAGCTGACCTATGAAGGCTACGGCGTCGCCGGCGTCGCGGTGCTGGTCGAGGCCATGACCGACAACATCAACCGCACCGTGTCCGACGTGCGCCACGCCTTTTCCAAGCACGGTGGCAACCTCGGCACCAACGGCTCGGTGGCCTACCTGTTCAGCAAGCGCGGCGAAATCGTCTTCGCGCCCGGCACCAGCGAGGACAAGGTGATGGAAGTTGCCCTCGAAGCCGGCGCCGACGACGTGCAGAGCGACGAGCACGGCATCACCGTCGTCACCACGCCGGAAGGCTTTGGCGCCGTGCTGGATGCGCTCAACGCCGCCGGCCTCAAGGCAGAAAGCGCCGAGGTGACGATGAGCGCCACTACCCAGGCCGACATCACCGACGTCGAGCAGGCGGAAAAGATCATGAAGATGATCGACATGCTGGAAGACCTGGACGACGTGCAGGAGGTGTACACCAACGCCAACTTCACCTCCGAGGTAATGGCGGCGCTCAACAAGTAAACCCGAGCCCGACCTCCCGCCTTGCGCGGGAGGGGCCGGGGAAGCCCCTTCCCCGGCCGCCGGACACCCCGGCAGGGTCCTGCACACCGCCGCCCCGGTCCCGGGCGGGAGACGCATCATGGCCATCATCCTCGGCATCGATCCCGGCTCCCGCATTACCGGCTTTGGCGTGATCGATTCCGACGGCACCCGTCACCGCTACATCGCCTCGGGCTGCATCAAGATGGCCGAACTGCCGCTGCCGGAGCGCCTGCACCGGATCTATGCGGGCATCGCCGAAATCGTCGCGACCTACTCTCCCGAACAGTCGGCCATCGAGCAGGTCTTCCTCTCCAACAATGCGGACTCCGCGCTCAAGCTCGGCCAGGCCCGCGGCGCCGCCATCGTGGCGCTGATGAACCACTCCCTGCCCGTGGCCGAGTACTCGGCCCGCCAGGTGAAGCTGGCCGTGGTGGGCAAGGGCTCGGCGCTGAAGGAGCAGGTGCAGCACATGGTGGTGCGCCTGCTCAGCCTGCAGAAGTCCCCTCCCGCCGATGCCGCCGATGCCCTCGCCATCGCCCTCTGCCATGCCCAGGCGGCCAGCACCCTCGCCCGCCTCGGCACCGCCGACACCCTGCGGGGCGGTCGTGCCCGGGACTAGCCGGAGCCAGTCCACTACTGTACGTGTAGCCAGTTATCGCCCACTGTGCTACTAATTACCTTTATTTACCCCTTACTCCTGTCGGAAGCATGGGGGCACACCCCACCCATCAGACTGGAAATGACGTGATCGCCCGCCTGCACGGACAACTCATCGAAAAACAGCCGCCCGTGCTGGTCGTGGATATCCAGGGCGTGGGCTATGAACTGGAAGCGCCCATGAGCACCTTCTACAAGGTGACCCTGGGCGCACCGGTCACCCTCTTCACGCACCAGGTGGTGCGCGAGGACGCGCACCTGCTGTATGGCTTTGCCTCGCGCCACGAGCGCGACCTCTTCCGCATCCTGCTCAAGGTCAACGGCGTCGGGCCCAAGCTGGCCCTGGCCATCCTCTCCGGCATGGAGGCGGATGCCTTCGCCGCCTGCGTGCGCCAGAACGATGTCACCACCCTGACCCGCATTCCCGGCGTCGGCAAGAAGACGGCGGAGCGACTGGTCATCGAGATGCGGGACCGTGTCGGCGACGGCCCGGCCGGCCAGCCCTCCTTCCATGGCGTCGAGTTGCCGGCCACGCCGGAGCGCGATGCCATCGGCGCGCTGATTGCGCTCGGCTACAAGGCCGCCGAGGCGGAACGCGCCGTGGGCAAGCTCAAGAATGACAACGCCACGGCGGAAGACCTCATCCGTCAGGCCCTGAAGGGAATGGTGAAGGCATGAGCCTGCTGGATACCGACGAGCGCCTGGTCGGCGCCGCGCCCGCGCCGGGCAAGCGCGAGGAGGCCATCGACCGCGCCATCCGCCCCACCCGGCTGGACGACTATGTCGGCCAGCCGCAGGTGCGCGCGCAGATGGAAATCTTCATCCATGCCGCGCGCACGCGCAGCGAGGCGCTGGACCACACCCTCATCTTCGGCCCGCCGGGCCTCGGCAAGACCACTCTCGCCAACATCATCGCGCGCGAGATGGGCGGCAATCTGAAATCGACTTCAGGCCCGGTGCTGGAGAAGGCGGGCGACCTCGCCGCGCTGCTCACCAACCTCGAGGCCGGCGACGTCCTTTTCATCGACGAGATTCACCGCCTCTCGCCGGTCGTGGAGGAAATCCTCTATCCGGCGATGGAGGACTACCAGCTCGACATCGTCATCGGCGAAGGCCCGGCCGCGCGCTCCATCAAGCTCGAGCTGCCCCCCTTCACCCTGGTCGGCGCCACCACCCGCGCCGGCCTGCTGACCTCGCCGCTGCGCGACCGCTTCGGCATCGTGCAGCGCCTCGAGTTCTACTCCGTGACCGACCTCACGCGTATCGTCACGCGCTCGGCCCAGCTCCTCAACGTGCCCATCGACAGCGAGGGGGCCGGCGAGATCGCCCGGCGCGCGCGTGGCACCCCGCGCATCGCCAACCGCCTGCTGCGACGCGTGCGCGACTTCGCCGAGGTGAAGGCCGATGGCCGCGTTATCGGCGCAGTCGCGACCGCCGCCCTCGACATGCTCGACGTCGATCAGCACGGCTTCGACGGCATGGACCGGCGCTTCCTGCTCACCCTCATGGAAAAATTCAGCGGCGGCCCCACCGGCATCGAGTCCCTGGCCGCCGCCCTGTCCGAGGATGCCGGCACCCTCGAGGACGTGATCGAGCCCTACCTCATCCAGCAAGGCTTCGTCATGCGTACCGCGCGCGGCCGCATTGCCACCTCCCACGCCTACCTGCACTTCGGCCTCTCGGTCCCCGAGCGCCTGCAGGAGCACCTCAAACCTTCGGATACGCCCCCATGATGAGCCTGCAATTCCCGCTGCCGGAGTTCCATTTCCCCCTCCGTGTTTACATTGAAGACACTGACGGCGGCGGCATCGTTTATTACGTTAACTACCTCAAGTTCATGGAGAGGGCGCGTACCGAATTCCTGCGCGACCTCGGCTTCGAACACTACCTGCATGGCGAAGAAGACTTCATGTTCGTCGTGCGGGGAGCCGATATCCGTTACTTCCAGCCGGCGCGAATGGATGACGCGCTGACGGTCAGCGCCCAGCTGCAGTCCCTGGGGCGGGCGTCGCTGGTGTTCTCACAGGAGGTGAGGCGTGCCGACATAACACTTGCCGCGGGAACGATCGACATCGCCTGCGTGAAGCGCTCGGATCTCAAGCCACGAGCGCTCCCCGAGCGACTCAAAGTTCTCCTGAAGCTTCGTTACGGGCATGCCGGAGGGGTGTAATGCCTCTACGGCTGATAACGGCAACAGACAACGATCACAGGGTTCCCTCTCATGAATACTGTTCCTGACATGTCGATATGGCATCTCATCAGTCACGCCAGCCTGATCGTGCAGTTTGTAATGCTGCTGCTGCTGGCGGCCTCGGTGTACTCCTGGACCATCATCTTCCAGCGCCGTGCCCTGTATGCGGACGCCCGCCAGCGCGCCGACAAGTTTGATGAGTCCTTCTGGTCGGGGGGCGACCTCAATGCCCTCTACGAGAGCGTCAGCCGCAACTCCAACCTGCAGGGGCAGGAGAGCATCTTCCGCGCCGGCTTCAAGGAGTTCCTGCGCCTGCGCGAGAAAAGCATTGATCCCGATGCCGTCATGCAGGGCGTGACCCGCGCCATGCGCATCGCCCTCTCCCAGGAGCAGCAGCGCCTCGAGGGCAGCCTGTCCTTCCTGGCCAGCGTCGGCTCCACCAGCCCCTATGTCGGCCTCTTCGGCACGGTGTGGGGCATCATGACCTCCTTCATCGGCCTGGCCAAAGTCCAGCAGGCCACGCTCGCCGTGGTCGCCCCCGGCATCGCCGAGGCCCTGATCGCCACCGCCATGGGCCTGTTCGCCGCCATCCCGGCCGTGCTCGCCTACAACCGCTACGCCTCTTCCAGCGAGTCGCTGCTGACCCGCTACGAGACCTTCGCGGACGAACTTTCCAGCATCCTCCACCGCGAAACCCACTCACGCCAGTAATGGCAGGGAAGGCCCTCATGGAAAGCACTTTTCGCCGCGCGCGCCGGAAGCCCGTGTCCGAAATGAACGTCGTGCCCTATATCGACGTCATGCTCGTGCTGCTGGTGATCTTCATGGTCACCGCCCCCATGCTGACTGCGGGCGTGAAGGTGGAGCTACCCAAGGCCGTTACCGACAACATGACCCTGAAGAACCGTGACCCGCTGATCATCTCCATCAAGGCGGACGGAACATACTGGCTGAAACAGGGCAACAAGGATGACCGCCCCATCAGCCGGGAGGCCCTTCGCGACTCCCTCACCGAGGCCCTGCAGGCAACTCCGGACGCCCCCGTGCTCGTGAACGGGGACAGCAAGGTGAACTACGGTGCCGTCGTCACGCTGATGGCCAGCCTGCAAAAAGCCGGTGTTCCCAATGTAGGCCTCCTGACGCAGGCAGAAACGGATGCTGCACGCTGACTCTCGCCCGGCGCCGCGCCTGGCGCCCCGGCTCGCCCTCAAGAAGTCCCTCCTCCTGCACGCTCTCGTGCTGGGGTCGGTAGTGGCCCTGCCCTATTTCCACACGCCGCCGAAAGTCGTGGAGCCTCCTGTCATCCAGGCCATGCTCGTCCGGCCGCCGGTGGTGCAACACACTCCGCCCCGACCGGTCGAGGCGCCGCCGCCTCAACCCGAAGTAATTGATGTGCCGGAACCGGTCTTCGAGCCTCCAAAGATTGCCCTGCCCAAGGTGAAGGCGCCGGAAAAAGTGGCGGAGAAAAAGCCGATGCCGCCCAAGTCCATCCTGGAAAAGAAGGCCCTGAAGATGCCCGTGGCCCAGGATGATGAAATCGAAGCCCTGCGGCGTGAATCCCGGGAGGCCGAAATGGAGCGCATGCGCCGGGAAATGGACGCAAGTGCCACCGCAATGCGCGTGTCCGCCAATCAAGCGACCATCGACCGCTACAGCGGCATGATCACGCAAAAAGTGGAATCGAAGTGGAATCGGCCGTTGTCCGCCCGAAGCGGCATGGTGGTGACACTGCGCATCAGCATCCTGCCCGGCGGCGAAGTCGCCAACGTCATCCCGGTCGGCCCCAGCGGTGACGCCGCCTTCGATGCCAGCGCCGTCGAAGCCGTGCGGCGGGCCAGCCCACTACCCGTGCCTGAGGATGCGAACATATTCAGGCAGAGTTTCCGCAACTTCACCATGAAATTCAGACCGGAAGACCTGTGATGATCCGCTATCTCTTTCTAAGCATCTGTCTGTTGGCCGGGCTGGCGCGCGCCGACCTGGTGATCGAAATCACGCGCGGGGCTGATGACGCCCTGCCCATCGCCATCGTGCCCTTTGCCGGGCCGCAACCGGCGGGCAGCACGGCCATCGCCGATATTGCGCGCTCGGACCTGGAGCGCAGCGGACGCTTCAAGCCACTGCCTTACGAGAAGCTGCCGGTGCGGCCCAGCTCGGGCGGCCAGGTGCTCTACAATGAGTGGCGCGGGGTGAACACCCCCTACTTGGTGGTAGGCTCGGTGCAGCAGACTCCTGACAATCGTTACGAGATCCGCTTCGAGCTGTTCAGCATGGATCGCCAGGCGCGCATTCTCGCCGAGCGCGTAGTGGTGCAGGCCGCGCAATGGCGCGAGGCCGGGCACCTGATCAGTGACAAGGTCTTCCAGGCCATCACCGGGGTGCGGGGTGCGTTCTCTACCCGCATCGTCTACGTGAACCAGTACAAGCAGAACGGCAAGCTGCGCTATCGCCTGGAGCTGGCGGATGCCGATGGCCATCGCCCTATGACGCTCCTTGAGTCCCCTGAGCCCATTCTGTCGCCAAGCTGGTCATCGGACGGCCGTCAAGTGGCTTATGTTTCCTTTGAGAGCGGCCGCCCCGCCATCTGGGTGCAACCCATCGGGTCCCGCAATCGCCAGAAGCTGACCAGCTTCCGCGGCCTGAACGGTGCCCCCGCTTGGTCACCAGACGGCAAGCGCATGGCCCTCACCCTCTCGCGCGACGGCAATCCGGAAATCTACGTCATGGATATCGCCACCCAGGCGCTGACCCGGGTGACCAATCACTACGCCATCGATACCGAGCCGCGCTGGCTGCCGGACGGCAGCGGCCTGATCTTTACCTCGGACCGCGGCGGCAGTGCCCAGATCTACCGCCTGACACTCGCGGACAAGAGCGTGAAGCGCCTGACCTTTGAGGGCAGCTATAACGGTCGCGGCGACATCAGCCCCGACGGGCGCTATCTGGCCATGGTGCATCGCGAGTCCGGGCAGCGCTTCCAGATCGCCGTCCAGGATCTCCAGACCCAGGTGCTCACAGTGATTACCCAGTCGCCCCAGGACGAGAGCCCGAGCTTTTCGCCCAACGGCACCCAGCTCGTCTATGCCACACGTCGCGGCAAGTACGGTGAGCTGGGTATTGCCTCCGTCGACGGCCGCTTCCAGGTCCGACTGCCAGCCCAGTTGGGAGAAGTCCGCGAACCCGCCTGGTCCCCCTTCCTGAAATAGCGATTGTGCACGGGTGACCGTGAGTGATTGTGTTTATAGTACGCCCCGTTGCCGGGGGAGCATCAGGGCGCGGGCTGGTTCTTGACCAGCCGCCAGGATCCCCGCCAAGCCGTTTTTTGTCCTGAGTTGACTGCATGGAGAATGAGTCATGTTGATTTCCCGTAATAGCAAGATCCTGGCGGCCTCGCTGCTGGCCCTCGCACTGGCCGCCTGCACCACGAAAAGAACGGATGGAACCGATCAGGGCACTGGGACCGCGGCAACCGCCGGTGGCACCGGCGGCGCGATTGGTGCCGATGCCTCCGCCGCCTCGGTCGGTGGTGGCCTGGACAGCCAGAGCCTGGGTGGCGATGGCACTGGCGCGGCCGGTGGCGCCGGCGCAGCGGGGGGCGCGCCCCTGTCCGTCCGCATGATCCGGTTCGACTACGACAGCGCCGAACTGAGCCAGGACTCCTATCCTGTATTGCAGGCCCATGCCCAGTACCTTCGTAATAACCCTGCCGCACGAGTGGCGATCGGTGGTCACACCGACGAACGCGGCACCCGTGAATACAACATGGCCCTGGGCGAACGTCGCGCCAAGACCGTGGCTGCCTTCCTGACCAGCAACGGCGCCAAGCCTGATCAGCTTGAGGCCATCAGCTTCGGCGAAGAAAAGCCCCTGTCCATGGACGACTCGGAAAGCGGCTGGGCAGAAAACCGCCGTGCAGAACTGAGCTATACCGCCGGCCAGCCAAAACCCTGAGGCTAATCACCTATCTCGGTAGGTCGGGATTTATCCCGACTGACAACATGCCGGGCGGCCTGCCGGGAATAGGTTCTAACTGCCGAACGTAAGTAAGCCTGCCAGGGCTGGCGCCGGACATACCTCCGGCGCCAGCGTCCTGCTTCTAGTTATTTCCCCGGGACATCCGTCCCTCTCTTCCGCCGCCGATACCCTCGCCTACCCTCCTCGGTACGTCCGAACCACGCCCTGCCTTGTGCCGCCCCCCGCGCTTCTGTTAGAAGTCACGCAGCTTCCTGTTCTATCAGGCTTATTTGTCATTTCATCCGCGGGGGTCGCATGCGAAAGGGAACTTCACTCTGGAAGGCCGACTGGCTGGCAGGGGTCGTCATTGTGCTGGGGGTGCTGATTGCGGCGGCCACCACCGACTTTGTCGACAATATCGAGCACTCCGCCTATGACCTTGGCGTCCGCGGCAGCTCGCAGGCACCGGGCGACAAGGTCGCCATCATCGCCATCGATGACCAGAGCATCGACAACCTTGGCCGCTGGCCGTGGCCGCGTACCCGTCTGGCCAAGATGGTCTCTGACCTCCAGGCGGGCGGTGCCCGCGCCGTCGGCCTGCCCATCATCCTGTCCGAAGCCCAGCTCGATCCGGGCCTGGTCGCCATCCGCGACATCAACAACTTTTACGTGACCCAGTTGGCCCCGTTGGCCGCCGGTAATCCGGCGCTGGCTGAAATGGGCGGGAAGCTTGGCGCTGCCGAAGCCCAGCTCAACACCGACCAGCATCTGGCCGATGCCCTCGGGCAGGCCGGCAATGTCGTCCTGCCCATGCAGTTCACCCTGGGTGAGCCGCAGGGCCGTCCCGACCATGCCCAACCCGACTTTGTGCAGCGCAACCAGATTGTCGCCATCCGGGACCGGATCGGCGCCGCCGATAACGGGCTGCTGCCGCCCGACACCCTGCAGGCAACTCCGCCCATCGCCCTGCTCGGCGAGAAGGCGGCCTTTATCGGCCATGTCGCCAACAATCCGGATGCCGACGGCGTCATCCGCAACGAGCTGCTGCTCGTAAAGCACGACAATGCCTACTATCCCTCGCTGGCCCTTATGCTGGCGGCCAAGAGCCTGAACCTCGGACCGGGCGATATCGACGTCAACCTGGGCGAAGACCTGCGGCTGGGCAAACTCACCATCAAGACCGATCCTTTCATGCAGATGCGGACCTATTTCTACGCCGATGCCAACGGTCGTCCGCCCTTCAACGAGGACTCCTTCTTCGACGTGGCCAGCGGCAAGATTCCGCTGACCAAGTACAAGGACAAGATCGTCATCATCGGCCCCACCGCCTATGGCCTGGGCGCACCGCAGGTGACGCCGATTTCCGCCGGCATGGAACCGGCGCGCATCCTGGCGCACAACGTGGCCAGCATCCTCAACCAGAACTTCTTTGTTACGCCGGCCTGGGGCGGCTCCCTGCGCTGGGCCCTGATCCTGCTCGCCGCGGCCTTCGTGATCTTCGGCCTGTCCCGGCTCAAGGCCGGCCCGGCCGCTGCCATCAGCTTTGTCTTTGTCCTGGTGCTGGTGACGATGCACTTCGTACTCATGAAGAGCTCGGGCATCTGGGTGGAGCTGATGCTGCCCGCCCTCATCGTCGCCGCCGGCTATGTGCTCATCACTACCAAGCACTACCTGGTGACGGAAAAGGCGAAGGAAAAATCCGAGGTGCAGTCGGCTGAATCCAACCGCCAGCTCGGCCTTGCGCTGCAGCAGACCGGCCAGCTCGACATGGCCTTCGAGAAATTCCGCAAATGCCCGATGGACTCATCCATGTCGGACGTGCTCTACAACCTTGCGCTCGACTACGAGCGCAAGCGCCAGTTCAACAAGGCGATTTCGGTCTACCAGGCGATTGCCGACTACGATCCCAAGTTCCGCGACCTGCCGCAGAAACTGCAGCGCGCGCAGAAACTGGAAGAGACCATCATCCTGGGCGGCAGCGGCATGAGCTCCGCCGCCGCGACCATGATCCTGACGCCGGGCAACGACGAGAAGCCCATGCTGGGCCGCTATCAGGTGGAGAAGGAACTGGGCAAGGGCGCCATGGGCGTGGTCTACCTGGGGCGCGACCCCAAGATCAACCGCGTGGTGGCGATCAAGACCATGGGCCTCAAGGACGAATTCGAGGGCGACGAACTGGTCGAGATCAAGGAGCGCTTCTTCCGCGAAGCCGAGACCGCGGGCCGCCTCAACCATCCCAATATCGTCACCATCTATGATGCCGGCGAAGAGCACGACCTCGCCTATATCGCCATGGAATTCCTGCATGGCCACGACCTGGCGCGCTATGTGAAGCCGGATGCGCTGATGCCGGTGTCAAAGGTCATCAACATCGTCTACAAGTCGGCCCTCGCCCTCGATTACGCACATCAGCACAACGTCGTGCACCGGGACATCAAGCCGGCCAACATCATGTACGACCCCGACAAGAACGTGATCAAGATCACCGACTTCGGGATCGCGCGCATCACCGACGCCAGCAAGACCAAGACCGGCACCGTACTGGGCACCCCCACCTACATGTCTCCGGAACAGGTGGCGGGCAAGAAGGTCGACGGCCGCTCCGACCTCTACAGCCTGGGCGTGATGTTCTACCAGATGCTTTCCGGCACCGCGCCCTTCCGCGGCGAGTCCATGGCCACACTCATGTACAAGATCGCCAACGAGCCGCATGCCTCGGTCTTCGACGCCCGCCCCGAACTGGCCGACCTGCTGCCCTGCATGGGCGCGGTGATCGACAAGGCGCTGGCCAAGGAACCTGAGCAGCGTTACCAGACCGGCAAGGAATTCGCGCTGGCCATCAAGGCCTGTGTCGACTCCTGCAAGAAGGACAGCTCGGAAGAGATCGTCGACTCCGAGGAATAAGCCCCGGCACCGCTCCCGCCGCACAGCGGGTGAAAAACAGGAACAGGAGACGGACTGCGCGATGAAAGCCCCGATTTACGCCGGCGCCACCGACACAGGTCGCCAGCGCGACCACAATGAGGACGCGTTTTCACTTGCCCCTGAGCTCGGCATTGCCGTGCTCGCCGACGGCATGGGCGGCCACAATGCCGGCGAAGTCGCCAGCCAGCTGGCCGTGGAAACCACACTCGCCATCCTGGGCCAGACCACGGGCCTCGCCGCGCGTGATCGCCTCGAGACCGCGGTGATGGCCGCCAACGCCTCCATCCGCGAAAAAGCGGCGGAGTCGTCACGCTACAAGGATATGGGCACCACCCTGGTGGCGGTGCTGCTCGACCGGCAGTCGCTGGCCGTCGCCCACGTCGGCGACTCACGGCTCTACCGCCTGCGCCGGGGCGAGCTGGTGGCCCTCACCCGTGACCACTCGCTGCTGCAGGAATTCATCGACAAGGGCCTCTATACCCCCGAGGAAGCCCGTCAGAAAGTGGCGCGCAACATCCTCACCCATGCCCTCGGCCTCGAGGACACGACCCGCATCGATATCGCCGAGCATCCGCTGCAGGCAGGCGACCGCTACCTGCTCTGCTCGGACGGCCTCTACGAAATGATGAGCGACCCCGAGATCTGCGCGCTGCTCGGACGCCCGCTGCCGCTGCCGGACATCTGCACGGCGCTGATCGAGCTGGCCAACGCCAAGGGTGGCAAGGACAACATCACCGTCATCGTGATCGATGCCTGACCCCTGCCGCTTTAAAAATCCCGCAACAGACAGCCCGGGGGATTTCCAGCAGACTCTGCCCCATCCCCTGCTTTTCGAGTGCCCGCCATGAACCGGTTCCGCCTGGCCATCCTGCCTTCCCTCCTGCTTGCCGCTGCCGTGGCCCGGGCCGAGATTCCGGTTGAGGAACGCCCCCTCTCGGCGCCGGTCGCCCGCCCGGCCCAGGTGGCCGCCAATGGCGCAGGAGCGGCTGCCGGCACCGCCGCTTCACCGGCACCCGGCACCCCCGGCGGGAGCGGCAATGGCGGCGGCATGTGGGAGCAATACACCCAGGTCGAGCAATTGCAGCAGCAGATCCAGACCCTGCAGGGCCTGCTGGAGCAGCAGGGCTTCCAGCTCGAGAAGCTGCAAAATGACCTGCGCGTGCGCTATACCGACCTCGACCAGCGCCTGAACGGGCTGCAGGAGCAGATGCAGCAACAGCAGCAGGCCGCGCCGGTGGCCGGCGGCGAGGTGCCCGGGGCGTCCGGCACGGCGGCCAGCCCCACCCTCGAGGATGAAAAGCGGGCCTATCTGGCCGCCTACGACACCTTCCGGGTGGGCGGCCCCGACAAGGCCATCCCGCCCATGCTGGCCTTCGTAAAGCGCTATCCCAACTCCACTTTCGTCCCCAGTGCCTACTACTGGCTGGGCGAGTTCTACCTCAACGCCAGCACGCCGGACCAGGACGCCGCCCAGAAGCAGTTCGACATCGTCCTCAGCAACTACCCCAACAGCCCCAAGGCTTCGGCCGCCCTTTACAAGACCGGCGCCCTGCTCGACCTGCGCGGCAAGCCCCAGGAGGCGCGCAAGCGCATGCAGGAGCTGCTGCAGAAGTACCCCAAGAGCAGCGAGGCGGCCCTGGCCCAGAGCTATATCGACGCACTGGACAGCGCCAGCAAGCCCGTGGCGGCTGAGTCCCCTGCCCCCCAGGCGGCAGCCAAGCCCGTAGGCAGCAAGACCGGGAAAGCCGCTCCCAAGTCCTCGACCCGGACGACCAGCCGGAAGAAAAACTGACCGGCCCTGCGCCCTGCGATAGAATGGCGGCCCTTTTCGCGCCGTCTTTCTGTCGTGACCGAACTCCGCATCACTGAAATTTTCCACTCCCTGCAGGGCGAGGCGCGTAGCGTCGGCCGGCCCACGGTGTTCGTGCGCCTGACCGGCTGCCCGCTGCGCTGCAGCTGGTGCGATACGACCTACTCCTTTAGCGGTGGTCAGATCATGCCCATGGCGGCCGTCCTCGATGAGGTCCGGCGCCAGGGAGCACGCCATGTGTGCGTCACTGGCGGCGAACCCCTGGCCCAGCCCGAATGTCTGGAACTGCTGACCCGCCTCTGCAACGAGGGCTACGAGGTGTCGCTGGAAACCAGCGGCGCGCTGGATGTCAGCGGCGTTGACCCACGCGTGAGCCGGGTCGTGGACGTAAAGGCGCCGGGCTCCGGGGAATCGCACCGCAACCTGTACGAGAACCTTCCGCTGCTGACCGCCCATGACCAGGTCAAGTTCGTGCTGGCCTCCCGCCAGGATTACGAGTGGGCGCGCTTCAAGTGTGACCAGCACCGGCTGGTGGAACGGGTTGGCGACGTACTGTTCTCGCCCGTGCACGGGGCGCTCGAGCCGCGCACCCTGGCGGAGTGGATACTGGCCGACAAGCTCCATGTCCGCCTGCAGGTCCAGTTGCACAAGTACCTCTGGAACAACGAACCCGGACACTGAGGCCGGGACCGCCGCCAGCGGCCGATGAGTGATGGTCAGGCTCCCGGCCGGCGCCGGCCTCTCGCGGCACCTGCCGTCCCTGGAGCCTGTTTCGGCAGGTCAGGATTTATCCCGACTGGCAAGTTACAGAATGCCCTGCTGAGACAGGCTCTTAAAAAGTGATTGGTATACGCAGCATGACTACCGTAAAGAAAGCCATCGTCCTGCTCTCCGGTGGGCTCGACTCCGCCACCTGCCTGGCCCTTGCCCGCGAGCAGGGCTTCGAGCCGGTCGCCCTCAGCTTTGACTACGGCCAGCGCCACCAGGCCGAGCTGGTCGCCTCAAGCCGGGTCGCCGCCGCCTTCGGCGTCACGGATCATCGCGTGCTCAGGCTGGACCTGGGCGCCATCGGCGGCTCGGCCCTGACCGATGCCTCCATCGCCGTGCCCACCGAGGCCAGCGACGGCATCCCGGTTACCTATGTGCCGGCGCGCAACACCGTCTTCCTGTCCTTTGCCCTGGGCCTGGCCGAAGTCACCGCCAGCGACGACATCTTTATCGGCGTCAATGCCGTGGACTATTCCGGCTACCCGGACTGCCGCCCCGACTTCATCGCCGCCTTTGAAACCCTGGCCAACCTGGCCACCCGGGCCGGGGTCGAAGGCCACCGCATGCACATCCACACCCCGCTGATCGCGCTCAGCAAGGCCGAGATCATCCGCACCGGCCTGCGCCTGGGGGTGGACTACAGCCTGACCGTGTCCTGTTACCAGGCCGACGCCGACGGCCGGGCCTGCGGGCGCTGCGATTCCTGCCGCCTGCGCCGCCAGGGCTTCGAGGCGGCCGGGGTGGCCGACCCCACCCGTTATTCCTAGTCCAATCTGACGGCATCCAATACGGTTACGGGTGCCGCCCGCCAGTGTTAAACTCGCCCCAGTTTTTCTCCACCAGGAAGGCCCATGGAGCATTTTCTCGTTATTTCCGCCCTCGGTGCCGACCGCACCGGCATTGTCGACGAGCTGGCCCGCGCCGCCTCGGAAACCCGCTGCAATATCGCCGACTCGCGCATGATCGTGATGGGCCAGGAATTCGCCCTGATCATGATGTTGTGCGGCACCTGGGATGCCATCGCCAAGCTCGAGGCCCAGCTG